>NZ_JBFUFS010000004.1:0-371690 GCF_056403335.1 Rhodobacter sp. P2_H5 | reverse complement strand
CGAGAGCTTCAACGGCCGCTTTCGGGACGAGTTCCTGAACGAGGTGCTGTTCTCGACCCTGACCGATGCCCGAGTCCAGATCACCACCTGGAAGGAGGATTACAACCACCACAGACCCCACTCGGCCCTCGGGAACATCCCACCTGCCGAGTTTGCCACGAAGATCAGACTGGAAATGATGGCCGCATAGGCCCAGAAAGCAACCCAAGGACTCTCCCCAATCCCGGAGGGAAGACGGGGCTCAGGTCAGAAAGCCTCAACGATTGCAGGGTTTTTGCTTAACATTTTTGGTAAGGTGCAGCCTCGGAATGTTAAGTTTGCGCTTGGAATTGGACTCGGTTTGCCTCGATCAAAGCCGAAATGTTACATTTCATGGGCCAAACTTAACACGACTTATTTGGTCGTGTTAAGTTATTTCACCCAGAAACCCCTTGGCGAGCTCTCTGCAGGAAGCGTGCTGATATCAGGACTGGCTGGGGAGGGAAACTTGCGAAGTGCCCGCTCATGCTGGATCTGTCACACGAAAGAAAGTTTGCGTGGTGCGGTCCGTCGATCTGCGGTATACCACACAAATAATCTTCCGTGTGGTGCGCCATGGCTCTGCCTCCCCTTCGCTACCTCAGCATGACCGGACAATCTGCCTGGCAGGATCTTCTGCGCCTGCTCAAGGAAGACGCAGTCTCCGACATCAGGGGCAAACCGACTTTGCGACATCAGGGCGGTCGCGCCTATTGGTATGACCGCTACCGGGTCGGCGACAAAGTGGTCGATCGGTATCTGGGTGACGATTCCGAAGACCTTCGGCACCGCCTTGAACGTCACGAGGCCCTCCGCGCCCTGTCCAGGGACCGTCAGGTCGAGACAGCGCGTCTTGTCCGGCTTCTGCGAAGCGAAGGCTATCTGACACCCGACTTGGCCACAGGGCAGATCCTGACAGCGATGGCACGGGCGGGGGTCTTTCGCCTTGGGGGCACCATCGTCGGCACGCATGCCTTCCGACATTATGAAGGCGTGCTGGGCGTCAGGATCGGGGCAGATCAGGCGGCCCAGACCAACGACATCGACATCGCCAGCTTTGAACGTCTGTCGGTGGCAGTGCAGGATCAGGTTGACCCAGCCATGGCCGACGTTTTCAGCGGCCTTGACTTCGAACCGCTGCCGTCAGCCTTGGATCGCAAGGTCTGGCGGTGGCGTCAGACCAAGCAGCAGACGCTGGTCGAGTTCCTGACCCCGTCGTTTGACGATGAACAGGGACTGCGCGACCTGCCCGCCCTGGGCGTCAGTGCCCAGTCGCTGCACTTCCTAAACTATCTGATCGCCGAGCCGCTGACCGTGCCGCTGCTCTACCGTTCCGGCGCGCTGATCCAGGTTCCCCGGCCGGAACGTTTCGCGATCCACAAGCTGATAGTGTCCGAGCGCCGTCTTGGCTTTGATGCCGTTCAGAAGGCGCAGAAAGACCGGTCCCAAGCCGCCTTCCTGATCCGTGTGCTGGCTAAAGAAGACCCCCACGCCCTAACCGAGGCGCACCACGACGCCTTGTCCAAGGGTCCAGCCTGGCGCAGTGCCATCGCGGACGCGCTGAAGCGGATGCCTGAGTTGGCGAAACAGCTTCAATTGCAGAGCTAAGCAGTTTTCCAGCTAAAGAGACCAACAGAGTGGAGGCTTATCCCTCTCGTTCGCCCTTGAGAGCTACACCTGACGATCTCGCTATAGCACTCCGGCCTCCTTATCTTTCAACCTTGGTATTGAAACAACCTATGATAGACACCACACTTTTGTGATGATTGTTGAACCCGGGGAGGGGGAGTTGCAAAAAATCAAGACGCTGATCTCTTCATTTGCATTGTTCGGAGCCCTCGCGCTTCCTGCCTCTGCAGGAATTTGTGACTACAGGTTGAGCTCTTTGATCGGGAGCATGCAAGCGACAGAAGTCGTTGGCGGAGCGGTCGTTGTTGCCTCCACGAATTTGGCGATGCAGGCGTCTGGTGTCTATTTGATCACAAATTTTACAACCGGAGCTACGATGCTTGGTTCAACCGCTGCAGGCGCCTCGGCCGCCGGCACCGTTGGCATCATGGGTGGGACGGGGGCAGGAATCGGTGCTGTAGCCTCTGTCCTTTCTGCACCCGTCACTATTGCTGCTGCTGGGATTGCTGCATTGGCGGGAATTGGTATGGAAGGCGGTTGCTACTTCGCTGATGAGCGGATCACGGATTTCCATACGGTCTACAAGCTGGTGCAAGAGGTTGTCGCAACTGGCGACCCAACAATGATGGGCATTGTCTACCAACCAACCGGGCCATGGCTCTGGCTTAGACAAGACGACAAAGTCGTTACCTACGAAATTCTTAATCTCTACGTAGTTAATGGGGAATTGATGCATCGGGACTGGGGTCCGAACACCGACTTGGGGCACATCGTCGTGAAGGTTCGGGACTAGAGTCAGGACCTTGGCGGCCGAGCACTTTGAGCCGCATTCGGTCGGATAAGAAGCCAGCACGCCCAAGCGCTCCAAAATTGAACCCGGAGGGTTGGTCTGTCCTGACCTGTGGCGCCAGAACGCGTCCCCATCGACCAGACCTGTTTTTTCTAAGACTTCGATGCTTTCTGCGACCGGCAACATGTCCCCACCCGACCGGGGTCTCTGCACACTGTATCAAGGTGTTACCTCGAAACAGACCGGAGAAAACTGTGACCAACCCCCACGAAAAGACCGCTGCTGCGACCTTTCTCATAGACCGTATGCGGGACCTTAAGCACCGCAAGTCCCAGAAGGAGATCGCCCAGGAGGCAGGCTTCATCAACGCGAACATGCTCTCCTTGCTGAAGTCCGGCGCGAACAAGATACCCCTCGACCGCGTGCCCGCCCTGGCAAAGGCACTGGAGGCTGACCCCGCCTACCTGATGCGCCTGTCACTGGATCAGTCAGTCGGGGTGACAGCATCGAATGCCATCATCGAGTGTTTTGGCACACCCGTAACAGTCCACGAGCGCGGCTGGCTCGATGAGATATGCGACGCATCGGGCAATTCCGACCCTCGTATCACCGCCCGCTCACGTTCCGTTCTGAGAGGGATCTTCGCGAAATGAACTCTCAGCACTTCATGCTTCCGACATCACCCGAGGGTCAGTGGGATCAGCTGTCGGAGAACGAAAAGACCTGGGTCGAGTTCATTCGCGTCATCTCAGGCGGTCGCGACCCGAAGGCCACACCTGAGCGCGTGCGCAGGCTGAGGGCGTTGCTCGACGCGGGATGAGGCGTGTAGCGGAAGAACGAGCCGCTCCCTGAGGGGGCGACTCACATTGCCGCCCCCTCCCTGTTCAAAATCAAGCCGCCAAGAAAAACGGCATGCTGGTCATGAAGCAGCACCTCAAAGCGCCGTCATGCTTTATGATGTCCTTGCGACGCCAGCGCGTGGTGCCACCCCCAACACGCACAGGCGCGGGGAACTTGTTTTTCCGCACCCAGCGCCAGATACTATCGGTCGATACGTCGTAGCGCCTCGCAACTTGCTCAACGGAAAGGAAGTGAGGCACTCCGAGTTCGTTAGATGACGGGGAAGGCTGGTTCATGGTGTGGGAGTCCTTGTTCTGATTTCATATGCCTCCCTATAGTCATGGCCTCGGAGTGTGTCTCATGGGATGGGGACGCAAATGTCGTACCGAAGACTCGGTTCCGGTCTTCATTGTTGGATCAGCCTGTCGATCAGAAATTGTTGCCCATATGTTGCCCAGCTTCGGCATCAAGCAAAGCGCTAAGCTGAGCGCCAAAAAATCTGCTGCAATTTTAAGGATATAGATGGTGCCCAGAGCCGGAATCGAACCAGCGACACGCGGATTTTCAATCCGCTGCTCTACCAACTGAGCTATCTGGGCCCATGTCAGGTGGCCGGTTGGCTTCCCTGCGGGTGGCGGTCTGATACGTCAGGGGATCGGGGCTGTCCAGAGGGGTTTGCAAGAAAAATGCGTCGGGAGCATCATTAAGGTCGGCGTGCGGTTGAGGCTATTGCGGGCGGCGCGGCGGGGGCTCGGTCTCTTCGGGGGGCAGGTCGTCCTCGACCTCGGGGCCGGGCACCACATAGGAGGCGGTCAGCCAGCGGCCGAGGTCGACGTCGGCACAGCGTCGCGAGCAGAAGGGGCGGTATTTGGCATCCACCGCCTTGCCACAGATCGGGCAGCTCATGGCAGGAGCGTCGCGAGCGGCAGACGGTCGCGCTTGCGGGTCAGCTCGTAGAGGCCCAGCGTCGTCCAGCCGGCGAGGTTGGCTTCGCCGCCCTCGGCCTTGAAGGCGGCCTTGATGACCTGGTCGAGGATGGCGCGGTCTTTCTTTGCCATCGGCGCGAAATCCACCACGACCTGGCCGCCAAGGCCGCGCAGGCGGAGCTGGCGCGGCAGGTCGCGGGCGGCGGCGATGTTGACCTTGAGGCTGGCGGCAGGCGAGGTGTCGTTGCCGGTGTTCACATCGACCGCCAGCAGGGCGCGGGTCGGCTCGACCATCATGTGGCCTTCGCCCAGCGGCACCCGCGGCGTGCGCAGCGCGTCGATCAGGTCGATCACGTCATGGCTTTCAAAGCCGCCCTCGACGACCTCATCCGGCGCCGGGTCGCTCCAGTCGCGCCAGGCGGTGTCCTGGGCGCTGGCGCCTTCCAGAAGCAGTTCGGGCCCGCCGTCGAGGTCGGCCAGCACCGCGGCGCAGAGGGCGCGCAGTTCGGCGATCTCGGCGGTGAGATCCTCCGGCTCGGCGGCCTCAGCGGCGGAGCGCACGATCAGGCCGAGCTGCGGATCGGCGCCGGACATGGCCTCATCGGCGAGCGCCTGCAGATCGTCGCGCATGGCCTCGTCGCGGATCCGGCGCGAGATGTTGATGCCGGGGGCACCCGGTGTCACGATGGCAAGCTTGCCCTTGAAGAGAAGCCGCGAGGTGACAGGCAGGGCCTTGCCCGGCTCGGCCGGGCCGGTGACCTGTACCAGCAGGCGCTGCCCGGGGGCCAGGCCATCGGTCTGGCGCAGAAAGCCCGATTCGCCGCCGGGGAGTTTGACGAACATCCCCCCCATGCCCTTCATCGGGCGGTCGGCCACGGCGCGGTAGATGGCGCCGGTCAGGGGGGTGTCATCCTCGGGGTCGATCAGCAGATCCTGCAGAACGCCGTCCACGACCAGGGCCGCGGCCTTGCGGCCCGCGATCTCGTCCAGAATGATCACTCGGCCCTTCATGACGCCCTCCACACCGGATAGCCCGCAGCCTGCAAAAGGGCGGCGGTTTCGGCAAGGGGCAGGCCGACGATGCCGGTGAAACTGCCCGAAATCCACGGGATGAATGCGCCCGCCGCACCTTGGATGCCGTAGGCACCCGCCTTGCCCTGCCAGTCGCCCGCGGCGAGGTAGGTGTTCAGCTCGGCATCCGACAGCCGTTTCATCTTGACGGCCGAGACGCAATCGCGGCTCCAGAGCCGGTCACCCAGCCGCAGCGCGACCGAGGTGATCACCTGATGCCGCCGCCCGCCGAGGGCGGTCAGAAACTCCGCCGCCTCGGCGGCATCGCGGGGCTTGCCGAGGATGCGGCGGCCGATGGCCACGGTCGTGTCGGCGCAAAGCACCAGATCGCCGGGTTCGGCCACAACCGCCAGAGCCTTTTCGCGCGCGATGCGGGCGCAATAGGGCAGGGGCAGTTCGCGGGGCTTGGGGTCTTCGTCGATGTCGGGGGGCTGGACCGCGTCCGGCACAATTCCCAGCTGCGCCAGAAGTTCTTTCCGACGCGGGCTGGCAGATCCGAGAATAAGTCTCACGATACTCTTCCGTACGGGGGTTTTCCGCACGGGCGGGGCCGCAAGGCGGCGCCCGGGGTCCGGTCCGTGCTCACTTGAACCGATAGTTGATGCGACCTTTCGACAGGTCGTAGGGGGTCATTTCGACCTGCACCTTGTCACCGGCCAGAACGCGGATGCGGTTCTTGCGCATCTTGCCTGCCATCACCGCGATCAATTCATGGCCATTGTCGAGTTCAACCTTGAATGTCGCGTTGGGCAGGAGTTCTTTCACGACACCGGGGAATTCGAGAAGTTCTTCCTTGGCCATGGTCTCTCCAAATAGGGTTGGCCCGCGTCCGAAGGGGTCGCAGGCGTGGCGGCCATATGCGCCTGTTCTTGTCGCGATTCAAGAGGAAAGTGGGGGATAACACCGCCATGCTGCAGATGCAGCTTGCCAAGGTGCTTGAACCCGGGGAAGGCCTGCGTTAGGTCGCGCTTCTTTCGCAAGACCCAAGGGGGCCGGTCATGTCCAGAGTCGTGAAAATCGGGATCGGCAGCATCATCCTGGGGCTGGTGGTCCTGGGGTTGAAGCTGGTGGCCTGGGCCATGACGGGCTCGGTCGCGCTGTTGTCGGATGCGCTGGAAAGCACGGTCAACGTGGTGACGGCGATCGCGGCCCTGGTCGCGATCCGGGTCGCGGCCCTGCCGGCCGACGCCAACCATCCCTATGGCCACCACAAGGCAGAGCTGTTTTCGGCCATCCTCGAAGGCGTGATGATCATCGTGGCGGCCTTGGTGATCCTGCATCAGGCCTGGGGCGGGCTGATGACCCCCCGTACGCTGGACGCCCCCCTGCGCGGGCTGCTGGTCAATGGCGTGGCTTCGGTCCTCAATGCGGTCTGGGCCTGGGTGCTGATCCACCACGGGCGGCGGGCGCGCTCGCCGGCGCTGGTGGCCGATGGCAAGCACCTTTATCTTGACGTTGTTTCCTCGGTCGTCGTGACCCTCGGCGTGCTTCTGGCGATCGAGACCGGCTGGTCCTGGCTTGACCCGGCGCTGGCGGCGCTCGTGGCGCTGAACATCCTGTGGTCGGGCTGGCGGGTCATGCAGGAAAGCCTGTCGGGCCTGCTGGACGAATCGCTCTCGGGCGACGTTCTGGCCGAGGTGCGCCGCGTCATCGCGGTGGAGGCGGTCGGCGCGGTCGAGGCGCATGATTTGCGCACCCGCGCCGCTGGCGCCGCCACCTTCATCGAGTTTCACCTCGTCGTCCCCGGCGCCATCACGGTGTCCGAGGCGCATGACATGTGCGACCGTGTCGAAGCGGGCCTCAAGGCTTTGGTCGAAGGCTGCATCGTCACCATCCATGTCGAGCCCGAATTCAAGGCCAAACACAGCGGCATCGTCGTCCTCTAGCCCGGCTTTCCCCCCCAACCCCCCTTTCATTGGTCCATAAATATCCCACGGGGGGCGCGGGGGGTGTGAAACCCCCCGCTCCGACGGATCCGCCGCGCGCGGCTTCAGATCCGGAACAAGGGCTGCAACAACCGCGGCAAGAACGCGTTGAACCGCAAAGGCGCGTCGGTCGCGGCCAGGCAGATGCAATCCTCGCCCGGCTCGGCCACGGGCGTGTGTTCCAGCTCCTCGCCGGCAATCTCGACATCGCCCGGCCCGAAGCGGTCGGTCGCATCGCGGAAGGCGCCGCGCAGGACCAGGGTCAGTTCGGTGCCGCGGTGGCCGTGGTCGGGCACCGCTTGCCCCGCCGGAATGAACAAGAGTCGAGCCGAGGCGCGGCGCGAGGTCGGCAGGATCGCCTGCCGCACCCCCATCCCCAGATTGCGCCATTTCACCTGATCCAGATCGCCGCCGATATAATCCAGCACCGGCGCGGGCAGCGACCCGCTGCGGCGCGGCGAGGGGCGCGGCGCCGAGATCACCGGAATGTCGAGCCGGGCCATGGCGCGCGACAGGCTCTCGTCACTCATCGCGACGGAAGGGGTCGCGTCCAGAACCGCACCACCCAGGGCCTCGAAGGCCGCGGCCCGGGCGCGGCAGTCGTCGCACATCGAGATATGGGTGGCCACGACCAGCCCGAAGGCCTCGGGCAGGGTGCCGGCGGCATAGTCCAGCAACAGGGCGTCGTTCAGGTGGTGCCTGATCTGCATCATCGTCAGCTTTCACTCAAGCGGAGGCGCAGGCGGTCCAAGGCCAGCCTGATCCGCGATTTGATCGTGCCCAGAGGCAATCCGGTTTCCGAGGCGATCTCAGAATGCGAGAGGTCGCCATAAAATGCCCGCTGGATCAGGCTGCGCTGCTTTTCGGGCAGCTCGGCCAGGGCGGCGGTCAAGAGGCGGCTTTCCTCGGTCGCGGCATAAATCTCGGCCTGATCCGGCTCTTCCGAGCGGTCCCAGGGTGCGGGTTCGGGTTCCGGGCGGCGGTCACGGCGGATCATGTCGATCATCCGGTTCCTCGCGATGGTGAAGACCCAGGTCGCGACCGAGGCGCGTTCGGCGTCGAACTGCGCCGCCTTGTGCCACAGCGTCGCCATCACGTCCTGCGCGCATTCCTCGGCCTGCGCGGCGGCAGCCCCCGATTTCATCAGGTAAGCCTTCACCCGGGGCGCAAAATGCCGGAACAGCGCCGCAAAGGCCGCGCGGTCGCCCCGGTCGCGCACCGCCAGCATCAGCGCCGTCCAGTCGGTCTCTTGGCCCAGGTTCACCCTTTGCGTCCCCTTTGCCCCCGCAATCCCCTGCGCACCATAAGGGCGCGGCTCTTGCCGTCCATGCCGAAATTGAAAAGGGTGCTGTTCCATCCACATGAAACTTCTACGCAGCCCCCGCGTAACTGGATCACAACGCCTGATCTCGAACTGAAACCTCCTGACCCCGAAACCTCCTGCCTCTGAAAATCTCCGGGCGGTCGCCGTACTGATCCAATCGCCGCCGCCCCGCGTAACATCTTCAAACCACAAGGGAGCTGCCATGCCGTTCGAGACCCCCTCCGCCCCGCCCCGCCGCATCGCTGTCATTGGAGGCGGCATCTCCGGCATGGCGGCGGCGCATCTGCTGGCCGGCGACCATGCGGTGGTCCTGTTCGAGGCGGGGGCGCGGCTTGGTGGCCATGCCCATACCGTGATGGCGGGCAAAAGGGGCGATCAGCCGGTCGACATGGGGTTCATCGTCTTCAACCGGGTGAACTACCCGCTGCTTTGCGGGCTCTTCGACAAGCTTGGCGTGCCGATGGTGGAAAGCGACATGAGCTTTGGCTGCTCGATCCAGGGCGGCAAGCTGGAATATGGGCTTCGCAACCTCAACGCCCTTCTGGCGCAGCGCCGCAACCTCTTGAACCCGAGCTATGCCCGCATGATGCTGGACATCCTGCGCTTTCACCGCGAGGCGGATCAGGTGCTGACCCAAGGCATGACGCTGGGCACGCTGCTGTCCACCATGCGCCTGTCGGATGCCTTCCGCGACAATTACATCGCCCCCTTCACCGGCGCCATCTGGTCCACTCCCGCCGCCGGCATCATGGATTTCCCGGCCGAGGCGCTGATCCGCTTCTTCAAAAACCACGGGCTGATGGGGGTTTTCAAGCATCATCAATGGTATACGGTCAAGGGCGGCTCGATCGCCTATGTCTCGCGGCTGGAGGCGGATCTGGCGCGGCGCGGTGTTGACATCCGCCTGTCGGCCCCGGTCTCCGCCGTGCGCCGGGTGCCGCAGGGCGTCACGATCAAGGCCGAGGGTGGTCTGATCGAGGCCTTCGATGATGTGATCTTCGCCACCCATTCCGACGACACCCTGCGCCTCTTGTCGGACGCGACGCCCACCGAACGCGCGGCCCTGTCGGCGGTGCGCTATCAGCCGAACGAGGCGATCCTGCACGCCGATCCCGGCCAGATGCCGCGCTCGCGCCGGGCCTGGTCCAGCTGGAACTATGCCGAACCGGCCGGGCCGCGCCCGGACCGCATCGACCTGACCTACTGGATGAACTCGCTGCAGCCGATCCCCCATGACGACCCCTTGTTCGTCACCCTCAACCCCAACCGCCCGATCCGTGACGAGCTGATCCATGCGGTCAAGACCTTCCGCCACCCGGTGTTTGACCAGGCCGCGCTGGATGCCCAAGGCATGATCCGGGCGATGAACGGGCGCTCCTCGACCTGGTTCTGCGGTGCCTGGATGCGCAACGGCTTTCACGAGGACGGCTTCGCCTCGGCCGCCGAGGTGGTCACGGCGCTGCGCGCCAGCCTGCCCCTGCGTGAGGCCGCATGACCGCCCCGCTCCACCTTGCCGGCCACACCGTCCATGCCCGCAAGGGGGCAATCGCCAATGTCTTCCGCTATGGCGTGGATTACATCCTGCTGGATGCCGAGGGCTCGGGCGGCCCCGGCCTCTTCTCCCGCAACCGCCGCAATCTGGCTTCGGTCCACGATGCCGACCATGGCGGCGCGCCGGGGCAGGGCAGGGGCGCCCTCTGGGTGCGCGAGGTTCTGGCCCGCCACGGCTTGCCCGACCCCGCCCGCATCCGCCTTCTGGCCCAGCCCAGGATTCTGGGCCATGTCTTCAACCCGGTGGCCTTCTGGCTCTGCGAAGACCCGCGCGGCCTGCGGGTCCTGATCGCCGAGGTGACCAATACCTACGGCGACCGCCATTCCTACCTGTGCCATCGGGAAGATCTGGAGCCGATCGGCCCCGAAGACCGGCTGACCGCGCAAAAGATCTTCCACGTCTCGCCCTTCCAGACCGTGGCGGGCGGCTATGTCTTCCGGATCGACCTGCGCGAAGACCGCCTGTGCATCGTCATCGACTTCACCGCCGGCGCCGAAGGTCTGACCGCCACGCTGGTCGGCCCCCTGCGCCCCCTGACCAATGCGAGCCTCATGGCCGCCATGCTCCGCCGCCCGCTTGGTGCGCGCCGCGTGCTGGCGCTGATCCATTGGCAGGCGCTGAAACTCTGGGTCAAGGGCGCGGTCTTCCGCCCCCGCCCGCCGCCCCCTGAAACCGAGGTCTCGTAATGCTGCCCCTACTCGCCACCGGCTTTGTCGCAGGCCTGGCCACCAGCCTCGGCGCGGCGCTGGCCTTGCCCCGGCTCGCCGGCTTTCGCAGCCAGCGCCTCGCCGATTTCGCCGGCAAGGGCCCGCAGTTCGACCCGCGCCAGCACCTCGCGGGCCCGATCCTGTGCGAGGGGATGATCTACGGCCCCTTCGGCCGCCCGACCTCGCGCTTCGTGGCCGATATGGCGGGGACATGGACCGGCAACCGCGCCCGCCTGACCGAGGATTTCACCTATGACAACGGCAGCACCCAGAACCGCGCCTGGGATCTGACCCTGTCCAACAGCGGCCAGATCCGTGCCGAGGCTGAGGATCTCGTCGGCCCGGGCATCGGCCGCTGCGAGGGCCCGGCCTGCCAGATGCGCTACCGCCTGCGCCTGCCGGTCGAGGCGGGCGGCCATCTTCTGGATGTGGAAGACTGGATGTACCTCGCCCCCAATGGCACGATCCTGAACCGCAGCCAGTTCCGCAAATTCGGCATCACGGTGGCCGAGTTGATCGCGACCATGCGCCCGGCTCCCTTGGGTTCGACATGACCGGGCTGCAAGGCAAACGCTACTGGCTGGTCGGCGCCTCCGAAGGCCTGGGACTTGCGCTGGCCCGCCAGATGCATGCCGCCGGGGCCGATCTGATCCTGTCGGCCCGCAGCCTTGACCGGCTGGAGGCCGCCTGCGCCAGCATTCCCGGCGCGCGGGCCTTGGTGCTGGATGTCTGCGACAGCGCCGCCGTGACTCAGGCTGCCGCCGAGCTGGGCGCGATCGACGGCATGATCTGGCTCGCCGGCGTCTATTGGCCGATGACCGCGCAAGAGGTGGATGCCGACAAGCTCACCCAGATGGCCGAGGTCAACTTCACCGGCTGCGCAAGGCTTCTGGGCGCGGTCCTGCCTGGCATGGTGGCGCGCGGGCAGGGGCATATCGTGCTGACCGGCTCGCTCTCCGGCTTTCGCGGTCTGCCGGGGGCCTTGGGCTATCAGGCGAGCAAGGCCGGGGTCATGGCGCTTGCCGAATGCCTTTATGCCGACCTGCGCGGCACCGGCATCAAGGTCCAACTCGCCAACCCCGGTTTCATCCGCACGCGGCTTACGGCGAAGAACGCCTTCGCCATGCCCTTCCTGATGGAACCGGAGCAGGCCGCCGCCCAGATCATGCGCCTTATGGCAGGTAACAACTTCAAGCGCAGCTTTCCCGCGGCCTTCTCCTGGCTTTTCCGGCTTTCACAATTCCTGCCCGACTGGGCCTATTACCGGCTCTTCGCGGCCCGAAAATAGTACAAACCCAACATCAGCCCGGAATCTGCAGGCAAGCCATGTAGAAGCCGTCCATCCCGCCGCGCTCGGCCCAATAATCCGGCCGCAGCCGCAGACCGCGCTCGCCCGCCCAAGCCGGTTCGACGCCGGTCACCTCTGGCTTGGTCATCACCAGCCCTGGATGGCGCGCCAAGGCGGCGGCCACCTGCGCCTCGCCCTCGTCCTGCAGCAGCGAGCAGGTGCAGTAGATCAGCCGCCCGCCGGGTTTCAGGAACCCCAGGGCACGGTCCAGAAGCCGGGCCTGCAATTCGACCAGACCGGGAATGTCGGAGGCCTGGCGCAGGAAGGGCAGGTCGGGATGGCGGCGGATCGTGCCGGTGGCCGAACAGGGCGCATCGAGCAGCACCGCGTCAAACGGCGCCTCGGGCTGCCATTGCAAGGCATCTGCCGTCACGATGCGGGCCGAAAGCCGGGTCCGCGCCAGGTTCTCGCGCAACCGCGCCAAGCGCGGGCCCGAGATATCCAGCGCCGTGACCTCCGCCCCGGCGTCGGCCAGCTGCAAGGTCTTGCCGCCGGGTGCCGCGCAAAGGTCCAGCACCTTCAGGCCGGTCACATCGCCCAGCATCTTCACCGCCAGCGCCGCCGCCGCATCCTGCACCCAGAAGGCGCCCTCGGCAAAGCCGGGCAGGGCCGAGACCTGAACCCCCGGCGCCAGCCGCAGGCTGCCGGTCGGCAGGACCTCGGCGCCCGGGATGCTCTCGGCCAGGGTCCCCGCCCTCAAGGTCAGGTCCACCGGCGGCGTCCCCGCTTGCACGACCTCCATCGCCGCCACCGCAACCTTGCCATAGCGCGCGACGAAAGCCTGCCGCATCCAGCCCGGCAGACGCTGCGCCGGGCCGGCGATCACCACCGGCGGCACGAATTTGCGCAGCACGGCGTTGATCATCCCCGCGAGGCCCTGAGTCGTCTTGTCGCGCCGCGCCAGTTCCACGGCGGAGTTCACCACGCCATGCGCGGCACCGCCCTCGGCCAGTTCCGTCACCGCCAGCCGCAGGATATTCAGGGCGGCCAAAGGCGGCTCCTTGTGCAGATGGGCGCCCAGCATGCGGTCGATCGGCTCGGCCTGGCGCAGAACCGCCGAGGCCAGCCGCTGCGCCCGCGCCTTGTCGCCCGGCGACAGGCCGGCCAGGGGCGCTTCGCCCTGCTCCGCCAGGGAGGCGCCTTTTTCCAGCACCCCGTTCAGCAAAGCCAATACCGCCCGCCGCGCCGTCAAACCCTCTGCCATCGTCCGCCCTTGTCCTGATCTCCCTGCGCCTTATACAATAGGCCCGGCAAAGCCAAGGAGAGGCCCATGTCAGATCCGAACGCCGACCCCATCCCGCAAGACCTCCCCCCCGCCGCCCAACGCGCCCTGGCCGAGGCCGAGGCCCGCCGCGCCGCCGTCGACAAGACCCCGCTCCCCCCCGAACTCGGCGGCCCCAAGGGCCTCGAGCCGATCCGCTACGGCGACTGGGAACGCAAAGGCCTCGCGGTCGACTTCTGACCCCCCCCGGCCCCCCCTTCATTGGTCCATAAATATCCCACGGAGGGTGCGGGGGGTGTGAAACCCCCCGCTTACCCGGCCGGCGGCCACAGATCGGGTTGGGTCTCGTAGCCAATGTACAAAGGATGCTTCGGCAGCCCGCCCTTGCTCAGGCCCAGATGGTGCAAATCCCGCCCGGTCGCGCGCAGCAGCGCCTCGACCGCAGCGCCGCGGCCCAGATGCAGGCCATGGGTGCCCCAGGCGCAGATGATCCGGTCGGCTTGCGCCGCCATCTCCGCAATCGCCGCGTCATTGCCCGGGCCGACCGGATCGGAGGCCGCCCGCATCACCTTGGGGTCGGTGGCGCGATAAGCGAAGATATTGGCCACGGCAAAGCTGCCAAAGCCCAAGGCCCGCGCCCGCCGCTCGCAGCGTTCCACCGTGGGGTCGTTCTGCGTCTCGGTCGCGGTGGAGGGGTTGAGCATCACGAACAGCGCCCGCTCCCCTTGCGGTTCCCAGACCCGGATCAGCCGGTAGCGATAGGCCTCATCCGCCGAATAGACCGCAAGGCTGGCAGCATCGCCCTTCTGATGCGCCCGCGTGACCAGCCCGAGCGTCATTCCGCATCCAGCACGAAAACGCGGCTTGGGTGGAACATGCCCAGCTTGACCACGCCGAGCCCGAGGGCCTGGCCCTGATGCGCGGCCCAAACCTCGACCTCTTCGCCCTCCAGCACCGGCCCGTCATACACCGGGCTTTCGAAGACCGTCCCGGGGTTGCCGAGCTTGATCCGGCGCGCGCCATCGGCGGTGGCCTCGACCATCGGCATATCGGCCAGGGCGGCCTCGATCGGCAAAAGCCGGCTCTCCAGCAAGCCCTCTTCGCCAAGCCGCAGGATCTCGTCCCAGCTCAGTCCGTCTTCGGCGTCGAAAGGCCCCGACCAGGTGCGGCGCAGCCAGTGGACATGGGCCAAGGTGCCCAGGGCGCGGCCCAGATCGCGGGCGATGGCGCGGACATAGCCGCCCTTGCCGCAGACCATTTCCAAGACGACATGATCGGCATC
Source organism: Rhodobacter sp. P2_H5 (assembly GCF_056403335.1). NCBI lineage: Bacteria > Pseudomonadati > Pseudomonadota > Alphaproteobacteria > Rhodobacterales > Rhodobacter > Rhodobacter sp. P2_H5. Next base: position 357,056 of record NZ_JBFUFS010000004.1, on the reverse strand, counting down.
GGGACGCTCGATGATCTCCAGGGATTCCACCCACAGGGCCCGCGCGGCCAGTTCAAAGACTTCGCCCTCGCGCGCAAGGTCATAGGCCCGCGCGCCATCGACCTTCACGGCGGAGACCTGCGGCGGCACCTGCAATATCTCGCCGCGGAAAGCGGCGAGGGCATCGGCAATCGCCTCGGTCGAGGGGCGCTTGTCGCTGGTCGCCAGCACCTCGCCCTCGGCATCGTCGGTGGAGGTCTCGGCCCCGAAGGTCACCTCGAACCGGTAGCATTTCAACGCATCGGTCAGTACGGCCACGGTCTTGGTGGCCTCGCCGAAGGCCAGCGCCAGAACCCCGGTCGCCGCCGGGTCCAGCGTGCCCGCATGGCCCGCCTTCTGCGCCTTCAAGAGCCATTTCACCTTGTTGACCACATCGGTCGAGCCCAGACCCGCCGGCTTGTCCACCACCAGCCAGCCCGACAGTTTGCGGCCCTTCTTGGCACGTCCCATGCTTCAGTTCTCCTCGACCAGACCGACGATCGGCCCCACGGGAAAGCCCGTGCCGCGCCGCCCCAGATCCGCCGCATAAAGCCGCGAGACCGAGCCGTCGAAATAAAGCGCGTTGGTGGCCCCCAAAGCGTCGCGGAAGAACCGGGCGAAGCGGTCGAAATTCACCGCCGAATCCGAAATGACGAACCAGGCCTTGCGCCCATCGCGGCTGACCCCAACCCCGTTGCGGATGTGGTAGGACGCCGAATCCGGCTGAAACGCCGGGTGCAGCTTGCCGTCGATCACCAGCATCGGCCCCGATTGGGTCGCATAGCGGCAATTGGCGGGCTTCGCGGCAAAGGCGCGGCTCTCGATCACCCGCAGGCGCGGCCCGATGCAGAAGACGCCGTTGGGCAAGAGGCCAAAGTTGCCCGGCCCGTCCGAGGTGACGATCCGGTGCTTCTCTTGGCCCTGTTCGATGTAAAGCCCGACCGGCGACTGGTCTTCCTGAAACATGCCGGCATTCATCGCGAAGGCCAGATGGCGACCCTTGGGTGCCAGATCGGCATCGATGCCGGCAAAGCCGCCAAAGGGCCGGCCCGCGGCATCATCCAGGAACAGGCGCAGGTCCTGCCCGGCCCGCGCCTCGCAGGTGGTGAAGGGCGTGCCCTCGAAGGTCGAGGTGACGCAAGCCGCCCCCGCCGGGCTGGCCATCAGCGCCAAGGCAAGCAGAAAACTCCGCATCGCCCTACGCGTCGCTGGTCGGATCGTCCTCACCGTCCTCGGGGGCCGCCAGATCGCGCAGCACCGCCGGGTCAGAGAACATCCGCCGCGTCTCGTCCAGCCGGTCAAAGGTCTCGTCCCGGCGAAAGCGCAGATCGGGGGCATGGCGCAGGATGACCTCTTCGGAGACCTTCTTGCGGATGATCCCCTTGTGGCGCGACAGCGCCTCGATCGCGAGGTTGATGTCGCCGCTGCCCAGCAGAGGCATGACATAGACCGTCGCGATCTTGAGGTCGGAGGAAACCGAGACCTCGCCGATCGTGATCGACATGGCGTCGAAGGCCGGATCGTGGATCTCGCCACGCGACAGAATCTCCGACAAGCGGCGCCGGATCATTTCGCCCACGCGCAGCTGACGCTGGCCGGGCCCACGGGATGTTTGTTTGACCATGGCGCTCCTTTAGGCCGAATTCGCCGCCACCGCAACTGCAAGGCCCGGCGGCCGGGCCGCTCCGGCAGGCTTTGGCGTCCATCGCGGCCTTCTGCCGCAAATCCGCGCCGTTTTCCTTGCAAAGTGCCCGCCGCTGGGCGAAAAGCCCTCAAGTTTCAGGAGGCAAAGATGAGCGACAAGCCCGGCATCGTGGTCACCGGCGCCTCAGGGCGGATGGGGCAAAGCCTGATCCGTCTGATCCTGGCGTCCGACCGCTGGCAGCTGGTCGGCGCCATCGAGCGTGCAGGCAACCAATGGCTCGGCCGCGACATCGGCGCCTGCATGGGCCTCGGCGATCTGGGGGTGACGGTCTCCGACGACCCCTTGCCCGCCTTTGCCCGCGCCCGGGCGCTGGTCGATTTCACCTCGCCCGCAGCCTCTGTGGCCTTTGCCGGCCTCGCGGCCCAGGCCCGCCTCGTCCATGTCGTGGGCACCACGGGACTCGAGCCCGAACACCACCGCCGCCTCGATCTCGCCGCCCCCCATGCGGTGATCATCCAGGCCGGCAACATGAGCCTTGGCGTCAACATCCTGACCCGCCTGACGCAAAAGATCGCCCAGGCCCTCGATGAGGATTGGGACATCGAGATCGTCGAAGCGCATCATCGCATGAAGGTCGACGCCCCCTCGGGCACCGCCCTGATGCTGGGCCAGGCCGCGGCCCAAGGCCGTGGCATCAGCTTCGAGGAGGCCAAGGTCTCCGGCCGCGACGGCATCACCGGCGCGCGCACCCGGGGCACCATCGGCTTCTCCGCCATCCGGGGCGGCGATATCGTCGGCGAGCATGACGTGATCTTCGCCGCCGATGGCGAGCGCATCACGCTGCGCCACGTCGCCACCGACCGCGGCATCTTCGCCCGCGGAGCACTCCGCGCCGCCCTCTGGGGCCTAGACCAGAAGCCCGGCCGCTATGACATGATGGACGTACTTGGCCTCTGATCGGGGCTCCCTCCCGCCTCTGCGGCTTTCATTTTGGTCCAAATATCCCCGCCGGAGGCGCAGGCTTGCCACAGGCGCAGCGGCCGTCCCAACACGAATCCGCTTTCCTTTTCGCCCTTTTCCCCCTATAGGCCCGCATCCCCCTCGCGGAGGGATGCCAAGGGCCTTGCTGGACGACATCCCGGCTCGTGCCGTCACACTCAACCTAGGAGATCCCGATGTCGATCACTGTTGAAGAAAAAGCCCGCCTGATCAAGGAATACGCGACCAAAGAGAACGACACCGGCTCGCCGGAAGTTCAGGTTGCCATCCTGTCCTCGCGGATTGCGACCCTGACCGAACACTTCAAGTCGCACAAGAAAGACAACCATTCGCGTCGCGGCCTGCTGATGCAGGTGGCACAGCGCCGCAAGCTCCTGGACTACCTGAAGTCCAAGGACAACGCCCGTTACGCCGCCCTGATCGCTCGCCTCGGCCTGCGTCGCTAAGCTTTCCCAGCCGGGAAACCGAAACGCCCGCAGCGCAAGCTGCGGGCGTTTTGTTTTGTGGCATGAAGCCCCACGGAACGGGCCAGAGGGATGTGCAGATGCTGATGGGATGGAATGCGCTGGCAGGTTTTGCCGCCCTTGTCTTTCTGGTGCTGTCCTTCATCGGCCAACCGCGCTTGCAGGGCCGGATGCGGGCCGGGGTGGCGGCCAGCGCCCTGATCTTTGCCGGCTTGCTGGCCGGTCCGCCCTTTGACCTGATCGCGGGCTTGGTTCTGCTGGCCATGGTGATCTGCCTCGCATTCTTCGGCTTTCTGGGCAGGTGGTAGATCCGCCCCCTGAGATCGTCGCAATCGGCCCCGCAGGTGTCGTGGCTGCCCGGTGCAGGATGCCGGCCACTCTGGCAGGGTCACACCATGACCCTGCGCCCCTCACCCTTGCTGTTCGTGGTGCTTGCCACCGGTCTGATCCTTACCTGGAGCTCGGGTTTCGTCGGTGTCCGCTTCACCTCGGATGTCGCCAGCGTGCCGCAGGTGCTGTTCTGGCGCAGCCTGGTCTCGGGCCTCGGGCTTTTGCCGCTGGCCCTGCTGCGCGGGCCAAGGATCACCGCGCGCGCGGTCCTGGAGCAGGGGTTTTTCGCCTTTCTCGGCATGTTCCTCTACCTCGGCGGCTTTGCGCTGGCCATCGGGCAGCGCGTGCCGACCGGCCTTGTCGCGCTGATGGCCGATCTGGTGCCCCTGGCCATCGCAGCGCTGTCGGCCCCGATGCTGGGCCAGCCTCTCAGCGGGCGGCAATGGCTCGGTACCGGCATCGCGCTTTTCGGGGTGCTGGCGGTTTCGGGCGATGCGCTGGCGCTGGGGACGGCCCCGGCCTGGGCCTATGTCCTGCCGATCCTGGGCATGGTGGCTTTCGCCTTTTCGACCGTCCTGCAGGTGCGAGGCCGGGCGGTGGAGTTGCATGTGGCGCAAAGGCTGGCGCTGCAATGCCTGTGGGCGGCGCTGCTTTTCGCGCCCTTCGCCGCGGCCTCGGGCGGGCTTGCCCCGCCGCCGGGGCGCGATTTCCTCCTCGGCATCCTCTGGCTGGTCGTCCTGGCAACCTATGGCGCCTGGGTGATCTATTTTGCCTTCCTGCGGCTTTACCCTGCGGCCATGGTCTCGGCCACGATCTACCTCTCGCCCCCCGTCACGCTGATCTGGGCCTTCTTCCTGTTTGGCGAGCCTCTCACCCTGACCATGGCGCTGGGCCTTGTGGTGACCTTGACCGGCGTGGCGCTGGTGGCGGGTCGCAGCCATCAGGGCTGAAGCTTCCTCCGTCACTCCTGCCGCTTCGTGGCAGGGTCAAGGTCGGGGTCAGGAAATACCGCTTCCGCACTGGCGGAAATCACCGGTCGTGTCAGAGAAGTTCTTCGACCACTGCCGCACGGACAGGTTGAACGGGCCGTAGAAGACATGATCGTCGTTGAAGGTCTCGCCGCCCGGAACGCCTGCGCGGATCAGATAGCCCTCCCCGGACTTGGTCTTCGTGTTCACGATCTTGAGGTTGGCACCATCGGCGTTGGAGAAACGGTAGGTGCAGGTGCCCATCTCGTCATAGCAGCTGAAGGGCTTGAACTTCTCCCATTTCCCGCCGCCCCAGTCGCGATAGACCATCCGGCCCTCAAGATCGTATCTGGTCTGCTTTACGTGCTTGGCGCCGTTCTTCGCATCGGTCGTCTCCACGATGTAGAAACGCCCCTGCTTTCCCGTGAAGGTATCGCGCCAGACATTTCCGTTGGAATAATGCGTCACCCAATTACAGCCTGCGGGCATCTGGTCGAAGGCCACTCTGGCCCGTGCGATAGTCGTGGCGAGCGACAGGATGAGACAGGAGACGGAAAGGGACACTGCGGCGAGACGAACCGTTTTCATGCATTCCTCCCCAGGTTTTTTACAGAGGATGCCATAACCCGATTTCGAAGTCGAATGGGATGGAACCGCGTCATGCAATGACCACAGAAGCGTGGTTCGCAAGCGCCGCGATGGCGCGGCGCCTGTTTGGTACCCGAAAGGCCGGGGTACATGAAAGGCCGGGCTTGCCTGTCACCACTTCGTCGCCTCTGCAGACGCCGCCTTGGCCAGAAAATCTGTCGCATTGCGGTCCAACGGAAGCGACAGGGCGACGTTCACCTCATGGGGCGTCAGGCCGATGTCGCGCAATTGGGTGTCGGTCATGCGCCCATAGCTGCCACGGATCTGACGGCGGCGAATGGCCTCGTCGCAAAGGGCGAGTGCGGGGGCCATCGGCAGAAGCTGCGGCATAAGGGAGGTAAGGGAAAGGCGGTCTCGGGAAGGGTTCAGCATGATGTCACCTTTGGTTTGAGGTTTCCTGCCACCCATCCTGCGCGCCGCCCCGGCCTGCGGCCAGTTCTGGAAAGGAACGCTGGCGCTACGGTTTTCGTACTAGCCGCAACGCGCCTCGCTGCCGTAAACTGCCGCAAAGGAGGGATGCCATGCCCACCAAACCCTATGGGACGATCTGCGCCCTGTCCAAGGCCTGCGAGGTGATCGAGCCGCGCTGGACGCTGCCGATCCTCAATCAGATGTGGTCGGGCTATTCCCGCTTCAGCGATCTGCGCCGTGCCGTTGGCAACATATCTCCCGGTGTCCTGTCCAAGCGCCTGACCGAGCTGGAACGCATGGGCCTGATCGAGCGGATCGAGGACCGCGCTAAGGGCACGGTGGACTATGTGCGCACCCAGATGGCGATCGATCTGGAACCCGCGATGGATGCCCTGTGCATCTGGGCGCAGCGCAACATCGAGGCCGATGTGGCCCTGGCGGAAAGTGACGTTGCCCAGATGATGTGGGCCTATGGCAAATACATCAAATCAGAGGTCCTTCCCCAGCGGCGGGTGGTGGTGCGGTTCAACTTCTCGGACGAACCCGGGCCTTACACGACCTATTACCTCGTGGCTCAACCGGGGTCGCCCTGCGAAGTCTGCGTCGCCATGCCCGACTTCGACGTCGATCTTTACGTCGAGTTGACCAAGGTGTCGCTGAGCGCGATCTTCTATGGCCGCTCCACCGTTGCGCGCGAGGTCGATGCCGGGCGCATGTATGTGACGGGCGACGCGCTTTTGCAGCGCACCATCCAGCAATGGCTGCCGCGTTCCTACTACGCGACGATCGAGGGTATCCGGATGTTGCCCGCCGCCGAATAGGCCTGCGCCACCCTGCCTCTTCCCAAACGCCTCATTTTCCTGTATGCGCCCGCAATCTGCGACGTGAGGCCATGCCCCCGGCCACATGCGAAGGATTGGGGGGGCGGCGGCAATGGGGCCGCCAGACACGGACACCCGGAGCGCCGGGCTGATCCGAGAGGAAACGATACATGTTCAATATCACTACGAAATCAATCCAGTGGGGCAACGAAACGCTCACGCTGGAAACGGGCAAGGTTGCGCGTCAGGCTGATGGTTCGGTTGTTGCCACTTTGGGCGAAACCTCCGTCATGGCCAACGTGACCTTCGCCAAAGCGGCGAAACCCGGACAGGATTTCTTCCCCCTGACCGTGCATTACCAAGAGAAATACTACGCCGCCGGCAAGATCCCCGGCGGCTTCTTCAAACGTGAAGCCCGCCCTTCGGAAAAAGAGACCCTGGTCTCGCGCCTGATCGACCGTCCCTGCCGCCCGCTGTTTGTCGAAGGCTTCAAGCATGAAGTCCTCGTCATGGCGACCGTGCTGTCCTGCGACCTGGTCAACGACCCCGATATCGTTGCGATGATCGCGGCTTCCGCAGCACTGACCATCTCCGGCGTGCCCTTCATGGGCCCGATCGCCGCCGCCCGCGTCGGCTTCACCAATGGCGCCTATGTGCTGAACCCGGCCATGGACGACATGACCCAGCTCCGCAAGAACCCCGAGCAGCGCCTTGACCTCGTCGTCGCCGGCACCAAAGACGCCGTGATGATGGTGGAGTCCGAGGCTTACGAACTGTCGGAAGACGAAATGCTCGGCGCCGTGAAGTTCGGCCATGCCCAGATGCAGCCGGTCATCGACCTGATCATCGACTTTGCGGAAATCGCCGCGAAAGAGCCCTTCGACTTCTCGCCCCCCGATATCTCGGCGCTCTACGCCAAGGTGAAGGCCGCCGGCGAAGTGCAGATGCGCGCCGCTTTCGCGCTCCGCGACAAGCAGGAACGCTCGAACGCGATCGATGCCGCCTCGGCTGCGATCAAGGCGGCGCTGGCGCCGGAAGACCTGGCCGACATCAACCTCGGCTCAGCGATCAAGAAGCTGGAATCCTCGATCCTGCGCGGTGACATCATCAACGGCGGTGCCCGCATCGACGGCCGTGACAACAAGACCGTCCGCCCGATCGTCTGCGAAACCGGCCTCTTGCCGCGCACCCATGGTTCGGCCCTGTTTACCCGGGGCGAGACCCAGGGTCTGGTGGTCACCACCCTCGGGACCGGCGAAGACGAGCAGATCATCGACGCACTGAACGGCAACACCCGGTCGAACTTCCTCCTGCACTACAACTTCCCGCCCTATTCGGTTGGTGAAGTGGGTCGTGTCGGCTCCCCGGGCCGTCGTGAAATCGGCCATGGCAAGCTGGCCTGGCGCGCGCTGCAGGCGGTTCTGCCGGCTGCGACCGATTTCCCCTACACGATCCGTGTCGTGTCCGAGATCACCGAATCCAACGGTTCCTCCTCGATGGCTTCGGTCTGCGGTGGTTCGCTCTCCATGCTTGACGCGGGCGTGCCGCTGAAAGCGCCGGTGGCTGGCGTTGCCATGGGTCTGATCCTGGAAGACGACGGCCGCTTTGCCGTGCTGACCGACATCCTCGGAGACGAGGATCACCTCGGCGACATGGACTTCAAGGTTGCCGGCACCGCCAATGGCATCACCTCCTTGCAGATGGACATCAAGATTGCCGGCATCACGCCCGCGATCATGGAGCAGGCCCTGGCGCAGGCCAAGGACGGCCGGATGCACATTCTGGGTGAGATGGCCAAGTCGCTCTCCGGCCCGCAGGCCTTCTCGGCCTATGCGCCGAAGATCGAAACCATGACCATCCCGACCGACAAGATCCGGGAAGTCATCGGCTCCGGCGGCAAAGTCATCCGCGAAATCGTGGAAGTCTCGGGCGCCAAGGTCGACATCAACGACGACGGCATGATCAAGATCGCGTCCAACGACGCGGCGGCGATCAAGAAGGCCTATGACATGATCTGGTCGATCGTGGCAGAGCCGGAAGAAGGCCATATCTACACCGGCAAAGTGGTGAAACTGGTCGACTTCGGCGCTTTCGTGAACTTCTTCGGCAAGCGGGACGGCCTCGTCCACGTGTCGCAGATCGCCTCCAAGCGCCTGAACCACCCGAACGAGATCCTGAAAGAGGGTCAAGAGGTCAAGGTCAAGCTCCTCGGCTTCGACGAGCGTGGCAAGGTCCGCCTTGGCATGAAGATGGTCGATCAGGAAACCGGCTTGGAAATCACCGAGAAGAAGGAAGAGCCTTCCGAGGCTTGAGCCCTTCTGTCCTTGGCGATCAATCCATGATCCTGTCTGCACCCGGGGCGCCAGCCTCGGGTGTTTTCTTCCGAGGGGGCTGCCATGCCGGATCTTTATCTTCTGCCACGCGGCAATCTTGGCAATCAGATGCTGCAGCTGATCTATGCGACCAGCCTGCAGGACCGGGTTCCGGGGTTGGAGATCCGCGGCTATGACCTGCCGCTCTGGCACCTCTCCCGCCCCGGTGCGCCACGGTGGGAGTTTCTGACCCCCTCGCTGCACCTCCACAAGGGCGCGGGGCAGGGGGTGGAGGATCTGTTCCGTTCCGGTGCCCTGGCCCGCGCCAAGCTGCGCGATGTGCCGCTCTACTGCGACCTTTTCGCGCCACCCGCCCGCTTTGCCAGCCTCTTCCCGCTGGCCGAGGGCATGGGCCCTGCCACCGCCGCCGACGAGCTTCTGATCAACGTCCGCGGCGACGAGATCCTGAAAGCGGCCCATTCCGGCTATGGTCCTGTACCGCTCGGCTGGTACGACCAGCTGATCGCAAGTACGGGCCTGAAGCCGGTCTTTCTGGGCCAGCTGTCGGACGACTACTATTCCGACCTGCTGCGCCGCCGCTATCCTTCGGCGCGGTTCGTGCCGAGCCAGGGCATCCTCGGGGATTTCACCGCGATCCGCCTCGCCCGCCATATCGCGGTCAGCGTCAGCACCTTTTCCTGGCTCGCGGCCTGGATGTCGGGGGCAGAGACCATCCACCTGCCGATGCTGGGCATCTTCAACCCCGCACAGCGCCCCGATGTCTGGATGTTGCCGCAGAATGACCCGCGCTACCGCTTCTACCAATTCCCCCGCCGCGACTGGCAGGCGACCGAGGCGCAGAAGGCGGAGCTGAGCGGGCCGATGCAGGCCCCCGAAGTCACCCCCGCCGCGCTGGCGAGCCTGCGCGCCGCCACCGATCTGGCCCGCCAAACCCAGATCGACGCCGCACGCCGGAAGCTGACCCGCCTCGCCATCCTGTCGCGCCTGCCAATGCCCGCGCGCTAGGCAGGCCCCACCGACTTCACGCTGGACCTTTGACATGGCAAGATGCGATGAAGGTCCGAAGATGGCCTTTGCGGCACCGCGCCCGCTTGAGCCAAATGTTGCCGGAGACCTGAATTTGACCGCCAAAACCCTCAAAGTCATCCACTTTCACTTCGGCAAGGAGGGCGGGGCCGAGCGGTTTTTCGTCAAGCTGGCGCAGGCGCTGGACCGGCGTGGGGTCGAGCAGCGCTTTGTGATCCGCCCGGGGCGCAGCTGGGATCATCATGTGGCCAATCTGGGCCCGGTGATGCGCAACAACTTCAGCCGCCTGTCGCCGCTCTCCGCCGTTCTGCACTATCAGGCCGACCGTTGGGTCAAGGACTGGAAACCCGACGCCGTCATGGCCTGGATGCCGCGCGCGGCACGGCTGCTGCACCGCTGGCCCGGAGTCGTGAAACTGGCTCGGATGGGGGATTTTCCGGAAAACCTGAAGCATTTCGGCAATTGCGACCTTCTGGTCGGCAATGTCCCCGGCATCGCGCAGAAATGCCGCGATCTGGGTTGGACCAAGCCCGCCCTGACCATCGCGAACTTCACCCCCGACGTGACGCCCAAACCCATCCCCCGTGCCGCCCATGACACGCCCGAGGGCGTGTTCCTGGTGGCCGCCGGGGGCCGCTTCCAGCCGCGCAAGGCGCTCGACATGGCGGTGCGTGCCATTGCCCGCATCCCCGGCGCCTGGCTTTGGCTGATCGGCGATGGCGGTGAGCGGGATGACCTCGCCGCCTTGGCCAAGACTCTTGGCGTCAGCGACAGGGTGCGCTTCATCGGCTGGGTCGATGATCCGGTCCACCATATCGCCGCCGCCGATGTTTTCCTCATGCCCTCGCGCCACGAACCCCTGGGCAACCTGTTGCTGGAGGCCTGGGCGGCCGGCGTGCCCTCGGTCTCGACCCGCTCCGAAGGGCCAAGCTGGTACATGCGCGACGGGGTGGACGGGCTGATGGCCGATATCGACAATGACGCCCAGATCGCCGCGGCGCTGATCCGTCTGCGCGACGACCCGGCCAAGGCGCGGGAATATGCCGTCAACGCCCGGCAAAGGCTGGATGATTTCCTGTCGGAAGATGCCGTCTGCCGCGACTATATGGCGGTCTTCCGGGGCAGCCTTCTGGGGCAGGGAGGGGCGGCATGACGCTTCCGATTTCCGCCTTCGTGATCTGCCAGAATGAGGAACCCTATATCGAGCCCTGCATCCGCAGCCTGCACATGTGCGCCGAGATTGTCGTGGTCGACAGCGGCTCCACCGACCGCACGCTGGAGATTCTCGAACGCCTCAAGGCCGAGGGCTTCCCCCTCCGCATCATTTCGGAAAAATGGCGCGGCTATGCCGGGCAAAAGCAGTTCGCGCTGGAGCAATGCCAGCAGCCCTGGTGCCTCTCGGTCGACAGTGACGAGCGCATCAGCCTGAAACTCGCCGCCGACCTGCCGCGCCTGATCGAAAACCCCGATGTGACCGCCTGGCGCGTCACCCGCTACCCCTATCTCGGCGGTTTCGGCTATGCCCTGCCGCAGGCGAAGGAGCGTTTCAACGCCCGCCTCTTCCGCAACGGCAAGGCGCGGTTCGACCTGAAAGCCAAGGTGCACGAGGGCATCGTCACCCAAGGCCGGGTCGAAAAGGCCCCGAACGGCGGCCTTCTGCACTTTCGCCCGATCGGGATGAAAGAGCAGATCCTGAAGGAAAACAAATACTCCACCCTCAAGGCCGAGATGAAGGCCGAACAGGGCAAGAAGGCCCAGCCGTGGAAGATGCTCCTCTCCCCGCCGCTCTATTTCCTGCGGCTTTACTTCCACAACGGCCTCTGGCGTTGCGGCTGGGCCGGGTTTGTCAATGCGGCGACCGGCGGGGTCTATGCTTTCCTGACCGAGGCGAAGCGCTGGGAACATGACGCGTTGCAACAGCGCCCGGCGGTCGAGCCCGATTTCCGCGATCTGGACCAGTATTGACCTATTCCGGGGTCAGCACCTCGGTCCCCACGCCGTTGACGCCATCCACCGTCCAGCTGCCCTCCAGCGTGCCATCCTTCTGGATCAGGTAGATCACCAGACCGATCTTGTCGCCCAGCTGATAGGCGGCGGTGAAGGCATTGCTGTCGCGCATGCAGATGCCGGAGGAGGTCGAGCCGCCGGTGGTCCAGACGATGTGGCAGGTGTAATCGCTGCTTGCGGTGATCTGCGCCTCGCCCTCATAGCTCGTGCCGTCCAGATTGGTGCCCTTCACCCGGTATTGCCCGCCTACATCCTGGGCATGCGCCACAGAAGCGGTGATCAGCAGGGCGGTCATGGCAGCAAGTCGCTTCATTCAGTCCTCCTCTTGATGCAATGATCGCAGTCTAGACCGAGTCGCCTCGCGGCTGGTCAAAGTTTTCAAAACGCACAAATATCCGGCATGGCGAAAAGCCTGCAGGAAATCCTTCGAAGAATGATGAAAAGGGCGGGATAAACTTCACACATCCCCGCCCGCCGCGCCGATCTTCGCAAAGAAGCGTCAGCGACTTTGCCCTATATTGAACCAACCCCAAGACAGGAGAGTTTCATGCGCGTGGTTATTCTGGGAGCTGGCGTGATCGGCGTGACCTCGGCCTGGTATCTGACACAAGCCGGCCATGAGGTGACGGTGATCGACCGTCAGCCTGGCCCGGCGCTGGAAACCTCCTTTGCCAATGCGGGTGAGATTTCGCCCGGCTATGCCTCGCCCTGGGCCGCCCCCGGCATCCCGATGAAGGCGATGAAATGGCTCTTCATGCACCACGCCCCCCTGATCCTGCAGCCGAAGATCGACGTGGCGCGGCTCGACTGGATCATCCGGATGCTGGGCAACTGCACCTCGGCGGCCTATGCGGTCAACAAAAGCCGGATGGTGCGGCTGGCGGAATATTCGCGCGACTGCCTGCGCGACCTGCGCGCCTCCACCGGCATCACCTATGACGAACGCACGCAAGGCACGCTGCAACTGTTCCGCACGCAAAAGCAGGTCGATGCCGCCTACAAGGATATCGCGGTCCTCAAGGCTGATGGCGTCCCGTTCGAGGTCCTGACCCCCGCCGAATGCGTGGCCGCCGAGCCGGGCCTTGCCACCTCGCTGCACAAGATTGCCGGCGGCCTGCGCCTGCCGGGGGACGAGACCGGCGATTGCTTCAAGTTCACCAACCGCTTGGCCGAGATGTGCGCGGCGGCGGGCGTGACCTTCCGCTATGGCGTGTCGATCAAGAAACTGGAAAGCCAGGGCGGCAAGATCACCGGGGTCGAAACCTCGGAAGGCCGGGTGACGGCGGATGCCTATGTTCTGGCGCTGGGGTCTTATTCGCCCGCGCTGGCCAAACCCTTGGGGATGAAGCTGCCGGTCTATCCGGTGAAGGGCTATTCGATCACCGTGCCAATCGTCGACGCCGAGAAGGCCCCGGTCTCGACCGTGATGGACGAGACCTACAAGATCGCGATCACCCGTCTGGGCGACCGGATCCGCGTCGGCGGCATGGCGGAGATTTCGGGCTTCGACAACACGCTGTCCAAGCGCCGGCAGGAAACCCTGACCCATTCGGTCGAGGACCTCTTCGGCGGCGCGGGCGACCAGTCCAAGGCCCTGTTCTGGAGCGGTCTGCGCCCGATGACCCCCGACGGCACGCCGATCATCGGCACCACGCCCTACAGCAACCTCTGGCTCAACACCGGGCATGGCACCTTGGGCTGGACCATGTCCACGGGCTCGGGCCAGGTTCTGGCCGACCTCGTCTCGGGTCGTGCGCCGCAGATCGACACCTCCGATCTCGGCATCGCACGCTATGGCCGCAAGCCTGCGCCGGCCTCGGTGCCGCTGAACGCCAAGGCCGCCTGAAAGCCCGCTCTTTTCGCGCCATCCCGGCTTGACAGGACCGCCCCGGCCCTGTTGAACCATGCCTGAAACCGGGACGGAGTGGCCATGTATCTCGATGCCGTGCGCGAACTCCTCCGCAAGCAGAAGCTGGTCGAGGGTCTGGTCAAAGGGCAAAGCGCCCCGCATCAGGGCTTGGTCGAAAGCGTCGTCGAACGCCAGCATCTGGGCGAGCTGGAAAACTTCATGGCCAAGCTGGCCGTGGCCGACATCGTTGAAATCCTTGAGGCTTTGCCCGAAGACGAGGCCGCGATGCTGTGGCCGCGCGTGCCGGCCGGCCGTTCGACCGATGTGCTGTGGGAAGTGTCCGACGAACTCCGCGACCGGCTGGAAGAGGTGGCCGGCCCGCGTCTGGCCGAAACCAAGGTCACGGTCTTTGAACTCAACGGCGGGCGGATCAAGCAAAACCCGATCAAGGCCCGCAAGGATCTGGAGGGCAAGAAGCCGGTTTGGATCGACCTTCTGAACGCCTCCTCCGCACAGCGCGCCTATATCGGCGAGTTTTACGGGCTCGACCTGCAGGACCCCGGCGATGCCACCGATCTGGAGGTCTCCAACCGCTTCCATGTCGATGAAAACGGCGCCCTGAACCTGCATTCCAACTTCCTCTTGGACCGCGGCGGCAAAAGCCGCTCGATCCCGGTGGCCTTCATCCTGCACAAGGATATCCTGTTTTCGCTGCGCAACGAGGATCTTCCGGTCTTCCGCCTGCAACGCCGCCGGGCCGAGACGGTGCCGGGCTATGCCAGCGACTGCTTCGACCTTCTCCTGAACCTCTACGGCTCGGACGTGGAATATTCCGCCGACAGTCTTGAGGATATCTACAAGACCCTCAGCCGCGTCGGCAAACATGTCCTGTCGGAAACCATGACCGACGAAGAGGCCGCCTCCGTCCTCGCCGACATCGCCGAGGAAGAGGATCTGAACGGCCGTATCCGCGCCAATATCATGGACACCCAGCGCGCCATCGTCTTCCTGATGCAGTCGCGGGTTCTGGCCAAGGACATCACGCAGGACGCCAAACAGGTGCTGCGCAACATCGAAAGCCTGAACAGCCACACGGCCTTTCTGTTCGACAAGATCAACTTCCTGATGGATGCGACCATCGGTTTCATCAACATCAACCAGAACCGCCGCGTGACCCAGCTGACCATGCTGAGCCTCGTGTTTTTGCCGATGAACATCCTGGCCGGCATGGGCGGCATGTCCGAGTTTTCGCGGGTGACCGACGGGATTCCCTGGCCCTTGTCCTATTCGGCCTTCGCGGTAGGCTCGGGGCTTCTCGGCTGGTTCACCTATCGCATCGTGCGCCGTGTCGATCAGAAAAAGGCGCGCCGGGCCGAGGGGAAGTAGGCCCCCGTCCCGGCGTCCTGGGTTTCAGAACTCGACGCAGTAGCGCATCCGCGCCCGACCGTTTGCGAGGGCGGCCAAAGCCTCCGACACGTCCTGAAGCCGGATCTTTACGACAGCGCTTTCAAAGGGTTGGCGGGCGTGCTCCTGCATCATCTCCACCATCTGGCTGCGGCTGCCGACGCTGGTGCCGGTGATGGTGATCCCGGTCCAGGTCAGCCATTCCTGGCTGAGCGGCACCGGTTCCGACACCATCGCCGCCGCCACGATCCGGCCCAGAGGCCGTGTCGCCGCCTGCATCGCGGGCCAGCTGCGCGGCGTGGGGGCAAAGTTGATTGTGGCATGGGCGCGCAAGGCTTCGGGCCAGCCCTCGGCCAGCGCCGGCGTGGCAAGCACCACCTCCGAAGCCCCCATCCTGCGGGCAAGGTCCAGCTTGGCCGGATCAGAGTCCACCGCCACCACCCGCGCCCCGCGCCGCGCCGCGATCTGGATCGCGTAAAGCCCCAGACCGCCGCAGCCGAAGATCGCACAGGTCTCGCCATGCGCGACCTGCGCCCGCTCCACCGCGCCAAAGGCGGTCAGCCCGGCGCACATAAGGGGCGCAAGCGCCGCCGCCCCACCCTCCGGCACCCGCACAGCGAAGGCGGCCTTGGCCACGACATATTCGGCAAAGGTCCCCGGCACGTTGAAGCCATGCGCGCGCTGGGCGGCGCAGAAGCTTTCGTGCCCCGACCGGCACAGATCGCAAATCCCGCAGGTGTCATGGATCCAGGCCGCCCCGGCCCGATCGCCAAGTTGCCAGTCGGTGACACCGGGGCCCAAGGCCTCGACCACACCAACCCCTTCATGGCCAAGGATAAACGGGTCCGGCGCCGCAGCGGGCCGCGTTTCGCCCTTCCAGATATGCACGTCCGAGTGGCAAACCCCGCTCGCCTCCAGCCGGATCAGAATTTCACCCGGGCCGGGCACCGGCATGGGCAAATCGACCAGCCGCAAAGGCTGGCCGTAGCCGTCAAGAATTGCGGCCCTCATCACATCCCCAAAGCGGCTTTGACAGCGGGCAGGGCGGGTTTGCCGTCCAGCGTGGTCACATCCTTCAACCAGGCGTCGAGCAGTTCCGGCCGCTGGACCAGCATCTCCTTGGCGGCATCGGTGAACTCTTTCCCGTCGCCGGTCACCATCTGCATCCCGGTGTTTTCAAAGTCGATGTCGTATTTCATCTGCGCGAAAAGCTTGGCCACATTCGGGCAGGCCTCGGCATAGCCGCGCCGCGCGATGGTATAGACGGTCGCCCCGCCATAGTTCGGACCAAACTCCATATCGCCGCCCGAGAGATAGCTGATCTGATGCGTCACGTTCATCGGATGCGGCTGCCAGCCGAGGAAGACGATCCATTCCTTCTTCGCCTCGGCCCGGTCAACCTGCGCCAGCATCCCGGCTTCCGAGCTTTCGACCACGGTCCAATCCCCAAGCCCATGCCGGTTGGCCGCGACCATATCCAGCAAGGGCTGGTTCGATCCCGGTTCGATCGCGTAGATCTTCTTGCCGAACTCCGCGCCATGCGCCGCCAGATCGTCAAAGCTCGCAACGCCGGCATCGGCGACATATTTCGGCACGGCGAGGGTGTATTTCGCGCCTTCCAGGTTCATCCCCAGCCGGGTGACCGAGCCGTCATCGAAGAACTGCTTGTATTGCTCGTCCTGAAACGGGCGCCAGTTGCCCTGGAAAATGTCGATATCGCCGCGCTGCATCGAAACAAAGGTCACGTCCAAGGCGAGCAGGTTCTGACTGGGCGTGTAGCCCAGAGCGGAAAGCACCGTCATCGCGGTGGCGTTGGTCAGGCCGATATCCGTCCAGCCAAGGTCCGACATCCGCACCGCCTTGCAGCTTTCGGCATCGGCAAAGGCCGCCGATGCCGCCACAACCGCAACCGCCGTCACCCATCCCGCAAGCTTGTTCCGCATGATCCACTCCCCAGTGTTGATTTTGGGCAAGCCTGCGCCCGGTGAATTTATGCGTCAATATAAATTTTTGTATGTGCATACAAAATTTTGAACTGCTATAGAAAACCATGAGCCGAACCCGCACCAGAATAGAAGACCTGCGCCGCAAGGAACTGATCGAGGCCGCGCACCGCGTCTTCATGCAGCATGGGCTTGGGGGGATGACCACCAAGCGCATCTGCGAGGAGGCCGGCATGTCGCCGGGGATATTGTCCTATTATTTCAAGGGTAAAGAGGACGTCCTCTTCGCTATGGTGCGGCTGAACAACCGGCTTTTGATGGAGGAGGTCGTCAAGGGCCTGCAACTCGCAACCACAAGGCGGGGCCGGCTGGAGGCGATCATAAGGGGCAACTTCCCGACCGGGCTGTTCGAGCCGAACATCGCGAATGCCTGGCTTTCGGTCTGTGCCGCTTCCGCCACCAACCCGCGTTACGCGCGGCTGCAGCGGGTGTTTTACCGGCGGTTGAAGTCGAATCTCGCCTCGGTCTTCGCCGGGCTGGTCACGCAGGGCCGATTCGACCAGCTGGCCCTGTCGCTCGGCGCGATGATCGACGGGCTCTGGCTGCGCCGCGCCACCGGTGAGGATCTGAGCATCGCCACCGCCACCGATCTGGTGCTTGATGTCACCGACGCGCTTCTGACGGGCCCCGAGCGGCAGGGACTGCAACAGCCCTGACCCCCGGGGACCCCGATTTTTCTGCGCAAAATCGCGCCCTTACTTCGGGGCCTTGGCAAAACGCAGATAGGGCAGCTTGATGTCGAGGGCGCCGTATTTCTCGGTCGCCTGTTCGTTGTTCAGCGCCAGCGCCACGATGACATCCTGGCCCACTTCCCAGTTCGCCGGGGTCGCCAGCGGCACGCCATCGGTCAGCTGCACCGCATCCAGCGCCCGCAGAATTTCTGCGAAATTCCGGCCCACCGACATCGGATAGGTCATGGTCAGCTTGATCTTCTTGTCCTTGCCGATGATGTACACGGTCCGCACGGTCGCCGAATGCGCCGGGGTGCGGCCTTCGGTCGGCAGGTAAAACTCGGCCGGCAGCATGTCATAGGCCTTGGCGACAGTCAGGCTGGTGTCGTCGATGATCGGGAAATCGGCCGGCGCGCCGCCGAAAGCCTCGATGTCGCGCTTCCACTTCTCATGGTCCTGCACCGAATCGACCGACACGCCCAGCACCTTCGTGCCGCGCTTCTTGAACTCGGGCACCAATTGCGAGACGGCACCGAACTCGGTCGTGCAGACCGGGGTGAAGTCGCGCGGGTGGCTGAAGATGATTCCGTAATGGCCGTCCAGCCAGTCGTGGAACCTGATTTCCCCGGCGGTCGAATTGGCGGTGAAATCGGGAGCGATGTCGTTGATGCGAAGGCCCATGGTCATCCTCATGAATGGCTTCTGATGCCTAGCACATATCCAAATCGGAACGAAATTTCATCCCCCTCCGGCGCCCTCGCCCCAAGAAAGTCTGCTGTTCCGCCAAATCCCTCCGGCGCGGGTGATCTTCCCGCAGGCCAAATTGGTCGGAATTTGATCAAAAATGACGCCGGAATGCTTGCCGACCCCGGCCGGGAATGCCACGATCAGGCGTCTTTCACAGGAGCCTGCCATGATCATCCGCCGCGAGTTCTACATCAACGGGGCCTGGGTTGCCCCCGCCACCCCGCGCGATTGCCCGGTGATCGACCCTTCGACGGAGGAACCCTGTGCTGTGATCTCGCTCGGGTCGCAGGCCGATACCGATGCCGCCGTGGCCGCCGCCAAGGCCGCTTTCCCGCTCTGGGCCGCCACCCCGCCGGCCGAGCGCCGGGCTGCCGTGGTCCGCATCCTCGAGCATTACGAAAAGCGCGTTGAAGACCTGGCTGGGGCCATGTCGATGGAGATGGGCTCCCCCATCGACCATTCCCGCGAACAGCAGGCGCCTTGCCTGCCCTGGCACCTGACCAATTTCCTGACCGCCTTCGATGCGCTGGAATGGCTCCGCCCGCTCGGCCCCCATGCGCCTGACACGATGATCGCGCTTGAACCGATCGGCGTCGTCGGCCTCATCACGCCGTGGAACTGGCCGATGAACCAGATCGCGCTGAAGGCGATTCCCGCCATCCTCGCCGGCTGCACCTGCGTGCTGAAACCCTCCGAGGAATCCCCCCTCAACGCGATGATCTTCGCCGAGTTCTGCCATGATGCGGGCCTGCCGCCCGGCGTCTTCAACCTGGTCAACGGCGACGGCATGGGTGTGGGCGCCCAATTGTCGACCCATCCCGATGTCGAGATGATCTCTTTCACCGGCTCGACCCGTGCCGGCAAAGCCATCTCCAAGGCCGCCGCCGACACGCTGAAGCGGGTGACGCTGGAGCTTGGCGGCAAGGGCGCCAACGTGATCTTCGCCGATGCCGATGACAAAGCCGTCGAGCGCGGCGTGCGGCTGATGATGGACAACTCCGGCCAGTCCTGCAACGCGCCCTCGCGGATGTTCGTCGAGCGTCCCGCCTATGACCGCGCAGTGACCATCGCGGCCGAGGTTGCCGCCTCGATCAAGGTGGACAGCGCCCATCTGCCCGGCAACCATATCGGCCCGGTGGTCAACAAGCGCCAGTGGGATCAGATCCAGGGCTATATCCAGAAGGGCATCGACGAAGGCGCGCGCCTGGTCGCCGGCGGCCCCGGCCTGCCCGAGGACAAGAACCGTGGTTTCTATGTGAAGCCGACCGTCTTTGCCGATGTCAAACCCGGCATGACCATCGAGCGTGAGGAGATTTTCGGGCCTGTTCTGTGCATGATTCCTTTCGATACCGAGGCGGAGGCGGTCCGTCTCGCCAACGATACGCCCTATGGCTTAACCGATTATGTACAAACCCGCGACGGCGCGAAACGCAACCGGATGGCCTTGGCACTGAAGGCGGGGATGGTGCAGACCAATGGCCGCTCGCGCGGGGCAGGGGCCTTCTTCGGTGGCGTCAAAGCCTCGGGCCGCGCGCGCGAGGGCGGCATCTGGGGGCTGGAGGAGTTCCTCGAATCCAAGGCCATCTCCGGCTGGGACGTGACGCAGGCCGCCGAATGAGGCTTGCGGTCCTGTCGGACATCCATGGCAATGCCGATGCCCTGGCAGCGGTAATGGCGGACCTGCGCCATCAATCGCCCGATCTGACCGTGAACCTCGGCGACTGCTTCTCGGGCCCGCTTGACGTGGCCCGCACCGCCGACCTTCTGGAGGAGCTTGCCGCCCTCACCGTGCGCGGCAATCACGACAGGGCGCTGGTGGACCGCACCTACGACAACTGGGACGCGGCGGCGGCCCCCCATATGCCGGCCAAGGCGCTGGAGTGGCTCGCCACTCTGGCCCCCACCGCGCAGGTGGCGGAGGTCTTCCTCTGCCATGCCACGCCAAAGGACGACAACACCTTCTGGCTGGAGGAGCTGCAGCACGGCACCTTGCACCGCGCCCCCCTGTCCCAGATTGCGGCCCATGCCGCAGGCATCGCGGCCGAGGTTCTGCTCTGCGGTCACACCCATATCGCCCGCGCCGTGACCCTGCCCGATGGTCGGCTGATCCTGAACCCCGGCTCGGTAGGCTGCCCCGGCTTTGCCGACAGCGATGCGCCTTCGCCCTATGCGATCAGCGCCGGCGCCCCGCATGCCGCCTATGCGCTGTTGGACAGGGGGCCGCATGGCTGGTCCGTGACCCAGCGCCTGATCCCCTATGACCGCCGCGATTCCATCGCCCGCGCTGCCGATTTCCCCGATTGGGTGGCAGCTTTGAGCACGGGATGGGCCGCCTGACCCTGTGCGTTGGCGCACTTAGGATCGCCCGCTGTGGCTTTCAGTGCGGAATTTTGTGAAGACAAAAGCAAGACGGAAGCAAGACGGCGGGAAGACACGGCGTCCCGGCATTCTTGCCGCATCAGAAAACTTGACACATGTGTCGATTCGCGGTCCCATGCCGGAAACGCATGAGGCCCACATGTCGCAACACCGCCATCTTCTGTCGCCCCTTACCCTGCGCGGCCATACGTTGCGCAACCGCATCGTCTTTGGCGCCCATACCGCCAACATGTCCGACATGGGTATTCCGGGCCCAAGGGTCGAAGGCTATCTTCTGGAACGCGCCCTGGGCGGGGCGGGAATGATCGTCTCCGAACCGGTGCCCGTGCACCGGACGGGCGTGCTAACCCGCGGAAATTACTTGCATTCCTCCGATGAGGTGATCCCGCATTTCCGCAAGATCACCGAGGCGGTCAAGGCTGCGGGCGCCGTGATCCTGCAGCAGCAATACCACGTCGGCGCGCATGGCGATTCCGACCTCAGCTTCGCGCCGCATTGGTCGCCCTCGGGCCAGCCCAGCTATCACGACAGCGACGGCTCCCATGCCATGACCGAGGCCGAGATCGAAGAGCTGCTCGACGCCCATGCCGCGGCGGCGCTCCGCTCAAAACTGTCGGGATTCCAGGGGGTTGAGGTCTGGGCCGCCTACCATTCCCTGCTCGATCAGTTCTGGACGCCGTGGAGCAACAAGCGCAGCGACCGCTGGGGCGGGTCCTTGGAAAACCGCACCCGGTTTTCCCGAACCCTGATCGAGCGCATCCGCAAGACCTGTGGCGAGGATTTCATCATCGGCCTCGCCATCAGCTATTCGCCGACCTATCCGGTCATGCTGTCCGACGCGGAAATGTGTGAAATCATAGGCTTGCACGACGCGACCGGCCATGTGGACTATGTGACCTGCGGCTACGGAAGCTATCTCGATTTCGAAGGCATCATCCCGCCTTTCACCCATGGCGAAAAGCTTTCCACCCCGCTGACCGCGCAGTTGAAAGGAATTGTTAAACACGCTGTCATAACCTCGGAAGCGGGAATCAGAACACCGGAGAATGCTGAAACGATCCTGGCCAGTGGTGAAGCCGATCTTGTCTCCATCGTGCGGGGGCAGATCGCCGATCCGCATCTGGCGCGCAAAACCACCGAAGGGCGGGTCGAGGATATCCGCGGCTGCATCTCCTGCAACCAGATGTGCTGGGGGCGGCGCAGCCGGGATTACTGGATTTCCTGCCTGATCAACCCCTCGGCGGGGCGTGAGTTTGAATGGGGCGGCGACCGGTTCACGGCCGCCGCGCAAAAGCGTTCGGTTCTGGTCGTAGGCGCCGGTCCCGCCGGGTTGGAGGCCGCCCGTGCGGCGGCAGAAAGGGGGCATGCCGTTGAAATCGTTGAGGCTTTGCCGCAGGTTGGCGGGCAGTTCCGTCTGGCGGGGATGCAGCCGCGGCGGGCGCAGATCCTTTCTCTGATGGATTGGTACGAAGGCCAGTTCACCAAGCTGGGCGTCACATTGCGGCTGAACACCTATCTCGACGCCGACGAAATCGCGGCGCATCCGGCGGATGTGGTGGTGCTTGCCACTGGGTCGCTGCCGGACGAGACCGGATTTCAACGCTGGGTGCCGCAGCTCGAAAGCCTGCCGGGCATCGAGCTTGGTGGCGTCTGGTCGCCTGAAGCCGTCCTGCGGCGCGAGGCGCGGTTGGGCGATAGCGTGGTGATCTATGACGAGGGGTCCAACTGGCGCGGCGTCGGCACCGCCTGGGCCATGGCCGAACAGGGCAGGAAGGTGATCATCGTCACCCCTGAACCCTTCGTCGGCAAGGAAATCGCCCGCACCGCCGCCGATGGTGCTACCCGCCGGCGGCTCGCGCAATTGGGGGTGGAGTTCAAGACCGAACACTGCCTCAGCCGCTGGCACGGCAATGGGGTGACGGTGCGTAACCTGTTGACAGGGAAGGAGGAAACCCTACCCGCCTCCGCCCTTGTCATGTCCACGACCAACTGCGCCTTCGATCCTTTCCCCGAAACCTTCCCGGGGAAAGAGGTGCACCGGATCGGCGATTGCACGGCACCCCGTCTCGCCGCCTATGCCTTCCACGAGGGGCGGAAGCTGGCGCTTGGGCTTTAGCTGATCAGGCTGAAGGTGTCGGGGCTGGACTGCGCCCAAGCCTCGCGGAACTGCGGCGAGGCCGCTGGGTCGGACAAGAGCTGACCCGGCGCAAGTATCTCATATTGCTGGGCAAAAGAGATCACCGTGTCAGAGGCCGCGCGCCGCATCAGGTGATGCGGCTTCAGCTCGCAGGGGTGCGACAGGCCGGCGGCGGCGACCAGTTCGGTCAGGGCATGCAGCGTGTTGCGGTGAAAATTCGCCACGCGCTCGGCCTTGTCGGGCACATCGATCGCCCGCTGGCGCAAGGGGTCCTGCGAGGTCACGCCCGTCGGGCACATGCCGGTGTGGCAGGACTGCGCCTGAATGCAGCCGACCGCAAACATGAAGCCGCGCGCCGCGTTGCACCAGTCCGCCCCCAGGGCCAGGATCTTGGCCATATCAAACGCCGAAGTGATCTTGCCCGAGGCGCCGATGCGGATCTTGTCGCGCAGACCGACGCCCACCAGCGCGTTATGGGCAAAGCTCAGACCGTCGCGCAGGGGCATGCCGACATGGTCCATGAACTCCAGAGGGGCTGCGCCGGTGCCGCCCTCTTTCCCGTCTATCACGATGAAATCAGGGGTAATTCCGGTGGCGAGCATCGCCTTGCAGATCGCCATGAACTCCCACCGATGGCCGATGCAAAGCTTGAAGCCGGCCGGTTTGCCGCCCGACATCTCGCGCATGGAGGCCACGAAATGCAGCAAGCCCGCCGGGGTCGAGAAGGCCGAATGGCTGGCGGGCGAAACACAATCCTCGCCCATGGGCACGCCGCGGATCAGCGAGATCTCTTGCGTCACCTTCGCCGCAGGCAAGACGCCGCCATGACCGGGCTTGGCACCCTGGCTCAGCTTCAGCTCCACCATCTTGATCTGCGGATCGGCGGCCGCCTCGGCAAAGCGGTGCGGGTCGAAGCTGCCGTCCTTGCCCCTGGCGCCGAAATAGCCCGAGCCGAGTTCCCACACCAGATCGCCGCCGAACTCGCGGTGATAGGGCGAAACGCCGCCCTCGCCGGTGTCGTGAAAGAAGCCGCCCCGCTGCGCGCCCTTGTTCAGCGCGCGGATCGCATTGGCCGACAAGGCCCCGTAACTCATCGCAGAAATGTTCAGGAGCGAGGCCGCATAGGGCGCTTTCGTCTCTGGCCCGATCAGCACGCGCATCGCCTCCAGGGGGGCTGCGGCCTTGGGCGCGATCGAATGGTGTAGCCATTCGTACTGCTCCTCATAGACGTTGAACATCGTGCCGAAGGGCCGCTTGTCGAGCTCTTTCTTGGCGCGCTGATAAACGATGGCCCGCTTGTCGCGCGGAAAGGGGGCGCCGTCCTTGTCGCCCTCGAAGAAATACTGCCGCATCTCGGGCCGGATATGTTCCAGCATGAAGCGCAGATGCGCCGCAACCGGGTAATTGCGCAGGATGGCGTGGCGCGTCTGGGTCAGGTCATGCGCGCCAAGCGCCAGAATCGCCAAACAGAGCATCACCAGCGGCACGTTCAAAAAACGTTCCGCCGGGAAGGCGATGGCCAGAAGGGTGAAGACAAGGGCAAGGATCGCGGCGGCGGTCAGCGGCAGAAATCTGACTTCAAACAAAGTCTTGGGTGTCATGGCGCGGTTCTTCTCCTGGGCGCCGGGCGGGCGCTTTCCTGCTTTCGTCCCGTCATAGCACAGAACGATGAAGGTCCGGAAAACAGCTTGTGATGATTCGCGACCGGAGGGGTCAGAAGGGGCAGGGCGCGGTGAAGCTGACCCATTCCCCGGTGTCGGGATGGTGCAGTGCCAGCGTCTCGGCATGGAGCATCAGGCGCGGATGGGCCTCGGGCGTCTCCGCATAGATCGGATCGCCGAGGATCGGATGGCCGAGCGCCAGCATATGGACCCGCAACTGGTGGCTGCGCCCGGTCAGGGGAGAGAGGCGGACGCGGGTTTCGTCTTCGGACTGGGTCAGGACCTCCCAATCCGTCACCGCCGCGCGGCCCTTGACCGGGTCGACCATCTGGCGCGGCCGGTTCGGCCAATCGACCCCGATGGGCAGATCGACGCGGCCGGTCGCGGGCGACAGAACGCCCGAAATCCTTGCAATATAGGTCTTTTTCGCGCGGCGCTGTTCAAACTCCTGCCCCAGAAAGCCCTGCGCGGCCTTGTTGCGGGCAAAGATCATCACGCCGGAGGTGTCGCAATCCAGCCGGTGCACCAGCAGCGTGCCGGGATAGGCGCGGCGCAGGCGGGTTTCCAGACAATCCTCGCGGCCCTCCAGCTTGCCGGGCACCGACAGAAGGCCCGGCGGCTTGTCCACCACCAGAATCGCGCGGTCCTCATGGAGGATCGACAGCGGCACATCCGGCGGGTTGTAGTCGAAATCCTTCATGCGATGTTGTGGCCGGCAGATTTGAGCCGGGCGGCGAGATGGCGGATATGGGCGGGACCCACCTCGCAGCAACCGCCGACGATGGTGGCGCCGATATCGACCCAAGTCATTGCGAAATCGGCGTATTTCTCAGGCGTCAGGTCGTGGCGGTGGGTGTAATCCGGCGCGCCGCCGCCCTCGGGCAGGGGCAGCGAGGAAATCTCGGAAAAGCCGTTGGCATAGGCGCCGAAGGGCAGGCCCATGGTGGAGAGCACGCGCAAAGCATCCAGCATCGCCTCGGGCATCGAACAATTGGCCAGAACAGCGGCGGTCGGGTGTTCGGCGATCAGGGCGCGCAGCCCTTCGATCGGCTCGCCCGAGCGCAGGCGGCTGCCGTCGCGGTCATGGACCGAGACCGAAAGCCAGACGGGCAGCCCCGCCGCCTGCGCCCCTTGAAGCGCCCCGCGGGCGAGGTCGAGCGAGGACATGGTCTCCAGCAGGATCACATCGACATGCGGCGCCAGGATCCGCGCCTTTTCGGCATAAAGCGGTGCGGAAACAGACACTTCCGGGGTCAGGTCCGGGCGGTAGCTTTCCCCCAGCGGCCCCATCGAGCCTGCAATCATCCCGCGCCCGGCCGCCGCACGCGCCTCATGCGCCTCCATCAGGGCGCGCAGGTGCAGGGCGTGGTAGAGGTTGTCGAGGCCGACGCCCTCCAGCCGGTCGTGCAGGATGTTGTAGGTGTTGGTCGTGGCGACCGAGGCCCCTGCGGCGAAATAATCGTCGTGGATCTCGCGCACCAGACCGGGGTGGTCGATCATCACGCGGGTGGCCCAAAGCGGCGTCGGCTCGTCGCCCGAACGCGCCACCAGTTCCTGGCCCATGCCGCCGTCAAGTAGGATGATCTCTGCCATCGTCGCCTCCGATACCGCGAATGCCGCGTGTTATCAGGCCCCGGGCGCTTGCGGAAGGCCGTCGCTGATCGCGTAGTAATCGCCCTTGTCGGCGGTGAAGAAGTGGCCGCTGAGGCGCCCGCCGGTCGGGTTGGCGATGCAGCCCGCCTCGATCGAGAAGTCGTCACCCAGGCGGAAATACAGGCTCGACCCGCAGCTGGGGCAAAAGCCGCGCTGGCCGCCGCCGGGGGTGGCGAATTCGCGGATGAGGTGGGAGTGCCAGCGCAGGGCGGATTCCTCGGCATCGAAAGAGGCCGCGAAATGGCCGGAGAGCTTGCGGCATTGGCTGCAGTGGCAGGCCGTGACCTCGCCCATCGGGCCGGCGAGGGTGAAGTGGTTGGCGCCGCAGAGGCAGCTGCCTGTCAGCGCCTCGGCCGGGGCGGGGGAGGTGTAGTAATCGCCCGCATCCTCTTGATGCCAATGGCTTTCGATGCTCAGCCCGGTCTGGCCATCAAGGGCACCGGCGGCGATCGAGATGCGGTCCTCGCCCGTTGGTTTCCAGAACAGGCTGGCGCCGCAGCCGGCGCAAAAGCCGCGCTCCGCCGTGGGGGAGGAGCGGAACCAGCGCAGGCCCGCATCTTCAGTCAGGTGGAACCGCGCCATCGGCACGGCGGTCGCGGCCCAGTAATGGCCGGAGCTTTTGCGGCATTGCGTGCAGTGGCAGGCGATCACCTGCCGCAGCGGCGGAACGGCGCGGAACCGCACCGCGCCGCAGAGGCACGACCCCTCCATCACTCGGCCTTTTCAAAAACTTGCGCGAGGAGGGGGACGAGCCATTCCTCATCCTCGGCGGTGAAGGCGGCCGGTGTGTCGCTGTCGATGTCCAAGACGCCCAGAAGCCGCCCCGCACCATTCCAGACCGGCAGGACCAGTTCCGACCGGGTCGAGGCGGCGCAGGCGATATGGCCCGGAAAAGCCTCGACATCGGGGACGTTCTGGATCTGGCCGGTGCGCGCCGCAGCCCCGCAAACCCCGCGCGAGAAGGGGATCACAAGGCAGCCGTGGCCGCCCTGATAGGGGCCGATCTTCAGAAGCTCGGGTGCCACCACGCGGTAAAACCCGGTCCAGTCGGCAAAATCGTGGTGGTGGTGCAGTTCGCCCGCGACCGTGGCCATCAGGGCCACGGCGTCGGTCTCGCCCTCGGTCAGGGCGAGGATGCTGGCGGAGATTTCGGCGCGGTTCATCTTAGTACCCCAGGGCACAGCCATCCTTGCGCGGGTCCGAAGCCCCGATCAGGATGCCGCTGTCGTCCAACAGGATGTTCTGCGCGCCGCCGAGGGGATCGCGCGGGATCGACACCTCATGGCCCATTTGCGCCAGTTCGGCGCGCACGGCGTCGGAATAGCCGCGCTCGACCTGCATGCCATCGACCCAGGAGAAGCTGCGCGGGCCGTCGACGGCGGCCTGACCATCCATGCCGAAGTCGATCATGTTGGAAACAAAGCGCGCGTGGCCGGCGGGCTGATAGGCGCCGCCCATCACGCCAAAGGGCATGATCACCCGGTCGTTGCGCTTCAGCATTGCGGGGATGATCGTGTGCATCGGGCGCTTGCCCCCGGCGAGTTCGTTCGGGTGCCCCTCGGCCAGGGTAAAGCCCGCGCCGCGGTTCTGGTAGAGGATGCCGAACTTGTCCGAGGCGAGGCCGGCGCCAAAGCCGAAGTAGATCGAATAGATCAGCGACACGGCCATCCGGTCGCGGTCGACCACGGTGATATAGATCGTGTCGCGGTGCACGGCCTCGGCCATCGGATGCGGCGTCGGGGCGGCGCGTCTGGGGTCGATCAGCGCGGCGAGCCGGGCCGCCGTCTCGGGCGCCAGCATGTAGTCGAGGCGCGGGCTGTGTTCGGCGATGAAGCGGTTGCGCGCGTCATAGGCCAGCTTCGAAGCCTCGGCCTCGATATGGGCGCGGGGGGCGCCGAAGGGGTCCATCGACGCAATGTCGAAGTGTTTCAGGATGTTGAGCAGAAGGATCGCCGTCGCACCCTGGCCATTCGGCGGGTGTTCCAGCAGGGTGACGTCGCCATAGGTGCCCGAGACGGGCTCGCCCCAGGTGGCCTTGGTCGCGGCGAGGTCTTCCAGCGTGTGCAGCCCGCCCATCGCGCGCAGCGAGGCGATCATGTCTTCGGCGACCTCGCCCTCGTAGAACCCGGCGCGGCCCTGCGCGGCCATCCGGCGCAGCACCTCGGCCTGTTGCGGCGATTTGAAGATCGCGCCGGTCTTGAGCGGGGTGCCGCCCGGCAGGTAGAAATCGCGGGCGCGGCCTTGCAGGAAGGGGCCGTCATCGGCCCAGTCGAAGGCGACGCGCGGGGCGACCGGCACGCCTTCCTCGGCATAGCGGATCGCGGGGGCCAGACTGTCGGCCAGACCCTTGCGCCCCCAATCGGCGGAAAGGGTGCAGAAGGCATCCATCGCACCCGGCAGGGTCACGGCCTCGACCCCGCGGACGGGAACCACCTTGTGGCCCTGATCCCGCAGGGCGGCGGCGGTGGCGGCAGTCGGCGCGCGGCCCGAACCGTTGAGGGTCAGCACCCGCTCTTCACCGGCAGGCTTCAGAAGCACAAAGCAGTCGCCGCCGATCCCGGTCATCTGCGGCTCGCAGATTCCCAGAAGAACGGCCCCCGCAATGGCGGCATCCACGGCATTGCCGCCGGATTTCAACACCTCGACCGCGGCCTGCGCTGCAAGGGGATGTGACGTCGCGCAGATGCCATTAGCGGCATAAACGGCGGAACGTCCTGGGAACTGAAAGTCGCGCATGGCTCACCTCTTTTGGGCGAGCCTAGGGCGCATTGGGCCGAAGCGAAAGGGGGGAGGTGCCTCGGCGCTGCGAACTGGGTGGGGGCAATGGTCCGTAACGCCGAGGGAAGCTTTATGCAGCTACAGCCCCAGCCTGCCGCGCGGGTCCGGCGAAAATGGGTGGAGATCTGGGCGTTTCAGTGTCAGATCAAAAAGATTGGAAACAGTCTGCGGTTTCAGGCCGCATTGTCCAGCTTGACGCGAAAGCTCAAAAGGTTGCGGTCGCCCTCGCGGTGGTAGGCCAGATCCTCCACCAGGTTGCGAATCAGGAACCAGCCAAAGCCGCCCTCCGGCAGGTCATCAAAGGCGCCGAGTTCGGGCGCCTTGGCCAGGGGCGGTTCGGCCCCCGGCATAGGCAGGCCGCGGTCCGATATGTGGACAAGCAGCTGATCGCGCCGGCGCCGGATATCGACCTCGATCGTGCCGGGATAGCGGGCATAGGCGTGTTCGACGACATTGTTCAGCGCCTCTGCCACCACCAGTTCGGCCGTGCCCATGTCTTCGCGGCTGCAATCCTGGACCAGAGCGCAGGTCATCAGGTCGCGCAGGGCCTGGCGCACGCCCAGAACCGTGGCGGGCAGAACCAGATGGGCGCGGTCAGGCGGAATGAAGCACAAGATCCCGCCTGGGGCGGTCTCAGCCTGCATGCCGCAACCCTTCAGGCAGGGATTTGTGGATGATGAAGACCGAATCCATCCGGGTCAGGCGGAACACCTTTTCGACGGTGGCGGTCAGGCCAGAGAGTTCCAGCCGGCGGATCGGGCCAAGCGCCTTCATCACGGCCACCACCGCCCCGAGGCCCGAACTGTCCAGAAAACCCACGTTGGACATGTCCAAGACCACTCGCGAGCTTGGGGTCGAGACGATTTCGCGCATGAGTTCCTTGAACTTGATGGCACTTGCGGCGTCGATCCGGTCATCCATCACGCGGATCACGATGATCTCGCCCATATGTTCCGTTGTGAGATTCATCGCACGTTCCTTCCTGATACCTGCAGGCAGGATAACGGGAAGAAGTTACCTATCGGTAAGCGCGGCTTCGGGCTGCGGTCAGTTCAGTTGAAACTGCAGCGGATAGCGCCCATCGGTGAAATCGCCGAACAGGTCGGGCAGATCCGGATGGCTCACCGGCTGGCCGGTTTCATCCGGGACCAGGTTCTGTTCAGAGACATAGGCCACATAGTAGCTTTGGTCATTCTCTGCCAGAAGGTGGTAGAAGGGCTGGTTTTTCGAAGGACGCGCCTCTTCGGGGATGTTTTCGTACCATTCCTCGGTGTTGGAAAACATCGCGTCCACGTCGAACACCACGCCACGGAACGGGTGCTTGCGATGACGCAACACCTGCCCGATGTGATATTTCGCGGCCGTTCTCAGCATCATGTCGTACCCCCAATCCGATTTTACTAATCCTGCGGGGCGGCGCTGTCCACAGATCTGCCCGATACAGAGGGAAACAAACTGTGGCCTTTGCCCCTACAGTCGGCGGTTTCCTGCCCGGCACAGGGGGGAAACCGCGCGTATTTCCTGATGGTTGGTGAAGCTTGCCCATTGGAGTTGCGACGATTTTCCCGTATCGTTGAAAAAAATAATACGAACGCATGAGGGGCAGATGAGCAGAACTCTCCGTGCGTCGATCCTGTTGCTGTTTCTCGCCTCCTGTGGGGGCGGCAACTTTTCGGCGCCGCGCCATTTGGATGACGCCTGTTCTGTCATTCACCAACGTCCGCAATATCTTGCGGCCATGAAAGTCACCCAAAGGAAATGGGGGGTTCCGATCTCGGTGCAGATGGCGATTCTGCATCAGGAATCGAAGTTCATCGGCAATGCCCGCACGCCGCACCAATATGCGCTGGGGGTGATTCCCCTCGGGCGGCAAAGCTCGGCCTATGGCTACGCGCAGGCGCTGGACAGCACCTGGGACGACTACCGCAAGGAAGAGCACCGCATGGGCGCGCGCCGCGACAACATCCGCGATGCGACCGATTTCATGGGTTGGTATATCGACGGGACGACGCGCAAGCTGGGCCTGTCCAAGACCGATGCCGAAAGCCAGTACCTCGCCTATCACGAGGGGCGCAACGGCTTTGCCAACCAGAGCTACAAGGCCAAGTCCTGGCTGGTCAGCGTGGCGCAGCGCGTCGGCCTGCGCGCCGCCATGTACCACGATCAACTGCAGACCTGCCTGCGTTAGGCAGGTCTGAGCCTTTGGCCGCGGTTAGCGTTCGTTCTTGTTGGTCTGGGCGGTGATCGAGAACAGGCTGCCCGGATAGGTGCCGCCGACCTGCAGCGAGTCCAGCGCGACCGAGGTCTTGTTGCCGATGTCGTCGGTGATGATCCACTGCGTCAGGGCCACCGGGTTTTCGGTGAAGATCAGCTCGATCGTGCCGTAATCGGGGTGTTTGGGGTCCTGCGCCACGATATGGGTCTTGCCGTTGACCTCGCTATGCCCGACCACCATTTTCGCCGCCGAAAGATTGACCTTGGGGGCGAGGATCAGGTTCAGGGGCGTGCGCTCCAAGGGGTATTGCTCGGGCGGCTGGTTGGATTTCGCGTCGAAAATCGCCACCGAACCGGCCGCGGCCAGCACCAGGCTCTTGTTCGGCGGGTCGTATTCAAAGCGCGCCCGGCCCGGCCGCATGATCACGATGCGGCCCTTGGCGGTCGATCCATCGGCATTGGTCTGCACGAACCGCGCCTCAGCCGTAGTCAGGCTGTTGATATAGGTCGAGAGCTCCGACAGGGGCACCTCGGCCGCCTGAGCGGAAAGGCCAAAACAAAGGGCGAGCGGGGCCAAACATGCGGCACGAAGCATTTTCATGGCCCTAATATAGGGCCTTCGGGCCGGTTCTCCAGCCCTGCGGCCTTCAATTGGGCGAGAGGCTGCCGATCTGGTCACTGTAAAGATGGCGCCCACCGTTGGGGTCGGTCACCTCCAGCGCGCCGTCGCCCTCTGCAAGATAAGAGGGGCCGATCGGCACCTTGCCATGACCGCCGGGAATATCCAGCACATAGGTCGGCAGGCAAATCCCCGAGATCTGTCCGCGCAGGGCCGCCATCAGGGCCTGACCCTCGGCGATGGTGGTTCGGAAATGGCTGGTGCCCTTGGCGAGGTCGGCGTGGTGCAGGTAGTAGGGCTTCACCCGGTTGCGGATCAGGCCGCGGAACAGCGCCTCCAGCACCTCAACCCGGTCATTCACGCCCTTCAGCAGCACGGTCTGCGACAAAAGCGGAATGCCCGCGCCGGAGAGCCGGGCCAGAGCGGCGCAGGCGGCGGGCGTCAGCTCTGCCGGGTGGTTGGTGTGGACGACCACATAGACCGCCGGACGGGTCTGCAGGGCCGCGATCAGTTCGGGCGAGATGCGGTCGGGCGCCACCACCGGCACCCTTGTGTGAAAGCGTACCACCTCGACATGGGGGATGGCTGAAAGCCGGTCGATCAGGCTTTTCAGGCGGCGCGGCGACAGGACCATCGGGTCGCCGCCGGTCAGGATCACCTCCCAGATCGCCGGGGTGGCGGCGATATAGTCGAGCGCCTTTTGCAGATCTTCCTCGGGCAGGTGGCCTTCCGATCCCACCGTCTCGCGGCGAAAGCAGAAGCGGCAGTAGACTTCGCAGGTTTGTGTTGCATGCAGGATCACCCGGTCCGGGTAACGGTGGGTGACACCGGGGGCCGGTTCATGCACCCGGTCGCCGATCGGGTCGGCGAGCTCCTCGGCGCGGATCAAAAGCTCGTTCAGGCTGGGCACGAACTGGCGCGCCACGCCGGGCTCGGCCTGGGCCATCTCGGGCGTGATGCGCAGGCGGAACTGGTCCACCACGGGGCCAAGCCCCTCGGCCTCGGCGGCGGAGGTCAGGCCTGCGGCCACAAGATCGGGCAGGGAGGTCACGGCCATGGGCGTTCACGCATCCAATAAAGCAAGGGGTTGGCGGTGGCTTTGCCGACCACAACAGGGCCCTGCCTATCGCGCTTTGGGCGAAGAATGGCAAGGCCCGAGGTTTGCGCTTGGGTTGCGGGGATGGTGCAGATAGGCTGACCCAAAGCCTTGGAACCGGGATGAGTGATGTGATGGACCTGACGCGCCGTGCGACGATTTTTGGCCTCGCCGCCCTTCTGGCCGCCCCGGCCTTCGCGCAGGACTATGCCGCGGTGCCGGATGCGGGCTACAACGCCTGGGTCGCGAAGTTTCGCGCCCGCGCCCTGCAGCGCGGCATCTCGAAGCGGACGCTGGATGCCGCCTTCCGCCATGCGGGCTTTCTGCCCGATGTGATCGCGCGCGACCGCGCCCAGGCGGAATCGATCTATGGGATGGAGGATTACCTCGCCATCACCGCCTCGCCCGAGCGGATCAAGATGGGCACCAAGGCCCTGCGGCAGAAGTCCGGCGTGCTGTCGAAGCTTGAGGCGCGCTACGGCGTCGAGGCGCGGGTGGTGGCGGCGATCTGGGGGGTGGAAAGCTTTTACGGCACCAAACGCGGCGCCGTTCCGGTGATCTCGGCCCTCTCGACCCTGGCTTATGAGGGGCGGCGGGCAGAGTTCTTTGAGGGCCAGCTGATGGCCGCGCTGCAGATCCTCGCCCATGGTGACATCAGCGCCGACCAAATGACCGGCGGCTGGGCTGGGGCCATGGGCCACACCCAGTTCATCCCCACGACCTATCTGTCCTATGCGGTCGATTACGACGGCGACGGCCGCCGCGATGTCTGGAGCGATGACCCCGCCGACGCCTTGGCCTCTGCCGCGCGCTATCTGAAGGCAGCGGGGTGGCAGAAGGGCCAGCCCTGGGGGATGGAGGTCCAGGTCTCCAAGGCCGCGGCAGGGCAGGGCGGCAAGGTCCATACGGTCGCCGACTGGCGCAAGCTGGGGCTTCTGACCGGGCGGGGCGGCCAGGTGCCCGACCATGGCTCGGCGCGACTGGTCACCACCTCCGGCCCGGGGTTCCTGCTGTTCCACAACGGGCGGGTGCTGGGGAAATACAATTCCTCGACGCTCTACATGGTGGGCGTCGGCTATCTGTCCGACCGGATCTCGGGCAAGGGGCCGCTCGTGCAGGGCTTTCCGCCCGATGCCAATGGCCTGACCCAGGCCAACCGCATCCGCCTGCAGGAGCGGCTGACGCGGCTGGGCTATGACACCGGCTCGACCGATGGGGTCTTCGGGGCCAAGACCCGCGCCGCGATTGCAGGTTTCCAGCGGGCACAGGGGCTGGCGGTCACCGGCACGCCCTCGCCCGACCTGCTTGCCTTGCTGCGCTAGGCCGGAGGGTTCAGATCCCGGGCCAGAACCGCCACAGCGAGGCGGTGTCGCCCGCAGCCTCCGCACGGCGTAGGTCGAAATGCGGCGTCAGAAGATCCTCCATCGAAAACAGGCCGCTCGGAACCGCCGGCAGGTTTTGCAGCGCGAAGAGGATGCCGGTGCCAAAGGCCTCACGCGCGATGGAATCGTGCTTCAGACGCACGGTCTGAAAAGGAAAGCCGAACAGGACCTCATGCACCCCGATGATGCCGCCGGCCCGGATCGACTTGATCTCCTCCTGCGGCACGTCCAGCCCATCGGCCAGCATCCGGGCCGGGCCGGAAACCTCGGTCTTGGAGCGGAAATGCTCCTCGATGATCTGGATGTCGCTGTCCGGCGCGATCCGCTTCAGCACCTTGGCCGCGATCAGCAGGAAGTTGATGCCCAGTGTCACATTATCCGAATGCAGGACCCGGATGCTGTGAGACAGGGTCTTGAGATAGGCCAGATCCTCCTCGCCATATTCCGCCACCGCTGAAATCACCGTCAGTTTGCGTCGCTTGGCCTCCTCGCCGTAATAGCGCAGCGCCTCGGTGCCGGAGAAATCGACGATCACATCGACGGGAAACATGTCCAGCAGTTCGGCGGCACTGAATTCGTCGGCGCAGAGGATGAAGCCGGCCTCTTCGGATTCGACCCCCAGGAATTCCGGGACCGAGTGGTGTTCCAGCTTGCGCGATTTGCGCAGAACCCATTGCAGATCGGCGTCCTTGGATTCCAGCAGTACGGTCGCAACCGCCTTGCCCGCCCGGCCAAATCCGATGAGTCCGATCTTCGGTGCTTCTGGCATTCTGCGCTCCTTTTGGGTTCGTCAAAATGGGAGGCATCCGCACCCCAAGGGCGGCAATCTTAGGGGGCGGGGGGAAGGTGCAGCAAGGCTGGTGGCCGAATAACGCCATATCGCGGGCAGGGCCGGCAGGATTCGGCTTATCGGTCAGAGGGATAGGACCGTCCCTTCGTCCCTGAAGCTCACAGCAGAAGCGCCACCACGATCGGCACCAGGATGCTCGTCAGCACGGCGTTCAGCGCCATGCCGATCGCGGCGAAGGCGCCGGCGGTCTCGTTGACCTGAATGGCGCGGGCGGTGCCGATGCCGTGCGAGGCGACGCCGACCGCAAAGCCGCGCGCCCGCCAGTCGCGGATCTTCAGCGCGTTCATCAGCGGGGTGACCACCATGGCGCCGAAAATCCCGGTCAGGATCACCAGAACCGCCGTCAGGGTGGGCAACCCGCCAAGCTGTTCGGAAATGCCGATGGCGACCGGGGCGGTGGTGGATTTCGGGGCGATCGAGACGATGATCTGCCGGGGCAGCCCCAGCGCCGAGGCCAGCGCCACCGCCGAGACCGCCGCCGCAAGCGAGCCCGCCACCAGCGCACCGAGGATCGGGATGGCCGTTTTGCGGATTGTGGCAAGGTTGGCGTGGATCGGCACGGCAAGGGCCACCGTCGCGGGCCCGAGCAGGAAGTGGATGAACTTCGCGCCGTCAAAGTAGGTTTGATAGGGTGTGCCGCTGACCCAGAGGATCGCCGCGATCACCGTCACGGCGAAGAGCACCGGGTTGGCCATCGGATGCCGCCGCAGCTTTTGCGACAGCGCATCGGTGCAAAGATAGACCACGATGGTGCAGGTCAGCCAGAGCAGGGGCTCGGTGGACAGATAGCTCCAGATCTGGGCGACGTCAGTCATTCTGCGCTCCCGTCAGGCGGTGCAGCACAAGGAAGGTGGCGACGCTGACCAGCATCGCGATCACCGTGCTGGCCATGACCACCACTGCAATTGCCACCCCGTTCTGCGCGAGGATGCCCAGGTTGGCCACCACGCCGACCCCGGCAGGCACGAAGAGCAGCGACAGGTAGCCCAGAAAGCCGCGCGCCACCGGGCCGACCCGCTCGGCCAGGGCGGGGCGCAGGGTGCAGGCGCTGAACAGAAGGATCAACCCGATCACCGGCCCCGGGACGGGCAGGGTGAGCGCACGGGCGACGACCTCGCCCGCCAGCTGGCAGGACAACAGGATTGCGATGGTGACCAGCATGCAGGGCCCTCTCTGGCTTTGACGCGGGACAACCTTCCCGCTTCGGGGCCGAAGATCAAGCCTTGGCCGCGCAGGGCCGTCCTGCAGAACGCCCCGCCTTGCGGCGGGGCGCAGAATCATGATCCGGCGTTCAGGCGCCCATCGGCCATACGAACTCCGGCCGCAGGCCCTCGAACACTGGGCGGCCGTCGTGGGGCTTTTCGTAGCCTTTCGTCGCGTCCCAGAAGGCGTGGTAGGTGGCCCTGGGGAAGCTGGCGTCGTCATAGCCCATGACGTTGGGCACGGCGACGCGGATGCGGTGCTGCTTGTCGTCCAGCATCAGCGCGGCGCCGCATTCGGTGCAAAGGCAGATTTCCAGCGGGCCGTTGGGGTTGCTGGCGTTGAAGGGCACGCGCTTCATCTTTTCTGGGTGGTCAACCTTCACGTCGCCATAGTTGAAGAAGGCCACATGGGTATGCTGCTGGCCGGTCACGGCCTTGCAGACGTTGCAATGGCATTCGTGGTTGTCGATCGGTTCGGCGTCGGAGGTGACATGCACATGGGCGCAGCCACCGGCGTATTTTGCAGACATTGCTTCCTCCCTTGAAACTCCTGAAACCAGGAGAGTGCCACAGGGTAACACGGGCTTGCCTCGGGGAAGTATAAGCTAAGCGACCGTAAAATGACGAAACGCCCCACCTTGCGGCGGGGCGTTTGAGGCAAGAGAGGTCGGGGTTGCCCCCGGCGCTCTTTAGCCGCGCTCTTCGATGATTTTCACCATGTGAGCGACAGCAGCCACCATGCCACGAATGGACGGGGTGTCTTCCAGCTCACGGGTGCGGCGGATCTTGTTCAGGCCCAGACCCTTGAGGGTCGCGGTCTGCACAGCCGGGCGACGGGCAGCGGAAGCGTATTGCTGCACGACGATGGTCTTTTTGGTATCAGCCATGATCAAGCCTCCACAACTTCAGCGGCGGGCTTGCCCAGAATCTCGGCCACTTTCTTGCCGCGACGTGCGGCAACTTGGCGGGGCGAGGTTTCCGACTTCAGACCGTCGATGGTGGCGCGGATCATGTTGTAGGGGTTCGAGGTGCCGATCGATTTGGCGACCACGTCCTGCAGACCCAGCATTTCGAACACAGCGCGCATCGGGCCGCCGGCGATGATGCCGGTACCCGCCACGGCGGTGCGCATTACGACTTTACCGGCGCCATGACGGCCTTCCATGTCGTGGTGCAGGGTGCGGCTGTCCTTCAGCGGCACGCGGATGAGCGAGCGCTTGGCCTGCTCGGTCGCTTTGCGGATCGCTTCCGGAACTTCCTTTGCCTTGCCCTTGCCGAAGCCGACACGACCGCGCTGATCGCCCACAACCACCAAAGCTGCAAAGCCGAAGCGCTTGCCGCCTTTCACGGTTTTGGACACGCGGTTGATCGCGACCAGACGGTCTGCGAACTCCGGGG
Source organism: Rhodobacter sp. P2_H5 (assembly GCF_056403335.1). Taxonomy (NCBI): domain Bacteria; kingdom Pseudomonadati; phylum Pseudomonadota; class Alphaproteobacteria; order Rhodobacterales; genus Rhodobacter; species Rhodobacter sp. P2_H5. Next base: position 319,343 of record NZ_JBFUFS010000004.1, on the reverse strand, counting down.
TTTCCTCGGGCCGATTGTCGCGGCGATCATTGCCACCACGATTGTCCCGGCGGTTTTCACGTTCTGCCATTGTCTATCTCCTCAGAACTTCAAGCCGCCTTCACGGGCAGCGTCGGCCAAAGCCTTGATCTTACCGTGAAAGAGGAAACCGCCGCGATCGAAGTAAACCACTTCGACACCGGCCTTGAGAGCACGCTCGGCGATGGTCGCGCCAATCTTGGCGGCCGCCTCGACGTTGTTTTTGCCCACGACGCCCAGATCCTTCTCGAGAGAAGAAGCCGAAGCGACGGTGATGCCCTTCACATCGTCGATCAACTGGACCGAGATGTTCTTGCTGGAGCGGTGAACAGACAGGCGAAGACGCCCAGCAGCCACCGACTTGATGCGGTTCCGAACGCGCAGACGGCGCTTGAGGAACAGCTCTCTTTTGTTGTTTGCCATTTCTCTTGCCCCTTACTTCTTCTTGCCTTCCTTGCGGAAGACGAACTCGCCCTTGTAACGAATGCCTTTGCCCTTGTAGGGCTCGGGCTTCTTCCAAGCGCGGATGTTCGCGGCGACTTGGCCAACAAGCTGTTGGTCAATGCCTTCCACAGAGATTTCGGTTTGCTTCGGCGAAGCGACGGTCACACCCTCGGGCACCTCGAAGATCACTTCGTGGCTGAAGCCCAGCGACAGTTGAAGGTCTTTGCCCTTCATCGCGGCGCGGTAACCCACGCCCTGGATTTCCATCTCCTTGCGGAAGCCGGTGGTGACGCCGGTGACCAGGTTCTGGATCATCGAGCGGCTCATGCCCCACTGCGAGCGAGCCCGCTTGGAGAGACCGCGCGGCGTGACTTTGACAGCATCGTTTTCGATGGTCAGCGTCACGTCGTCGCCAGCGGTGAAGCTGCGGGTGCCTTTCGGCCCCTTGACTTCAATGGTTTGGCCCGAGATCGAGGCCGACACGCCCTTGACCAAGGCGACGGGTTTTTTGCCAATACGAGACATACTACCCCTCCCTTAGAATACGGTGCAAAGCACTTCGCCGCCAACATTGGCAGCGCGTGCATTTGCATCCGTCATCACACCCTTGGGGGTGGACAGGATTGCGATACCAAGACCGTTACGCACGGGCGTCACGTCCTTGATCGAGTTGTAGACGCGGCGGCCCGGCTTGGACACGCGCTTCAACTCACGGATGACCGGGGTGCCTTCAAAGTACTTGAGGCTGATGGTCAGTTCGCCTTGACCGTTTTCGGTCTTGGCGGATTCATAGCCGCGGATGTAGCCTTCCGCGACGAGCACGTCCAACACCCAGGCCCGCAGCTTGGAAGCCGGGGTCTTGACGGTGGATTTGCCGCGCATCTGGCTGTTGCGGATACGGGTCAGCATATCGCCGATGGGATCGTTCATCATCATTTTTCTGCGCTCCCCTTACCAGCTCGACTTAACCATGCCGGGGATCTGGCCGAAGGAGGCGAGATCACGCAGCATGATACGGCTGAGCTTGAGTTTGCGGTAATAGGCGTGCGGGCGGCCGGTCAGCTGGCAGCGGTTGTGGATACGGGTGGCCGAGGAGTTGCGCGGCAGGGCAGCCAGTTTGGCGGTCGCCTTGAAACGCTCTTCGATCGGTTTGGTTTGGTCGTAGATAACCGTCTTCAGTGCGGCGCGTTTGGCTGCGTGCTGCTGCACGAGCTTGGCGCGCTTCACTTCGCGGTTCACCATGGATTTTTTGGCCATTGTTGGATTCCTCGCGATCAGGACGTGAAGGGCATTTTGAAGTGCTTGAGCAGCGACTTCGCTTCTGCATCGGTCTTGGCATTGGTGCAGATGATGATGTCCATGCCCAGAATCTCATCGACCTTGTCGAAGTTGATTTCCGGGAACACGATCTGCTCTTTCAAGCCCATCGCATAGTTGCCATTGCCATCAAACGACGTGCCTTTCACGCCGCGGAAGTCGCGGACGCGGGGCAGGGCGATGGTGATCAGGCGGTCGAGGAATTCATACATCCGGTCGCCGCGGAGGGTGACCTTGCAGCCCAGCGGCATCTGCTCACGGACGCGGAACCCGGCGATCGAGTTCTTGGCGTGGGTGATCACTGCCTTCTGACCGGCGATCAGGCTCAGCTCTTCAGCGGCCTGCTTGACCTTCTTGGTGTCCTTGACCGCTTCGCCGACGCCCATGTTCAGGACGATCTTGTCCAGACGGGGGATCTGCATGTCGTTCTTGTAGCCATATTCGGCTTTCAGAGCGGCGCGGATCGTCGTGGCGTATTCAGCCTTCAGACGCGGGGTATAGGTGGCTTGGTCGAGCATCAGATCGCCTCCCCGGTGGTTTTGGCGTAGCGGACCTTCTTGTCGCCTTCCATGCGGAAGCCGACGCGGGTCGCCTTGCCATTGGCATCAACGATGGCGAGGTTCGACAGATCGATCGGCATCGCCTTGGCGATGCGGCCACCTTGCGAAGTCTGGCTTTGCTTGGTGTGACGGATCGAGGTGTTCAGACCGTCGACGATCGCGGCATTGTCCTTGGGGGACACGGCGGTGATTTCGCCCTGCTTGCCCTTGTCCTTGCCGGTCAAGATGACAACCTTGTCACCCTTTTTGAGCTTAGCGGCCATCAGAGCACCTCCGGAGCCAGCGAGATGATCTTCATGAAGTTCTTGGCGCGCAGTTCACGGACAACCGGCCCGAAGATACGCGTACCGACCGGTTCACCCTGGTTGTTCAGGATGACGGCGGCATTGCGGTCAAAACGGATGGTGGTGCCGTCTTCGCGACGAACTTCCTTGGCGGTGCGGACTACGACGGCCTTGCGGACGTCACCCTTCTTCACGCGGCCTTTCGGAATTGCCTCCTTGACCGACACCACGATGATGTCGCCCACGGATGCATAGCGGCGGTGCGAACCGCCCAGAACCTTGATGCACTGAACCCGGCGAGCGCCTGAGTTATCAGCAACATCCAGATTGGTCTGCATCTGGATCATTTAGTTTTCTCCGACCTTTGGGGGCAGAATACCCCCAGGGTTTCGTTTCAGTTCAAGACGAAGGGCACTCACGCAGTCGCGTCAGTGACAACCGTCCAGCGTTTCGACTTCGAAATCGGGGCGCATTCCTCGATGCGGACCGTGTCGCCTTCCTTGAACTGGTTCAAGGCATCGTGAGCACGGTACTTCTTGGATTTGCGGATCGTCTTTTGCAGAACGGGGTGCTTGAAGCGGCGTTCGACAAGAACGGTGATCGTCTGCTCGTTCTTGTCCGAGGTCACGACACCTTGCAGGATACGTTTGGGCATCGGTCTCTCCTTACTTCGCGGCTTCGGCGGCTTTTTGGGCCAGCACGGTACGGACACGGGCGACATCCTTGCGGACTTTGCCGATGCGCGAGGTGTTCTCAAGTTGGTTGGTTGCTGCCTGGAAGCGCAGGTTGAACGCTTCTTTCTTCAGCGCGACAAGCTGATCACGCAGCTGGTCGGGGGTCTTCGCACGCAGTTCTTGGGCGTCCATGCGCCTTTTCCTTTTCCGTTCACCAGACGGCCCCGAGGGTAACCGTTGATCTGGTGGGTCAATGACAAACCAGCGATTCTGGGAGACCCGGAACCGCTGGATGCGTCCCACTACAGGAGGAGGGGGTTCAGGGCAAGGGGAAGTTTGGTCTCAGCCACCCGCGCCGGTCACTTCGCCGGGGCCGATGCAGGCACGCACCATCAGGGCAATCACGCTACCCACTATTGCGAACACAGCCACGGTTTCAGCCGTCATGAGCCATCCATAGGGCGTCAGTATCCCGTCTATCTCACTAGGGTTGTTTATGGCGCCGACCTGCGACCAGAAATTTGGATCCCGGGACTCGCGCCAACCCTCGTATCTGGTAAGTGCGACGCCGACTCCCGCGATGAGCAGGGAAATGCCCCCGCCCCAGATCGCCGCGCTTGTCCACGAAAGGGAATGTCGCATCCTGCACTTCAAGATGGGGGCGCCGATGATCCAACAGGCGAGGAAGGCAATCGGAAGCCCGAAGATTGCAGCGTAAATCCAGGATTCAAGCCCATAAGCCAAGCAATAGGGCCCGGCCACCGCCAGCCATCCCAAAAACGCCGAAACGTTGACCGCACGGGCCCGTTGACGCGTCGTATATGCTGGCCAGCCATCCATGCCCACAGGGTACCAAAAGAGGATTGGTCTGAATAGGCTCCGCCCGCGGTTGCACTACGGCCTGTATTGATGGCGGATCTTGATGGTGGTCAGTTGACTGTCTTACGACAGCGCCAGAACCACAGCGCGACTACGTAGGGCCGCAATCTCGGCCTCTCCCGGCGTTGCCGAGCCCCAGACAGCGATATAGCCGTAGGGCGCATCTGGATGCACGGCGTTCCAGGCGGTGACGGCGGCGCCCCGCATCGCGGCCTCGTTGACGCGGGCGGCGCGTTCGGGTTCGGGCGGGGTGGCCATGACATCGACGATCACCCGCAGCGAGGGGATGAGGTAGCCGGCAAAGACCTCACCCTTGGCCAGACGCAAGACCTCGGCCAGCGCGGGCTGCCAGACCACATGGGTCGCCCCCAGAGCCTTGGCGACATTCGGGGTCCTCGCCTCGATCCGCGCGGGTTGGGGTGCGGGGCCGTCGCCGGTCCAGCCCACGGCGACGTCCTTCCAGAAGGCGATGCGGCCCACGATCGCCCGGGCTTGCGGGCCAACCTGCTGATAGCGCCAGGCGGCGGCCCGGTTGACCTGGCCCTCCGCCACGACATCGAAATAATCCGCCTCGCCGCCCTTCCATGCGCAGATGCTGCGGTCCGGGGCGGGCGAGAGGTGCTGATGCGCCACCGCCTCTCGCGGGAAGTACAGCCGGCCCTCGACCTCGATCACATCAAGGCTGCGGGCAAGTTCCGTTCCATTCCAGCTTGCGGTGAACATGGCGGGCCTCCAATCCGTTTCCGCTTTCGAATTATCATGACCGGGAGACAAGGCAATGCTGCCCCCGCGCCGGTCTGTTCAACAAATCGACAGGGCAGGGCGCGCGCCCCGGATCGTGCCCCGGCGGCTGGCGGGGTGGCATTCGCCCCAGCCGATGCCTATGTAGCGCAGGACCCGAAGGAGCGCCCCGTCCCCTGATGCCCAAGAGCCCCGCGATTCTGCGCCGCTTGCTGCAGGCATTTGGCCTCGGCCTCAGCCTTCTGATGATCGGGGCGATGAGCCATGCCCTGACCCTCCCGGTGGAGCGGGTCGGGGCCCCGCACTTCGACGTGCAGCCGATGCTTCTGCAGGTCGCGGGCCCAAGGCTGGTCGCGGCCAAGGCCGAGCGGGTTCCCGCGGCGCCGCATCCATCGGCGGCGCTGGTGCCCACACCCATAGCCCTCCCCGAGGCACCGCAGGGCGGTTCTTCCACTTTGGTGCCGCTGCCGCGCCTCTGGACCCCTGTCCACATGCCGACCGGCTGGCAAGCGCGGGCGCCGCCATACCTCTTCTTGCAACGCAGAACCTGAACCGCCGCGGCCTCCTGGGCGCGCGGCTTCGCTTGCACAGTTGAGGAACCCCCATGACGACATCCAACGAACACCAGGACTCTCCCGCCAAAGGCGGACCCGAAGCGCCGCCGAAAGAGCCGATCCTGATGAACTGGATCATCATCTTCGTCACCATCGGCCTCATTCTTGCGGCCGCCTACATGCTGAAAGGATTTTGAGATGCGCAGCCGCACCGTGAAACTGGCCCTCTTCGGCCTGATCGCCGCCGCCATCGTGCTGGGTGACCTGCTCACCGCCTTGGGATGAGCCACTGCCGGGCGGAGGAAAAATCCGCCCGGCATCCTTCCCCAAGGGGGGCCGTTCCGGTTGAACCCAAGGGGAAGTGTCCCGCCGCGTCCAAAATCGGGCAAAACAACTTGTCCACAGAAGATTTCCCGACAAATCGCTTTACAGACTTCCCCCAGGGCTCCACAATATCTAGTAAGAACTGCACAGGGTATCGCAGTTTGTTGCCAGACACCCAGCCGCTTGTGGGTCCAGGTCCTCCGGTGGCGTTATTATGAGGCCAGGCATGTCACTAGCGGAAGATTTCATGACGTCGGACGATCTGCACCCGATCGACGTGGTCGAGACCCTCGCCGAGCACCACGCTTGGGAATTTGACCGCGTGACCGACAACCAGATCGCCATGGCGGTCGAAGGGCAGTGGCGGACCTATTCGCTCACCCTCGCCTGGTCGCCGCAGGACGAGACCCTGCGCCTGATCTGCACCTTCGAGATGGAGCCCCCCGAGGCCCGTCTGCCCGCGATCTATGACATCCTGAACCGCTGCAACGACATGGTCTGGACCGGGGCTTTCACCTATTGGACCGACCAGAAGCTGATGGTCTGGCGCTATGGCCTGCCGCTCTCGGGCGGGCAGATCCCGGACCCGGAGCAGATCGACCACCTGATCGCCTCGGCCGTCATGGCCTGCGAACGCTTCTACCCCGCCTTCCAGCTGGTCAGCTGGTCCGACCACACGCCGCAGGACGCGTTGAAAGTCGCCATTGCCGAGGCTTACGGTCGCGCCTAACCTGCCCCCGAAAGTTCGGAGGCGAAGATGCTTGAAGCGGTGGCCCGGCAGGGATTGGTTCTTTTGGGATGCGGCAAGATGGGCACGGCCCTTCTGACCGGCTGGCTGGGCGCCGGCGTGCCGCCCGAAGCGGTCTGGGTGATCGAACCCAACCCGACGGAATGGCTGAAAACCTCGGGCGTGCATCTGAATGAAGGCGTGCCGCCGGCGCCCGCCGTGGCGCTGCTGGCGGTCAAGCCGCAGATGATGGGCGCGGCCTTGCCCGCGCTGCAGGCGCTCGGCAATGGCAAGACGCTGTTCGTCTCGATCGCCGCGGGCACCTCTATTGCGACCTTCGAGGCGGCCCTGGGCGTGCATACCCCCATTGTGCGCACCATGCCCAACACGCCAGCCATGGTCGGGCGCGGCATCACCGGCATCTGCGCCAACGAGCCGGGGCTTGGCGGGCTGCCACTGGCGCGCGCCCTGATGCAGGCGGTGGGCGAGGTGGTGGAACTGGACGGCGAGCATCAGATCGATGCGGTGACCGGGGTTTCCGGCTCGGGTCCGGCCTATGTCTTTCACCTGATCGAGGCGCTGGCCGCCGCCGGCGTGGCCGAGGGCCTGTCGCCGGACGTTGCCATGAAGCTCGCCCGCGCCACGGTCTGCGGGGCTGGGGAGCTTGCCTACCGCTCGCCCGAAACGGCCAGCCAGCTGCGCATCAACGTGACCTCGCCGGGGGGAACCACGGCTGCGGCCCTGGCCCATCTGATGGACCCCGAGACCGGACTGCCGCCCCTGATGCAGCGCGCCGTCCATGCCGCCGCCGAACGCGGGCGGGAGCTTGGCAAATGACCATCACCTACGAGGATTTCGAGAAGGTCGATATCCGCGTCGGCCGCATCACCCGCGCCGAACCCTATCCTGAGGCGAGGAAGCCCGCCTACAAGCTCTGGGTCGATTTCGGTGGCGAGATTGGTGAGAAGCGCTCGTCCGCCCAGATCACCGTGCACTACACGCCCGAGGCGCTGATCGGGCGGCAGGTGCTGGCCGTGGTCAATTTCCCGCCGCGCCAGATCGGCAAGGTGCTGTCCGAAGTGCTGGTCCTCGGCCTGCCCGATGCCGCGGGCGCGGTGGTGCTGATCGGTCCGGGGCAGGACGTGCCGCTCGGGGGGAAACTCTTCTGATGCAGAAACTCCTGATCACCCGTGGCCTGCCCGATACCGTCGTGGACCGCGCGCGGCGCCGGTTCGACGTCACCCTGCGCGGCGAGGTGACACCCCTGTCCCCGCAAGAGCTGCGCGCCGCCCTGCGCGATTACGACGCGGTGCTGCCGACGCTGGGCGACCTCTTCAAGGCCGAGGTCTTTGCCGATGTGCCGGCCCCGCGCGCCCGGATCCTGGCCAATTTCGGCGTGGGCTTCAACCATATCGACGCGGTGGCCGCCCGGGCCGCGGGTCTGGCCGTGACCAACACGCCGGGGGCGGTGACCGATGCGACCGCCGACATCGCCCTGACGCTGATCCTGATGACGGCCCGCCGCGCGGGCGAGGGCGAAAGGCTGGTCCGCGCCGGGCAATGGCAGGGCTGGCACCCGACCCAGATGCTGGGGATGCATGTGACGGGTCGCCGCGTCGGCATCATCGGCATGGGGCGCATCGGCCAGGCCATCGCGCGGCGTTGCCACTTCGGCTTTGGCATGGAGGTGGTCTTCCACAACCGCTCGCCCCTGACCCTCGCCGACCTGCCCGCAAGACAAGCACCGCTGGCCGAGGTCCTGCAGGCCGATATCGTCGTGGTGGCCGTCCCCGGTGGTCCCAGCACCCACCACCTGGTCGGCGCCGCGGCCTTCGCGCAGATGCGCCCGCAGGCAATCTTCATCAACATCGCCCGCGGCGACGTGGTGGACGAGGCGGCGTTGGTGGCGGCTCTGCGCGGCGGCCAGATCGCGGGCGCGGGCCTTGATGTCTACGAATTCGAACCGCGGGTCTCGCCGGACCTGATGGCCATGGAGAATGTCACCCTGCTTCCCCACCTCGGCACCGCAGCGCTTGAGGTGCGCGAGGCGATGGGGATGATGGCGCTCGACAACCTCTTTGCCCATCTCGACGGGCAGCCCCTGCCCAACCCGGTCTGAACCATGCCCCCCCGCACCCCCCGCCTCGGCCTTGAACGCTCCGCGGGGGATATTTGGGCCAAAATGAAAACGCGGGCCTCGCCTTTCATTTTGGCCCAAATATCCCCGCCGGAGGCTTCTGCCCGCTCTGGAAGAGACCGGCCATGATCCTGTCGCGAGGGCGCCGTTTCATCTTTGTCCATATCCCCAAGACCGGCGGCACGGCTTTGGCGCTGGCGCTGGAGGCACGGGCGATGAAGGAGGATATCCTGATCGGCGACACGCCCAAGGCGCGGGCGCGGCGGGGCCGGATTGCCGGGGTCAAGGCGCGCGGGCGCTTGTGGAAGCACTCCGCGCTGTCCGACATCGTGGGGCTGGCCAGCGATGCCGAGATTGCGGAGTTCTTCACCGTGACGCTCGTCCGCAATCCCTGGGACCGGGCGGTCAGCTATTACCACTGGCTGCGCGACCAGCATTTTGCCCATCCGGCGGTGGGTCTGGCCAAGAGCCATGGCTTTGCCGATTTTCTAAACCATCCGCAGACCCGCACCGCCCTGGCGCTCTGGCCCTATGGCGCCTATCTGCGCGACCGGTTCGGGCAGGAACGCGCCAGTCTTTTCGCTCGGCTGGAGCATCTGGACCAGGACCTCGCCCCTTTCGAGGCGCATCTGGGCTTTCGCCTCACCCCCTTGCCCCGGGCCAACGAATCCGGGCGCGGGCGCGATTGGCGGCCCTATTTTGACGAGGGCAGCGCAGCCCTGATCGCCAGCCTCTGCGCCGAGGACATCGCCCGGTTCGGCTACCGTTTCGACCCCTGAGACGCCGGGCCTTTTAGCGAAACGCCGCAAGCCCGCCACAATCCCTGCGAAGCTTCGCCGCAGGGGCGGGCTTTCCTGATGGCCAACAAAAGGGTTAGCCGATCATGGGCCGTCACGATCTGACATTGGGCATTGCCTTGAAGGGCCGCGCGGGTCTGGCCTGCGGGCTCTACACCTCCACCGCCGTGCTGACCGCCACCGGCTGGGTCGAGATGGGCGCGCTTTCGCCCGGCGATCTGGTGGTGACGCGCGAGGCGGGGCTTTGCCCGATCCTGACCATCACGCCCGAACCCCGTGACGCGCTCTGGGCCGTGCGCTTTCCCGAAGGCGTGCTCGGCAATCTGGAGGAGGTTCTGCTGCCGCCCGGCCAGCCGGTCCTGATCGAGACGGCCTATGCCATGCCCTTCACCGGCGAGACCGAGGTTCTGGTTCCCGCCGCCGCCCTGGAAGGCTGGCGCGGCATCGCGCCCCAGGTGCCGTTGCACCCCGAGATCATCCTGGGCATGCGCCTGTGCCAGCCCGGTCTGCTGGAGGTTGGGCAGGGCCTCGTGATCGGTGTCGAAGGGGCCAACACAGGCTCGGCGGACCTGATCCGCCTGCTCTACGGTCCGGCGGAGCGCGCGGTCCTGCCTTTGGCCGCGGCCCGGCATCTGGTCACGGCGATGATCGCCGAAGAGGCCGGGCAGGCCCTGCGCGGCGGCGATCAGGCCGCCTTGCTGCGCGTGGCGAACCGGTCGTAAAAGCCCTGACCCGAGGCCGCGACCTCGGTCAGCAGCGCGGGCACCGCGAACCGCGGGCCGAGGTTTTCCGCCAGGCCTTCGCAGATCTCCACCGCCTTGGCCGCGCCGATCATGTCGAGCCAGCTGAACGGCCCGCCCGACCACGGCGCAAAGCCCCAGCCGAGGATCGCGCCCACATCGCCTTCACGGATATCGGTCAGGACACCTTCCTCCAGCGCGCGCACCGCCTCCAGCGTCTGGATCATCAAGAGCCGGTGCTGGATGGTGATGAGGTCGGGTTGCAGGGCGGCCACCGGCCAATGCTGGGCGAGGCCGGGCCAGAGCCCTTCGCGTTTGGCCCCCGCGTCATAGGCGTAAAAGCCGGCCTTGGCCTTGCGCCCCAGACGGCCTTCATCGGCGAGCGCGAACAGCACCTCGTCCACCGCGCCATCGGGGTAAGCCTCGCCCATCGCGGCCTTGGTCGCCTTGGCGATCTTGACGCCCAGGTCGATCGAGGTTTCGTCGACCAGTTGCAGGGGACCCACCGGCATGCCGACCAGCCGCGCGGCGTTTTCGATCAGCGCGGGTTCCACCCCTTCGGCGACCATCCGAATGCCTTCGTTGATGTAGGGAATGATGCAGCGGTTGGCGTAGAAGAAGCGGGCGTCGTTCACCACGATCGGCGTCTTGCGCAGGGCGCGGACGAAATCCAGCGCCTTGGCCACGGCGCGTTCGCCCGTGGCCTTGCCCTTGATGATCTCGACCAGCGCCATCTTGTCGACGGGCGAGAAGAAGTGGATGCCGATGAACTGATCCGGCCTTTGGCTGGCGCGGGCCAGACCGGTGATCGGCAGGGTGGAGGTGTTGGTGGCAAAGATGCAGTCCGACCCCACGACAGCCTCGACCTTGGCGGTGACCTCGGCCTTGACCTTGGGGTCTTCGAACACCGCTTCGACCACCAGGTCACAGCCGGCGAGGGCGGCGTAATCGGCGGTGGCAGTGATGCGCGACAGAACCTCGGCCTTCTTCTCGACCGTGACCTTGCGGCGCTGGACGCCCTTTTCCAAGAGGTCTGCGGCATGGGACTTGCCGCGCTCGGCGGCCTCTTGCGTTGCATCGACCAGCACCACCGTGATCCCGGCATTGGCCGCGACATAGGCGATGCCCGCGCCCATCATGCCCGCGCCGATCACCCCCAGCTTTTGCACCGATTGGTCGGGCAGAGCGGGGCGGTTGGCGCCCTTTTCCAGCGCCTCCTTGTTGAGGAACAGGCTGCGGATCATCGCCGAGGAGGAGGGGTTCAGAAGCACCCCGGTGAAGGCCCGCGCCTCGACCTTGAGGGCCAGATCGAAGGGCACCAGCGCGCCCTCATAGGCCGCTTGCAGCAGGGCCTTGGCGGCGGGATAGACGCCCTGGGTGCGCCCCATGATCATCGCATTGGCGCCGACAAAGGTCATGAAGCCCGAAGGGTGATAGGGGGTGCCGCCGGGCATCTTGTAGCCCTTCTGATCCCAGGGCTTGACCAGATCGGCCTCCTTGGCGGCCAAGATCCATTCCTTGGCGCGGGCGAGCAGGGCCTCGGGTGCCACCACCTCGTCAATCAGCCCCTCCATCCTGGCGGCTTTCGGGTCAAGAAGCTTGCCCTCCATCAGGAAGGGCGCCGCCATCAAGATGCCCATCTTGCGGATCAGCCGGGTCGTCCCACCCGCGCCGGGGAAGATGCCGATCAGGCTTTCGGGCAAGCCGATCTTGGCTTTGGGATTGTCGGCGGCGATGATCCGGTGGCAGGCGAGCGGCAGTTCAAAGCCGATGCCAAGCCCGGTGCCGGGCAGGGCCGCGACGATGGGTTTGCCGCCTTTCAGCGTCTTGGGGTCCATCCCGGCGCGTTCGATCTTGCGCAGGATTCGGTGGGTGTTCATCACCCCGGCAAAGATCGCCTCGGCCCCGCCTTCGCGCATCCGCGCCAGGACGTTCAGATCCATGCCGCCGGCGAAATCCTTCTTGCCCGAGGTCAGGATCACCCCTTTGACCGCCGCATCGCCCAGGGCGCGGTCGATCAGCGCCTCCAGTTCGGCGAAGCCTTCCAGCGACATCACGTTCATCGACCGGCCTGGCAGATCCCAGGTGATCGTGGCCACGCCGTCCGCATCGACCGCATAGAGAAAATCGCTCATGTTCCGGATCCTTGGGCAGGGGGTAAAAGGGTGCGCCGCACCAGCGGCCAGCGGCTGTTGGCAAGCCCGTTGGTGACCGAGGCCGCCCGCCAGACGCCCTCCTCCAACCGCAGGGTCAGGACCGAGCGGTAGGGCGCGATCACCCGGTGCCCGCCCGCTATCACATGCGAGACATAGCTGCCCGAGATCAGGTCGACATCGAGCCGAAAGGCCTGATCGGCCAGGCGGATGTAGTCGGTGACATGCTGCGAACGGAAGATGTCGCGGAAAATCTCGTAGCCCAGCCGCAGCCCCTCTTCGGTCGTCACCAGCTTGGTTTCGTCATGGCTGATCACGGCGCAGGGCAGGCAGATCCTGCGACGGTAGGCGCCCCATTCGTCGGCGAGCAGGGCTGCAGCCACGTCATCCAGATAGGATTGCAGGATTGCGGAAGAATCCATTTCAGCTGCGCTCCCGCCCGTCGCCGTGCAGATAGCGGCGCGCGGTGCCGTCTTTCACGGTGACAAGATCGTGGTCGGGGTAATGGATGACATCGCGCGCCCGGCGCGTGCCGATCACCAGATAGCGCGCCTCGGCCTCGGAGCGGTTGTGCAGGCAATGGCCAATCGCCAGACCCGCGGGCCAGGCCGCCACATCGCCCGGGCGCAGCACCTCTTCGGTGCCCTCGACCAGAATGACCTCACCCGACAGCACCACGACCATCTCGTCCTCGGCCTCATGCCAATGGCGGAAGGAAGAGCGCGCGCCGGGGGGCAGGATCTCGATGAAGGCGCCGAACTGGGTCAGGCCGCCGGGATCGGACAGAAGCTGATAGGCGTAATCGCCCAAGCCCCCGCCAAGAACCGGGTGGCTGTAGCCGATGGCGTGCTGGATGGGTTGCGGTGGCAGTTTCGGCATCAGCGCGGGCCCACCCAGTCGCTGTCGTCCTTGTAGGTGAAGCGCGCCTTGCCCTCTGCGATGTGGATTTTCAGGTCGATGTCGGAATAGGTCGCAACTTCGGCCCTGGCCTTGGTGCCGACGACGAGGAACACCGCCAGCTTGTCGGAGCGGTTGACGAACTGATGCCCATCGGTCGACCCTGCCGGGAAGGCCGCGCAGTCACCCGGCCGCATCACCGTCTCGCCCGCGTCCTGGACCAGAATGCACTCGCCCTCGGTCACCATGACGAATTCGTCTTCGTTCATGTGCCAGTGGCGCAGGCTGGACAGGGCCCCCGGATCCAGCCGCACCAGATTGACGCCGAACTGGGTGAGCCCCCCGGCCTCGCCCAGACGGACCGAGGACCGCCCCGCCATCATCGACGCATAGGGCTCGGGGTAGATCGAGCCGGTTTTCACCGGCGCCTTGGTCAGATCAAGTTTCGGCATGGTCGCTCCCTCCGGCAAAAACCGCGTGGCTCTGCGGCGGTCGGGAAAAGAACGCGACCGCGCAGAGCGACGGCATCCAAGGGGCAGCGTAGGCCAGGGCACGGTCCTTGCGCAACCCAGGCCTTGCGCAACCCGGGCCTTGCGGCGCCTAGCCCCCGAAACCCGCGATCTCCGGGTCTTTCGCGGCTTCGTAGCGGATCGCTTCGAACATCTCGGTGCAGATGCCGAAAGCGGTGTTCTGGCAGTATTGCACATAGCTGCTTTGCCCGCACAGGGTGTCCGAGGGGTCGAATTCCCGGGCGATGGCCCAGACCCGGAAGCGGGCATTCTTGCCATGCACCAGCCTCGTCACCTCGACCGAGATGCGCGCCACCTCGCGTTTCAGCCAGTCCGCCCGGATATCGGCGAGGAAGCCGCACATCTGGGTATGGTCCAGAATTTCGACCGTCCCCGAATCGTAGGCGATATGAAGCGGATAGCGGTAGAAGGGCGCCAGCAGGTCGAACCGCCCCGCCATGGTCGCCTCGACGCGCCATTGTAAAAAATCCTGAATCTTCTGTCGTGGCATCCCGCGCACCTGCCTTGGCTGTTTCAAGCCGCAGGTTAGGCGACAAAGTTGAATCGCGGTTTAACGACCACCGCTGCACCGCCCCGTCGCGGAGCCTGATTTGCCTGCCGGTCGCCGCCGCCCGATCCATGGTCAGATCCTTTCGATGATCGTGGCCGCCCCCATGCCGCTGGCCACGCAAAGGGTGGCCAGACCCAGCGCCTTGTCTTGCCGCTCCATCTCGTCCAGGAGGGTGCCGAGGATCATCGCCCCCGTCGCCCCCAGGGGATGACCCATTGCGATGGCGCCGCCGTTGACGTTGACCCGGGCGGGGTCGGCGTCGAAGGCCTGAAGGAAGCGCAGGACCACCGCGGAGAAGGCCTCGTTCACCTCGAACAGGTCGATGTCGCTGAAGGCGAGGCCCGCGGTTTCGAGGATGCGCTGGGTGACCGGCACCGGGCCGGTCAGCATGATGGTCGGATCGGTGCCGATCTTGGCGGTGGCGCGGATCCGGGCGCGGGGGCGCAGGCCATGCATCCGGCCGAACTCGGCATCGCCGATCAGCACGGCGGCGGCGCCATCGACAATACCGCTGGAATTGCCGGCGTGGTGGATGTGATGGATCCGCTCCAGATGCGGGTATTTCATCAGGGCGACCTTGTCAAAGCCGGGCATGACCTCGCCCATCTCCTGAAAGGCGGGCTTGAGGGCGCCGAGGGTCTGCATGTCGGTGGCCGGGCGCATGTATTCGTCGCGGTCGAGGATCATCAGGCCGTTGCGGTCGCGCACCGGCACGACCGAGCGGGCAAAGCGCCCCTCAGCCCAGGCCTGCGCGGCGCGGCGCTGGCTTTCGACGGCGAAAGCGTCGGCCTGATCGCGGGTGAAGCCATATTCGGTGGCGATCAGATCGGCCGAGATGCCTTGCGGGACGAAATAGGTCTTCATCGCCAGGCTCGGGTCGACGGCAATCGCCGCCCCGTCCGACCCCATGGCGACGCGGCCCATCATCTCGACCCCGCCGGCGATATAGCCATGGCCGGCCCCGGCCCTGACCTGATTGGCGGCAAGGTTCACCGCCTCCAGCCCCGAGGCGCAGAAGCGGTTGATCGACAGGCCCGGGATCGCCTCGTCCAGGCCCGAGGCCAGAACGGCCGAACGGGCGAGACAGCCGCCCTGCTCGCCGATCTGGGTGACATTGCCCCAGATGACATCCTCCACCACGGCACCGGAAAGGCCGCTGCGGGCGGCCAGCGTGTCGAGCATCTGCGCCGAGAGGGCGACGGCGGTGACTTCGTGCAGGCTGCCATCTGCCCGGCCCTTGCCGCGCGGGCTGCGGATCGCGTCATAAATGAAGGCGTCGGTCATGGGGTCCTCACGGGGTCATGCGGCGGGGAAGGCGCGGGGCATCAGGTCATAGGGGTGCTGCCAGCCGGGCAGGGCGCTGATCCGGTCGAGCCAGGCTGCGATATGGGGCCAATCGGCGCGGGAGAAGCCGAAGGGTTCGGGGTAGTAGAGGTAGCTGCAACAGGACAGGTCCGCGGTGGTGGGACGGTCGCCCACGATCCAGCTGTGGCTGGACAGATGATCCTCCAGCACCTGATAGGCGGCTTTGAGGCGGCCCTGCAGGAAGCCAATCACCGCATCGGAGCGCTTTTCGACCGGAAGGAAATTCATCAGGAACCGTGTGGTGCCGATCTGGGTGGAGAGCTTGTGATTGTCCCACAGGATCCAGCGCAGGATCTCACGCCGTTCCGCCGCGTCGCGCGGCCCGAACTGGCCGGTCTTCTCGGCCAGATAATCCAGCATGACGCCGGACTGCGTCAGGGCCTGATCGCCATCCACCAGCACCGGCGCCTCGCCCATCGGGTTGACGGCGCGAAAGGCCGGGGTGCGGGTGCCGCCGGTGAAGAAGGGGATGAACTCCAACTCCCAGGGGGTTTTCGTCAGGGTCAGCATCAGCGCCACCTTGTAGGCATTGCCGCTTTCGCCAAATCCGTACAGCTTCATCGTCGCTCCCTTTTGTCTTGTGTCGCACCCCTGGCCGGCGCCGGGGGTTTTCCACCCCCGGACCCCCGGAGGATATTTCTGTCTGAATGAAGTTAACCTGACATTAACCCCGTTTTGGCAATTTTCCGGCACGGTACAGGCTGGGAAGCCGATGACCGTTCTGGGTGAAGCCCTGCCTCGACATGACGGATAGCCAAAACGGAGCCTCGGGGCAGGGTGGAACGGAGCGGGGTTTTCGCGCCCCGGGTTTCATCCAGATCCAGATATCCGCCCGCCGCAGGCGTTCCGGCGGCGGGAGCTGCGGGGTGGGGATCATCGCTTGCGGTCCTCGAGCTCGGTGTTGAAGAGGCGCAGGCGGTGGGTCAGGGTTTCGGTATTGGTCACGCTGTCGAAATTCTCGAACAGGAAGGACAGCGCCTCGCCCTCGTCGAGGCCAGCTTCGCTGGCAAAGCGTTTCAGGCGGCGGTAGCCGTCCTCGGTCATGGCGACCGGGAAGCGGCGGGTCAGGCGGAAGCGTTTGGGCATGGGTCACTCCTTTGATGCGGAGCCTAGCGGGCCCCGGCCGGGAGGGAAATTGCCGATCGCGGGCGGGCGGGGCGGGGGCCTCATCAGAAATCCTCGGGGGACAGGCCCATGACGGTTTCGCCGCCCGCCTCGATCCGGGCTAAGTGCAGGGCGCAGGCCGGCAGGAGGCGGGTCATGAAGTGGCGGGCGGTCACCAGTTTGGCGCGCAGAAAGGCATCCTCGCCCGCGTCCAGCCCGGTCAGGGCGGCGCGCGCCATCCTGAGCCACATCAGGCCCAGGCAGACATGGCCCATCAGATGCAGAAAGTCGGTGGAGCCGGCCAGCGCGTCATTGGGGTTCTTCACCCCGGCCGAGAGGAAATACATCCCCGCCGCCTGCATCTGCTTGGAGGCGGTCTTCAGCGGTTTGGAAAAGGGTTCCATCCGCGGGTCGCCGTCATGGGCCTGGCATTCGGCCTTGACCAGGGCGAAGAAGGCGATGGCCGGCTTGCCGCCATCCGCCGCCATCTTGCGCCCGACCAGATCCAGCGCCTGCACGCCATTGGCGCCTTCGTAGATCATCGCGATCCTGGCATCGCGGACGAACTGGCTCATCGGGTTGTCCTCGATATAGCCGTGGCCGCCCCAGACCTGCTGGGCCGCCACCGCCGCCTCGAAGCCCTTGTCGGTCTGGAAGCCCTTGATCACCGGGATCAGGAGCGAGATCAGCCCCTCGGCCGCCGTGTCGCCCTTGCGGTGGGCTTGGTCGATCAGGCTGGCGCCCCAGAAGGTCAGGGCGCGGGCGCCTTCGATGAAGGCGCGCTGGTCCATCAGGCTGCGGCGGATGTCGGGATGCATCAGGATCGGGTCCGCCGGCGCATCGGCGGGCGGGGTGGTGCCCGCCATCGCATGGCCCTGGCGGCGGTCTTTGGCATAGGCCACGGCAGCCTGATAGGCGGCTTCGGCCACGGCATAGCCCTGCATGCCGACGCCGAGCCGGGCCTCGTTCATCATGGTGAACATGGCGCGCATGCCCTTGTGTTCCTCGCCGACCAGCCAGCCGGTGGCGCCGTCGAAGTTCATCACGCAGGTCGCATTGCCGTGGATGCCCATCTTCTCCTCGACCTTGCCGGGGGAGACGGCGTTGCGGCTGCCATCGGGCAGGACCTTGGGCACCACGAACATGCTGATCCCACGGGTGCCGGGGCCGCCCCCGGGCGCCTTGGCCAACACGAGGTGGATGATGTTCTCGGCCAGATCGTGATCGCCGGCCGAGATGAAGATCTTGGTGCCGGTGATCTTAAAGGAGCCGTCGCCCGCAGGCTCGGCCTTCGTCCGGATCAGGCCCAGATCGGTGCCGCATTGCGGCTCGGTCAGGTTCATCGTGCCGGTCCATTCGCAGGAGGCGAGCTTGGGCAGGTACATGGCCTTCTGTGCCTCCGAGCCATGGGCGCGGAGGGCGGAATAGGCGCCATGGGTCAGGCCCATATACATGTTCAGCGCCATGTTGGCCGAGACGAAAGGCTCGTTCACCACGGTGTGCATGAGATAGGGCAGGCCCTGGCCGCCATAGTCGGCCTCGGCGTCAAGCGCGGTCCAGCCGCCCTGGCGCAGCGCGTCGAAGGCGGCGCGAAAGCCGGCAGGGGTGCGGACGATGCCGTTCTCAAGGTGACAGCCCTCGCGGTCGCCCACCGTGTTCAGGGGCGCCAAGACCTCGGAGGCGAGCTTGCCCGCCTCCTCCAGAACCGCCGCCGTGAAGGAAGGGTCAAGAGCGGCATAGCCGGGGATATCCATCCCCTGCACCTGCAAGACCTGATGCAGCAGAAAGTCGTAGTCCCGCAGCGGCGCCTTGTATGTCATCGCTCTCTCCCCTTCGCTGGCCCTATTCGGCAGCCTGGCGCAGGCCCGCGATCAGGGCCGCGGCCTGCGTCAGTTCACCCTGCAACTCGGCGATCGCCTCGTCCAGTTCGGCGCGCTGGGCCTGCATCTGGGCCAGACGATCCTGCGCCAGATCATAGGTGCGGCGCAACTGCTGCTCGTTCGAGCCGTCGCGGTCGTACATGTCCAGAAGCTGGCGGATATCCTCCAGCGAGAAGCCAAAGCGCTTGCCGCGCAGGATCAGGGTCAGCCGGGCGCGGTCGCGCTTGGTGTAAAGCCGGCGCGTGCCGTCCCTTTGCGGAAACAGCAGCTCTTTCTGTTCGTAGAAACGCAGGGTGCGCGGGGTGACCGCAAAGCTGGCGCACATCTCGCGGATGGTCAAAAACTCGTTCATGGCTCGCTTTCGAAAGCTTTATCGGGGTTGTTATCCCCAAAATGGGCGTCCTTCGGCAGCTTTGGTAGAGAGGGTGACGTTAACGTCAACGTGACGTAACGTCATTTCGACAATTGGGGCCTGCGCGGGGGCGGGGCGGGGCCCCGGGGGAGGACCCGGGGCCTGCCGCCGCACCCGCCGTGTCAGTAGTAGTGCCCGGCGTACCAGCCGTAGCGCGGATGGAACCAGCCCCAGCCATAGCCGGCGCGGAAGGTCCAGACATAGCCTCGGGCCGGAATATGGCCGACCGGCTGGACGTACCAGCCGTAACGCGGGTGATACCAGCCCCAGCCGGTGCCGCCGTGATAGCGCCAGACGAAGCCGGGGGCGGGCACGGGACCAACAGGCTGGACGTACCAGCCGTAACTCGGGTGGTACCAACCCCAGCCATGACCGCTGTGATAGCGCCAGATGAAGCCCGGGCCGGGCACAGGGCCCACCGGCTGGACGTACCAGCCATAGCGCGGGTGATACCAACCCCAGCCATAGCCCTGATGAAAGCGCCAGATGTAACCCGGCGCCGGAACCGGGCCGTTCGGCCCGACCGAGACGACAATGGAAGTGCCCGCCTGCGCCACGCTGGCATCTGAAATCGTGACGGCGGACATGACGGCCACAAGGACCGCCGCGGATACGAGACGGAACATGACAGATCCTGCTTTCTCAAAAGACTCCCGGCGCGGGAGGAGAGCGGCGCGCGGGGAAGCGTGAAGGCGCTTCGGTCTGATGGTAATCCTTCGGCCGCCGGCGCTCAAATAAAGGCCCGGTAAAGCGGCGTCACTTCGGGGTGACGGTGTTGCAACACTCGGGCGCGCTGCGGCCTATTCGATCTTGCGGTTCCGCAGGATGCGCAGTTCGGCGATCGTGGCCTCCAGCTCTTCGCGCTGACGCTCCAGCACGGTCAGTTGGCGGTCGGCGAGGGCGATCCACGCCTCTTGCTGGGCGGCGGTGCCCTTCTGGTCATAGATCAGAAGCCACTGGCGCAGCTCCTCCAGCGAGAATCCGAACCGTTTGCCGCGCAGGATCAGGACCATCCGCGCCACCTCGCGCGCGCCGTAGAACCGCGCGCGGCCCTGTTTTTCCGGCGCCAGCAGTTCGATGTATTCGTAGTAGCGCAAAGTACGCGGCGTCACGGCAAACTTCGCGCACATCTCTTTGAAAGTAAGCCGGGTTTCTGCCAATGCTGTCCCCAGAGAGGTCACCTCGGGGCCACCCTAGGGGCAAGTGCGCGCTTGTGCAACAAGAGCGCCCGCACCCCGTGGCGCGGGCCTCCGGCCCCCTTGCATCCGGGGGGCCATAGGTGAAGATGACAGAGCGCAAACCCTGCCGCCCGCGCGTTGGCGGCAGGCGCCGCCCGGAAAGGCAAAGATGACGGACCTACTTGCCCAAGCGAGACTTTTTCTGGAGAGCCTGCCCTATGCGCAAAAGCTTGGCATGCAGCTGATCGGCCTTGGCGCCGGCAAGGCCGAGATTCGGATGCCCTATGACGAGCGGTTGATCGGCGACCCGAGCACCGGGGTTCTGCATGGCGGGGCGATCTCGGCCCTGATGGACACGGCCTCGGGCGCCTCGGTCATGTGCCATCCGGCGGCGCCGGCCAGCACCGCCACGCTGGATCTGCGGATCGACTACATGCGCCCGGCCACCCCGGGCCAGACCGTGACCGCAAGGGCCGAATGCCACCATGTCACCCGCAGCGTAGCCTTTGTCCGCGTCATCGCCACCGATGCCGACGAGGCGCGCCCGGTGGCCATGGGCACCGGCACCTTCACCCTGGAACGCCCGAAAACGGGAGAGCCCGCATGATCCGCCGCCCGCCCGAACCGGTTGAGGTGATCAAGTCCCGGCGCGAGGCCGCCCTTGCTCGCCTTGTCGCCGGCGTGCCCTATATCGGTTTTCTCGGCGCCCGCTTTGACCGGCGCGGCGACGAGTTGACCGCGGTCCTGCCCTTTCACCCTTCGCTGATCGGCAATCCGATGCTGCCGGCCCTGCATGGCGGCGCCACGGCCGCCTTTCTGGAGGTGACGGCGATCATCGAACTGGCCTGGACCGGCCTGTGGGAGGATATGGAATCCGGCCGCATCGACCCCAATTCCGAGACCTTCCCCCCATTGCCCAAGACCATCACCTTCACGGTGGATTTCCTGCGCACCGGCCTGCCGCGCGATGCCTATGCCCGCGCCAAGGTCAGCCGCTCGGGCCGGCGTTATGCCACCGTCCAGGTCGAGGCCTGGCAAGACAACCGCGCCCGGCCTTTCGCCCAGGCCACGGCGCATTTCCTGATGCCGGAAAGCCCGTGATCCTGCCATGCTTCCCCTGACCCACCGCCGCATCCTGACCATCGCGGTGCCGATCGTGCTGTCCAATGCCACCGTGCCGTTGCTCGGCGCGGTGGATACGGCGGTGATCGGGCATCTGGGCCTTGCCGCGCCGATCGGCGCTGTGGGTCTGGGCGCCACGATCCTGTCGCTGCTCTACTGGGCCTTCGGGTTCCTGCGGATGAGCACCTCTGGCCTGGCCGCCCAGGCCAAGGGCGCGGGCGACGGGGTGGAGCTTTCGGCCACACTGATCCGCGCGCTTCTGGTCGGCGTCGGGGCGGGGCTGGGGCTGATCCTTCTGCACCCCTTGCTGTTTGCGCTGGCCTTCAAGGTCGCCCCCGCCTCGCCCGAGGTCGAGGGCCTAGCCCTCACCTTCCTCAAGATCCGGATCTGGGCCGCACCCGCCAGCATCGGGCTTTACGCCCTGACCGGCTATCTGGTCGGCACCGAGCGCACGCGGGCGGTTCTGGTGCTGCAATTGTGGCAGAATGCGCTGAACATGGCGCTGGATTTGTGGTTCGTCATGGGCCTCGGCTGGGGTGTGGCGGGGGTGGCTACGGCGAGCACGATTGCCGAGGTGACGGGCCTTGCGCTGGGCCTTTGGCTGGTGCGCGCGGCTCTGGCGCCGATGCGCGCCGCCCTGGGCCGCCTGACCGACCGCGAGGCGCTGCGGCGGACCTTCTCGGCCGGGCGCGACATCCTGATCCGGACGGTGATCCTGCAGACCTCCTTCACTGCCTTTGTCTTTCTCGGCGCACGGTTCGGCGACACCACGCTGGCGGCCAACCAGATCCTGCTGCAATTCCTGTCGATCATGGCCTTCGCGCTGGACGGCTTTGCCTTTGCCGCCGAAAGCCTGGTCGGCCAGGCGATGGGCGCGCGCGACCCGGGGGCCCTGCGCCGGGCGGCGCGGATGTCGATGCAATGGGGCTATGGCGGGGCAGGGGCGCTGGCGCTGCTCTTCGCGCTGGGCGGCTATCTTGCGATCCACCTGATGACCACCGCCGCCGATGTGCGGGCCGAGGCGCTGATGCTGCTGCCCTGGCTGGTCGCGGCGCCCCTGATCGGGACCGCCTGCTGGATCTATGACGGCATCTTCATCGGTGCGCTGATGACCCAGGCCATGCGCAACGCGGCCCTGCAGGTCGCTTGCCTTTACCTCGTGGCGCTGGCCGTTCTGGTGCCGGCCTTCGGCAACCAGGGGCTTTGGGCCGCGCTGATGGTGATGAACGCCGGCCGCGGGCTGACGCTGCGCCGGGCCTTTCCGCAAGTGCTGGCCCGCGCGGCCGAGGTCAGGCCCGCAGCCGCCTGAACAGCTCCGACGCGCCCCAGCCCGCGACCATCGCCATCACCAGCGACAGGATGCCGTACAACAGCGGCTGCTCCATCGCGAGGTTGAACAGCGCGCGCTCGATCCCGGCCTTGCGCACGTCGATCTGGTTGTCCTGCATGTCGACGACCTTGCCGCCCCGGGTCAGGAAGATCCGCACCTTGTAGGTGCCCTCGACCAGATTGGCCGGCATTGCGACATCGGTGCGAAACAGCGCCTGGCGCAGCAACAGAACGGTATCCTGCGACAGCTTGTATGACCCCGCCGCCTTGCGGATGCGCTGCAGGGCCTCGATGTAATCGGCCTGATCGGGCGAGATTTCTCCCCGCTTGGCCTCGATCGTCTGCAGGATCGAGATCTTGTATTTGGCATCGTCCTCGGGCGTCAGGATCTCGTCCAGGGGGCCGGTGGTGGCGACGGCGTAAAAGCTCGGGGCAGAGGCGATCTGCACCGCGCCCCGGTTCAGCCAGATGCCCGCGACATGTTCCTTCTTGCGGATGACCAGGGGCTGGTCAGGCCCCTCGACCGTGATGATCACCTGCAACAGGGGCCAGTCCGGCGGCGGCGTCTCGCGGATCGCCGCGCCATAGATCAGGATCGCGGCCCCGTCGAAACTGGTGGTGATCGACACGCCCGACTGGCTGACGCCCGAGACGATCTCCTCGGCGCGCAAGGGCAGGGCCAGCAGCAAAAGGGCAAGGACCAGGCGGATCATGACACGACCGGCGAGATGGAGAACAGCTCGGACGGGGTGGCCAGCAGATCATAGGCGATCTTGACCGCGACCAGCAGCACCAGAAGCGACAGAAGGATGCGCAGCTGCTCGGCCTTCAGCCGCACGCCGACCCTCGTGCCGAACTGCGCCCCGATCACCCCGCCGATGATCAGAAGCAGGGCCAGCATCATGTCGACCGTGTGGTGGGTGACCGCATGGACCAGCGTCGTATAGGCGGTGACAAAGGTGATCTGGAACAACGAGGTGCCCACGACCACCCGCGTCGGCATCCCCAGAAGGTAGATCATCGCCGGCACCATGACAAAGCCGCCGCCGACCCCCATGATCGCGCTCAGAAAACCGACCATGCCGCCCACCATCAGAGGCGGCAGGACCGAGATATAAAGGCCCGAGGCGCGGAACTTGATCTTGAACGGCATCCGGTGGACCCAGGAATGCACGTTGGACCGCCGAATCTGCCCCTTGTCGGACTTGCGCAGCGCATTGACGCTTTCAATCAGCATCATCGCGCCGATCACCCCCAGAAACAGGACGTAGGACAGCTGCACCAGCAGGTCGATCTGGCCCAGTTTGCTCATCAGGTTGAAAACATAGCCGCCGAAGGTCGAGCCCATCAGGCCCCCCACGGTCAGCACGCCGCCCATCCGCATGTCGACCGCCCGGCGCTTGAACTGCGCCAGCACGCCCGAGATGGAGGAGGCCACCACCTGATTGGCCCCGGTCGCCACCGCGACGCCCGGCGGAATCCCGATCAGCATCAGAAGCGGGGTGATCAGAAAGCCGCCACCGACCCCGAACATGCCCGACAAAAAGCCCACGACCCCGCCAAGCCCCAAAAGGACAAAGACGTTCACCGAGACTTCGGCGATGGGGAGGTAAAACTGCATCGCGCCTTGCGGAGACTGTTCGGGTTTCGTTTCTTCAGGTCGGCCTTTGGGGCTTGGCCGATTTCCTTCAGGGTTGCGCGGCTTTGCCCGTCAAGTCAAACGGTTCTGCACCGCAGCGGCAAGGTTGTTCCGCTTGGCGGCCCGATGGTGACGCTGACCCGCGCGCCTCACGGCGGCCTTGCGCCGGGCAATCCTCTGCGGGTCACCAACTATTATCAATACCGCAATAGTAAATGCGAAATTATGCGCATTCTTAATGTCAATCAAATGCCCCATCTTCCTTGCATCAGATCAACGCCGCGGCATCGACCCGGCACCCCGTGAAAGGAACTCTGCCATGCTGACCCAGATCAAAGGCCTTCACCACGTCACCTCGATGGCGGATGATGCCCGGAAGAACAACACGTTCTTCACCGACACGCTCGGCCTGCGCCGGGTGAAGAAGACGGTGAACTTCGACCAGCCCGACGTCTATCACCTCTACTATGGCGACGAGGTCGGCACTCCCGGTTCGGTGATGACCTACTTCCCCTTCGGCCATATGCCGCAAGGCCGCCGGGGTGCCGGTGAAGTGGCCGAGACGGTGTTTTCGGTGCCGAAAGGCTCCTTGGGGTACTGGAAGGACCGTCTGGCCAATGCCAGCGTCGCCGGCCTGAAAGAGGCGGAAGCCTTTGGCGAGAAGCGCCTGCGCTTCCTCGGCCCGGATGGCGACGGCTTTGCCTTGAGCGAGGTGGCTGACGATGCCCGCAAGGCCTATCTCGGCGGCCCGGTGCCCGGCGATGAAGGCGTCCATGGCTTTCACAGCGCCACGATGACGCTGCGCGATGGCGGGGCGACCGGCGAGCTTCTGCAGTACATGGGCTATCAGAAGGTCGACACCCAGGGCGACGTCACCCGCTATGCCATCGCCGGCGGCAACGGGGCCGATGTGATTGATCTGGAAGTGCTGCCTGGCGCCAATGCCGCTCGGCAAGGCGCAGGTTCGGTCCACCACATCGCCTTTGCTGTTGAGAACCGCGCGGCCCAGCTGGAGGTCCGCAAGGCCCTGATCGACACCGGTTATGACGTAACGCCGGTGATCGACCGCGATTACTTCTGGGCGATCTACTTCCGCACCCCGGGTGGCGTGCTGTTCGAGGTTGCCACCAACGAACCGGGCTTTGACCGCGACGAGGATACCGCCCACCTCGGCCAGGCGCTGAAACTGCCGGCGCAATACGCCAACTTCCGCAGCCAGATCGAAGAGATCCTGCCCAAGCTGGATTGATCCGGACACCCGCCGGCCCCCGCAACAGGGGGCCGGTCAAACGCTTAGAACCCCGCGACATGGTGGGGCACGGCAGGAAAGGGACGACAGATGCTTCTCATTCATGAAAACACGGTGCGCGGTCGCACGACGATGGGCTGGCTCGACAGCCACCACACCTTTTCGTTCGGCGGGTTCAAGGACCCGATGCGGATGGGCGTCGGTCCGCTGCGCGTGATCAACGACGACCGGGTGATCCCCGGCTCGGGCTTTTCGGCGCATGAACATGCCAGCATGGACATCCTGACCTATGTCCTGAAAGGCGCTTTGCGGCACGAAGACAGCATCGGCAATATCTCCACCATCACGGCGGGGGAGGTGCAGCTGATGTCGGCCGGTTCGGGCATCACCCATTCGGAATGGAATGCCTCGGATGAGGAAACCGCGCATTTCCTGCAAATCTGGCTGATCCCGGACGAACAGGGCGGCCAGCCTACCTATCAGCAAAGGCCGCTGCCCACCGGCCCCGGCATGGTCCATGTCGCGGGCGGCGATGGCGCCGACGGGGCTTTTGCCCTGCGGTCAGGTGCGCAGGTCTACCGCGTGACACCGGCGGAGGGGGAAGTGACCTCCCTGCCGCAGGCGGAAGATGCGCAAGCGACCGGTCGGCACGGCTTTGTCCATATCATCGAAGGTCTGGCCGAGGTGGACGGCGAACGTCTGCGCCCTGGCGACGCCCTGCAAGCTTCGGGCGAGGCGCTGCCCGATCTGACATGGCTTACCCCGGGGGAGGCCCTGTACTTCGACCTGCCGCGCACTCACGGCTGAAGATGCCAGAGGGGGCTTTTTGCCCCCTCTGGCCGATATATGCCTCAGGTCAGCATCCCTTGGCCGAGAAAGCCGCCCGCGTCCGCAACCCCGGGCAGGGCGAAGAAATAGCCGCCGCCGAAGGGCTTGATGTATTCCTCCAAAGGCTCGCCATCGAGGCGGGCCTGCACGGCGCGAAAGCCGGCATCAAGGCTCGCCTGATAGCTGGCAAAGATCAGCCCCATGTCCATCCGGCCCGAACGATCCAGCCCCAAGGCGTAATTGTAACCGCGCCGCAGGATCAGGTTGCGCTCGCTCCCCGGTGTGCGGGGGTTGGCCAGCCGGATATGGGAGTTCTCAGGCACGCCGGGCAGCGAGAAATCCGGCGTGTCATGTTCGTTCGCCATGCCCAAAGGCGCGCCGGACAGCCGGTGCCGCCCCATGATCGCCTCTTGACCGGCCAGTTGGGTGCGGTCCCAGCGTTCAACAAAGTTGCGTACGAGGCGCACCACCTGATAGCTGCCGCCCACCGTCCAGCCCGGCTCCTTGTCCGAGGGCTGGACCCAGACCAGCTTGTCCATCAGGGCCTTGTCCTCGGCAGAGGGATTGGCGGTGCCATCCTTGAAACCCAAGACATTCCGCCCCGTCGCCTCCTCTGGCGTCAGGGCCTTGGGGGGAAGGAAGCCGGTCATCTGCCAGCGTGGCGCCAGCATCGGCCCGGTCTGGCGCACGATGTCGCGGAGGGCGTAAAGCGTGGCTTCGGCGCTGTCGGCGCAGATCTGCACCATCAGATCGCCATGCGCCATGTCGGGGTGGATCGCGTCATTGGGGAAGCGTTCCATCACGATCAGCTCGGCAGGTCTCTGGGCCGCAAGCCCATAGCGCGGGTCGGCGAAAACCGAGGCACCAACCGAAACCGTGATCGTCATCGACTGCGCGACTTGCTCGCCCCCCATCAACCCGCTTTCGGGCGGCGGTTGCAGGGGATCGGGGCTTTGGTCGATCGGCCCGGTGCCGGTCAGGACCGCGACCCTTTGGGTCAGAAGCTGCAGCAGACCCGCAAGCCCCTGGCGGTCGGGCACCAAGAGGTCAAATGCCATGAAGATCGCATGGGGCGGGCGTACCGTCGTGATGCCCGCCTGATGCTGGCCCTGCCACGGCACCACCTGCGGGCCGCTTACGGGCGCTGCGGGGGCGGTATCAGCCGCCGCCGCCTTGACCTGCATCAGGCCGGGCGCTGCAAGAGCGCCAAGGCCCAGCAAAAGAGAACGTCGTGTCGCTTGCATGGCCCGGTCTCGCTCAGGTGTTCTGGATGCCAAGGATGCCGGAGAGCCGGGCCAGATCTTCGGCCAGCGCCGCGATCGGGCCCTGCAGCGCGCGGCGGTCGGCGTCGGTCAGTTCCTTGTAATTGGCAAAGCTGCCGTCGGCCTTGCGGTACTTGGTCAGCACCTCGTCCACAGTCTTGAAGTTCGCATTGGTGCGCGCCAGCAGGTCGGCGTCGCGTTCGGCCACCAAGGGCGTCACCAGCTCCAGGATCTTCTGCGCGCCTTCCATATTGGCCTGGAAATCGGCGAGATCGGTGCCGCTGTAACGATCCTCTTCGCCCGAGATCTTGGAGGCCGCGACCTCCTCGATCAACCCGGCAGCCCCGCCGATCATCGTGGCGGGCGGCACGGTCAGGGTCTTGATCCGGCCTTGCAGGGTGGTCACGTCGGCGAGCAGGCGGTCGGCCACGGCCTCCATGCCTGCGGTGCTGTTCTCGCTGAACAGCGCGTATTCCAGACGGTGGAAGCCGGTAAAGCCCGGATCCGCCTCGCGTTTCTCCCAATCATCGGCGCGGGCGTCGATCGAGGAATCCAGATCGCTGAAGAGTTCGGCAATCGGCTCGATCCGCTCGTAAGGCATGCGGGTCGCGGCAAACAGCCCGCGGGCCTTTTCGACATCGCCGGCTTTGATGGCCGCCACAAAGGCCTCGGTCGCCTTGACCAAAGCATCCGCCTCGGTCTGGACATAGATCTTGTATTCCGACAGGGGGCCGACCAGTTGCATCGGGTCGACCGGACCGACCTTGGCCGAGCCATCGGCGCCCACGGTCAGCACGCCACGCGGGTTGGACAGAAGCCCGCAGGTCAGGCCGTAATCGCCCGCCGCCAGCTTGGCCGAGATGCTTTGCTTGAAGCCCGGCAGGATATTCTCGCGCTCGGCCACCACCATGACGCCGGACAGGATCTCCCATTCCACGACGCGGGTGCTGGCGTTGGTCACCTCCACTGTGACCTGACCGGCGCTGGCGGCGATCTGGTTCGGCTCGCAGCCCTTGTCGGTGATGGTCAGGGCAAGGTTGGTGTCGGCATGGGCGGCGCCAAGACCGAGCGTCAGCAGGGTAAGCGGGGTCAGGGCCGCGCCCAAGGGCGACCAGAAGCGGGTTTTCATGGCAGTCTCCAGTCAGGAAAGGGTCAGATCGGGGTTTTGGCGGCAGCCCCGGTGGGAAGGGCGGCCTTGCGCTGGGGCAGGGGCCGCAGGAAGAGGTAAAGCGCGGGCAGAAGGACGATCAAATAGGCCAGAACCTCGCCCCAGGTCGGCGCGTCGGAATAGCCGAAGACGCCCGACAAGAGCACGCCCAGGGGGCCATCGGTGGGCAGGACATGGCTCAGGTCATAGGCGCGGTCCTGCAGCAGGTTCCAGATGCCGGCCTCGTGCAGGCTGCGCAGTACGCCTGCGGCAAGGCCAGCGGCGACCAGCAGCACGAAGACCCCGGTGATGCGGAAGAAGCGGGCAAGGTCGATGCGGACGCCGAAGCGGAAGATCAGCACGGCGAGCATAAACGCCGCAGCCAGACCCAGAAGCGCGCCCGACAGCATCGACAGGCCCGGCGCTTGCTGGATGATCGCCACGACGAACATGACACTCTCCAGCCCCTCGCGCCCGACGATCAGGAAAGCGGTGCCGGCCAGCGCCAGCGAGAAGCCCGCCGTGCCCATGGTGCGGCTGACTTGCCCCTCGATCTCGCCGCGCAGTTTGCGGCCGGTCTGGCGCATCCAGAACAGCATCGACATCAAAAGGACCAGCGCCACGACACCGACCGCCGCCTCGAACATCTCTTGTTCGCGCTGCGGGAACTGCAGGCCCGAAAGGGTCAGCGCCGCGCCAAGGGCTATCGACACGCCGACCGCCGCCGCCGCCCCGGCCCAGATCGAAGGCAAAGCCCCGGCCCTTCCACGCTGCACCACATAGCTCGCCATGATCCCGATGATCAGCGCGGCCTCAAGCCCCTCGCGCAGCATGATGAGGAAGGTCAGCAGCATGGCAGATGTCCCGACTTGCGCAACCGGTCAGGATCGGCTGCATTGTTGATCAATTTACTTGGGCATATGCCTGCAAAGTAAAAGAGTCAACTTCTATCCTCTGTCAAAGAGGCGGGACGTCCTCACGTGTTCGAAGACAAGGCAAATGCGCCCCAAGCCCTCAGGCGGCTTGCATATTCCGTAGGAAGTGGCGCAGCACCTTTTCCAGCTTGGCCGCACCGAGGGGGGCCATGGCCTTGGTGTGTTCATGGCTGATCTTCTCGTCCGACAGACCCGCCGCCATGTTGGTCACTGTCGAAATCGCCGCCACCCGCAGCCCGAGGAACCGAGCAAGGATCGCTTCGGGCACGGTGGACATGCCCACCGCATCTCCGCCAAGGATCTTGATGGCCCTTATCTCCGCCGGGGTCTCGAACGAGGGGCCAGAGTACCAGGCATAAACGCCTTCCGGCAGGGCGACGCCCTCCGCCTCGGCCGAGGCGCGGAGTGCGGCGCGCAGGGCAGGATCATGCGCCTCGGTCATCGGCACGAAGCGGGCATCTGTCGGCTCGCCGATCAGCGGGTTCAGGCCGGAGAAGTTGATATGGTCCGACAAGAGCATCAGATCGCCGGGCTTGATATCGGCACGCAGCGAGCCCGCCGCATTGGTGGCGATCAGCGCCTTGGCGCCAAGCGCCTTCATCACCGTCAAGGCGCCCCGCATCGCGGCGGGATTGCCCTTTTCATAATAATGCTCGCGCGCCCCAAGCACGGCGACCCGCACCCCCTCCAGCATCCCCACATGAAGGCTGGGGTTATGGCCGGAAACCGAGACATGCGGGAAGCCCGGCAGGTCGGCATAGGGGATCGCCACCCCCTCCACCGCATGGGCCAGATGGCCGAGGCCGGAGCCGAGGATCAGCGCCAGTTCCACCGGCGCCTCACCCGCGCGGGCGCGGATCAGGGCAAGGCTCTCGGCCTCAGCGTTCTTTGACATAGGGTTCGCCTCCGGCGCGCGGCGGGATGGCTTTGCCGATGAAGCCCGCCAGGATGATGACAGTCAGGATATAGGGCAGGGCCTGGGTGAACTGGACCGGGATCACCACGACGCCCAGGTCGATGTTCGGAAAGCGGATCGCAATGGCGTCCAGAAGGCCGAACAGCATGCAGGCATAAAGCGCGTACCAGGGCCGCCACTTGGCAAAAATCAACGCGGCGAGCGCGATATAGCCGCGCCCGGCGGTCATTTCTTTCAAAAACCCTGCAGAAAGCCCGGTCGCCATATAGGCCCCGGCCAGCCCGCACAAAACCCCGGTGATCGCCACCGCCGCATAGCGCAGGCCGGTGACCGAAACCCCCGCCGTATCCACCGCCGCAGGGTTTTCCCCCACCGCGCGCAGCCGCAGGCCAAAGCGGGTGCGGTAAAGCACCCACCAGGTCAGGGGCACCAGTGCCAACGAGACATAGACCAGGATCGAATGTCCCGAGATGACCCGCGAATAAACCTCGTTCAGAAAGCCCAAATCCCCGGTCGCGGTGGTGATCGGCGTGGCGAAGGGCAGGACGATATCCTCGAACCGCGCGCCGCCGGCCAGGGCCGGGGTCTGGCCGCCCAGTTTGAACCAGCTCGCCCCCAGAACCACCGTCAGCCCCGAGGCGAGGAAGTTGATCGCTACGCCGGAAATCAGCTGATTGCCGCGGAAAGTGATGCTCGCCAGCCCGTGGATCGCGGCAAAGACCAGCGAGGCGGCGATGCCCGCGATGACCCCCACCCAGACATTGCCCGTGGCATAGGCCGCCGAGGCTGCGGCAAAGGCCGCCACCAGCATCTTGCCCTCAAGCCCGATGTCGAAAATCCCGGCGCGTTCGGAATAAAGGCCCGCCAGACAGGCGAACAGCAGGGGCGTCGCCAGCCGGATCGTCGAGTCCAGAATTTGCAGAAAACTGTGCAGATCCATCAGCGTGTCCCCCGCTTCGCGAACAATTTCTCCAGCGGTTTCTGCACCATATAGGGCAGGGCCCCGGTAAACAGGATGACCAGCGCCTGCAGAACCGTGATCACATCGCGCGGGATCGAGGTGCCAAGCGCCAGCTGCGAGCCGCCCTCATACAGAAACCCGAACAAAAGCGAGGCCAAGACGATGCCGAAGGGGTGGTTGCGTCCCATCAGGGCCACGGCGATGCCGATGAAGCCCGCGCCCTCGACCGGGTCCTGCAACAGGCGGTGAGCCTCGCCCTGAACAGCGTTGATCGCCAGCATCCCCGACAGGCCGCCTGACAGCGCCAGCGCGTAAAGCGTGATCCGCACTGGGCTGATCCCGGCATAGACCGCCGCCTTTTCCGATTTGCCAAATGCCCGCATCGCATAGCCAAGCCGCGTGTGCCACAGCAAAGCCCAGACCCCCACCGCGCAGGCCAGCGCGATCAAGAGGCTGATATTGGCGGGGTTCTTGTTGGAAAAGGGGATCCCCACGGCGCTGAGCATATCGCCCAGCTTCGGCAGGTTGGTCACCGGGTCGAAGCGGGCCGAGGCCGGGTCCATCTTGCCCACCGGGCGCAGCACATTGACCAGAAGGTAGTTCATCAAGGCGCTGGCCACGAAGTTGAACATCATCGTCGTGATCACGATATGGCTGCCGCGCTTGGCCTGCAGCCAGGCCGGCACCAGCGCCCAGGCGCTGCCGAACAGCATCGCCGCCACCATCGAGCCCAGCACGGCCAGCGACCAATGCGGCCAGGGAATGTAGAGGAGGCTCAGCGCCACCCCGAGCGCCCCCAGCTTCGCCTGCCCTTCGCCGCCGATGTTGAACAGGCTGGCCTGAAAGGCGATCGACACCGCAAGACCGGTGAAGATGAAGTTGGTGGCGTAATACAGCGTATAGCCCCAGCCATAGGTCGACCCGAGCGAGCCCTGCACCATGATGGTCAGGGCGGCAGCCGGGTCCTGCCCGATGCCCCAGATCAAGAGGCCACACATGATGAAGGCGATGACCAGACAGATCAGCGGCACCAGAACCACATCCGCCCAACGCGGCAACTTCTCCATGTCAGGCGTCCTTTCCGGTCATCCCGGCCATCATCATGCCCAGCTCGCGCTCATCGGTCGCTTCGGGATCGCGCTCGCCCATGATCTTGCCGTCGAACATCACGAGGATGCGGTCGGACAGGCTCATGATCTCGTCCAGCTCGACCGAGACCAGAAGCACCGCCTTGCCGGCATCGCGCAGGCCGACGATCTGCTTGTGGATGAACTCGATGGCGCCGATATCGACGCCGCGGGTCGGTTGACCGATCAGCAGCAGGTCGGGGTTGCGCTCGATCTCGCGGGCCACGACGATCTTTTGCTGGTTGCCACCCGAGAAGCTTTTGGCCGCAAGCGTCGGGATCGGCGGGCGCACGTCGAAGGTCGCCATCTTCTTCTCGGTATCGGCCTTCAACGCGGCGTTATCCATGAATAGCGCGTTCTTCTGGTATTCCGGCGCGTTGTGATAGCCGAAGGCCACATTTTCCCAGGCGGCGAAATCCATGATCAGGCCAAGCGCCTGACGGTCCTCGGGGACATGGGCGATGCCGGCGGCGCGGCGGGTCTGGCCATTGGCCTTGTGGCCCTTCAAGGGCAGGTCCGCGCCGTTCATCGAGATGCGCCCGGTGGCCGGGGCCACCCCGCCCAGGGCTTCAAGCAGTTCGGACTGGCCGTTGCCGGCAACCCCGGCGATGCCGAGGATCTCGCCGGCGCGGATCGTCAGGCTGACGCCTTTCAGCCGCTCCACCCCATCCGTGCGCACCACGAGGTTTTCAACCTCCAGCACGACGCGGCCCGGGGTGCTGGGCTTTTTCTCGACCTCCAGCAAGACCTTGCGGCCCACCATCAGTTCGGCCAGCGCCTCGGGCCGGGTTTCGGCGGTCTTGACGGTGGCCACCATGGTGCCGCGCCGCATGACGGAAACGTTGTCCGTCGTCTCCATGATCTCGCGCAGCTTGTGGGTGATCAGGATCACCGTCTTGCCCTGATCGCGCAACCCGCGCAGGATGCGGAACAGGTGGTCGGCCTCTTCGGGCGTCAGAACCCCGGTCGGCTCGTCGAGGATCAGGATATCGGCCTGGCGGTAGAGGGCCTTCAGGATTTCCACCCGCTGCTGATGCCCGACGCTGAGGTCTTCGATCAAAGCATCGGGATGCACGTCCAGGTCATATTCGCGGCTCAAGGCCTCCAGCTCGGCGCGGGCGCGCGTCAGCGAGGATTTGAGCAGGGCGCCATCCTCGGCCCCCAGAATGACGTTTTCCAGCACGGTGAAATTCTGCACCAGCTTGAAATGTTGAAACACCATGCCGATGCCGGCGCGGATGGCGCTCTGGCTGTCGGGGATGGGGGTGAGGCTGCCGTTGATGAAGATCTCACCGGCATCGGCTTTGTAAAAGCCGTAGAGGATCGACATCAGCGTCGATTTCCCGGCGCCGTTTTCGCCGATGATGCCGTGGATCGTGCCGCGCGGGACGGCAATGTTGATGTCGCGGTTGGCCTGCACCGGGCCAAAGGCCTTGGATATGCCCTTGAGTTCAATCGCATAGGGCGAAGAAGGGGCGGCAGTTGCCTGCCGCCCCCCGCCCAAACCGCCGTGGATTTGAGCCGTCTCCGTCATCAGAACTGACCAGCCGGGCAGGAATTGTCCGACATGTAGTCATGCACCTTCAACTCGCCCGATTTGATCTTGGCGGCGGCGGCTTCAACAGCGGCCTTCATTTCCGGCGTCACCAGCTTGGCGTTGTTGTCGTCCATCGCGACATCGACGCCACCGGCGGCGAGGTCCATGGTCTTCAGGCCCGGCTTGATGTCGACGCCTTCCTTGAAGGCGTCATGCACGGCATTGTCGACCCGCTTGACCATCGAGGTCAGGACCTGGCCGGGGTGCATGTAGTTCTGGTTGCTGTCGACGCCGATCGACAGGATGCCCATGTCTGCGGCGGCCTGCAACACGCCCACGCCCGTGCCGCCCGCAGCGGCATAGATCACGTCGGCCTTCTGGCTTTGCTGCGACTTGGCAATCTCGGCGCCCTTGACCGGGTTGTTCCAGGCCGAACCATCGGTGCCGGTCATGTTCAGGATCACGGTGTCATTGGCATTGACCGACTTCACACCCTGCGCATAGCCGCAGCCAAAGCGGCGGATCAGCGGGATGTCCATGCCGCCGATGAAGCCCACGACCCCGGTTTTCGAAGCCATGCCGGCCATGACGCCGGCCAGGTAGGAGCCTTGCTCTTCGGTGAAGACCACCGATTCGACGTTGGGCTGTTCGACCACCATGTCGATGATGACGAACTTGGTGTTGGGATAGTCGGGGGCAACCGTGTTCAGCACGTCGCCAAAGGCGAAACCGGTCATCACGATCGGGTTGGCGCCGGCTTCGGCCAGCTGACGGAGCGCTTGTTCGCGCTGCGCCTCGTTCTGCATTTCCAGCTCTTTGTAGGTGCCACCGGATTCCTTGGCCCAACGCTCCGCCCCGTTGAAGGCCGCTTCGTTGAAGCTTTTGTCGTTCTTGCCGCCCACGTCATAGATGATGGCAGGCTCGGCCAACGCGGCCACGGTGCTCAGCGCCACAAGGGCCGTGGCCCCGGCCAGGCGTTTCATCAGGGTCATGTCAATCTCCCGGTTGTCAAAATTGTGCAGCCCTGTCCGTGGCCTGTCCAAGTCGAAGTCAGACTCAGGGGCCAGTCGCGGGCATTCGTGGGTGATTTAGGGCGGAGCGCGCGCGGGCGGTCAACAGGAATCTCTCTGCGCCCGGATTGATTTTTGATCATACGATCAAGAAGCGTGCAGCCCCAGAGGCAGGTTCAAAGCCGGCGGACCATCAAAATCGCGTCGATCACCTGACCCGCGCCCCGGTAATAGCCCTTCCGGCGGCCGGTCGCTTCAAATCCCGCCGCGGCATAGACCTTGCGGGCGGGGGCGTTGGTCTCGGCCACTTCCAGAAAGGCGCTTTCGGCGCCACGACGGCGCGCCTCGTCCAGAAAAGCTGCGACCAGCGCACGGCCCTGGCCCCGACCCTGCGCCTTCGGCGCGACAGCCACGGTCATCAACTCGGCCTCGCCCGCCACGACCTGGCCCAAAAGGAAGCCATCGGGCTGGGTCAGGACAAAGCAATAGGGGCTGGCGAGGGTCGCTGTGATCTCTGCCTCGGACCAGGGGGCGGGCAGGGTGAAGCTTTCGGCGTGGAGCCGCGCCATCTCAGCCGGGGTCACGGCAGGATCACCGGTGGCGGGTCCGAAGGCGGGGCGGCATCGGCCCCGCGCAGGTAGAAGGGGGCCGGGCGCGGCGCGCCTTCCGCCGGTTTGGCCGCGGCACAGGCGGCGATCGCCGCGACAAAGGCTGCGGTGTCGAGATTGCCGAGGCGCAGGACCGCGCCTTCCAGGTTGTCGGCGGCGGCGGCGTCAATCATCTGCGGCGCGCCGGCGGGAAAGAATTGCGCGTAAAACTGGCCGCGCGGCGCCCCGATCAGCGCCCAGCCGGTGAAATCCGGGCCCCCGGCAAAGGCCAGAGCCTCAAATCCGGTGACCCCAATCGCCGGCACCCGCAGGCCAAGCGCCAGACCCCGCACCAGGGACACCGCGATCCGGATGCCGGTGAAATTGCCGGGCCCCAGACCCACGGCAAGCCGGGTGACATCGGCCAGGCTTTTCCCCTCAGCGGCCAGAAGCTCTTCGGCCAAGGGCAGCAGACGTTCAGCCTGACCCTTTTCCATCGCTTCGACCCGCTGGACGATCCTTGCCTCGGCCCCGAATACCAAAGCGGCGGCGCAATGCGCCGCCGATGTGTCAAAGGCCAGAACGAGAGGTTCAGGCGGCAACCGGGCGCACCTCGGTCACTTCGGGGATATAGTGGCGCAGCAGGTTCTCGATCCCCATCTTCAGCGTCAGGGTCGAAGACGGGCACCCGGCGCAGGCGCCCTTCATGTGCAGATAGACGACGCCGCGGTCAAAGCCGTGGAAGGTGATGTCGCCACCATCCTGCGCCACGGCGGGCCGTACGCGGGTGTCCAGCAATTCCTTGATCTGGCTCACGATATCGCCATCCGGGCCGTCATGGGCGACATGGGCCGCGGCCTGCTCGCCCTCGATCACCGGCGCGCCGGACTGGTAGTGCTCCATGATCGCGCCCAGGATCGCCGGCTTGACATGCTGCCAATCGACGCCATCCGCCTTGGTGACTGTCACGAAATCGGTGCCGAAAAAGACGCCGGTGACGCCTTTGACCGCAAAGATCCGCCGGGCCAGCGGCGATTTGCCGGCGCTGTCTTCCGAAGGGAAGTCAGCGCTGCCCATCTCCAGCACGGCAAGGCCGGGCAGGAATTTCAGCGTCGCCGGGTTCGGCGTGGATTCGGTCTGGATGAACATGGCAGAACTCCCGAGTATTCCTGTCGGATATGCGCCTCGCGGGCCGCCAAGTCAAGGTTGGAACGATTCCAAACTGCGGTCAGGCGGCGAAATAGCCGTACATCTGGTCCAGTGCGGCAAGAGCCGGGCGCGGCTGGGTCACAGGGGCTTTGCTGGGCTTTTCGGCTTCGGCGGTGAAATAGGCCAGGCCGGGGACATCGGCGACGGGCGACTTGCGTTGCTTTTGGTCAGACATGATATTTCCTTTGCAGCTAACCTCCCTGCTGCCCATATGCGCCTTATGCCGCGCCGCAGAAAGGCCGTATGCCGCAAGTGCGACATGCCGAGATTGCATGGCTTCGCCCCTTACGCCGGGTGCTGGCCCCGGATCTGACGCAGCGCCCACCAGACGATCAGCCGATGCGCCGGAGCGACGGGGATCATGTAGGCGCGGCCAAAGGCGTTGTGGGGGCGCACCGAAGCGGTGATGCCGACGCGGCGGTCTTCGGCGGTGATGGCGATCATCACATCCAGATGAATGTCGCGCGCCGTCAGCGCCAGCAGCCGGTCGGAGGCCGCTTCGACCAGAAAGAAATCGAGATGGTCGCCAGGACGGACCTGCCCGACCCATGTCCCGCTGAATCCTCCGATCCGCGCCACGCCGAAGCGAGCCGAGATGGCATCGCGCAGCCAAAAGGCCAGACCGATGCCGGGGAAGGGCCGCGCCATCACGCGGCGCCAGGCCTCCAGCGCAGTGATCGGCCCGGGCAGCTCCACGCTCCGGCTGTGCAGAAAGCCCAGCGTGTCCCGCGGCCCGATCAGGCGTGCTTCGGGCGGCAAGATCATGTGATGGCTTCCAGCCGTTCCTTGCTCATGTCGCCGGGCACGATGGTCATCGGCACCGGCAGGGTGCCCGAACTGCGGGTCATATGGGTGACCAGCGGGCCCGGCCCGGACTTCTCAGAACTCGCGCCCAGCACCAGAACGCCGATCTCGCCATCCTCGCGCACCTGCGCCAGGATCTCGGCCACCGGGTCGCCCTCGCGGATCACCAGTTCCGGGTTGACCCCCTGGCGGTCGCGCATCCATTTGGCGAAGACCTCGAAATGCGCCTCGATCCGCTCGCGCGCTTCGGCGCGCATCAGATCGGCCACCCCCATCCAGTGCTGAAACTCTTCCGGCGGGATGATCGACAGGATCTGCACCCCCCCGCCGGTGTGCGAGGCCCGCATCGCGGCAAAGCGCATCGCGTTCAGGCATTCCCGCGTATCATCCAGCACGACCAGAAACTTGCGCATGGCAGCACTCCTTCGCCGCCCTTATCACCCAAGGCGGGCCAGCATGACAAGCCTCCCCACAGCGCGGCCCCCCGCACCCCCCGTTCATTGGTCCATAAATATCCCGGGGGTGCGGGGGCTGGCCCCCGCTTCCCGCCGGCGGCAGGCCCGCGCCGTTACAGCCGGGTGCCGGCGGCCCAGTCCATGTACAGCGCCCTCGCCCGTTCGGTCATCGGGCGGTGAGGGTACAAAGTGCCGTCAAACTCGGCCACCGCGGTCACCTTGGCGAAATTGCCCGACAGGAAGATCTCGTCGGCGCGGTGGGCGTCTTCAAAGGTCAGCACGGTTTCGACCACCTCGACCCCATCGGCGCGCAGGTTTGTGATGTGGCGGGCGCGGGTGATGCCTGACAGGAAGGTGCCATTGGCGATGGGGGTGAAGACCACGCCGTCACGGACGAGGAAGATGTTCGCCGTCGCACTTTCGGCGAGGTTGCCAAGCGCATCGGCCACCAGCGCATTGCCGAAGCCCTTGGCCTTGGCCTCGGCCAGCATGCGGGCGTTGTTGGGGTACAGGCAGCCCGCCTTGGCGTTGCAGACATTGTCCTCCAGCACCGGGCGGCGAAAGCGGGTGCGAGTCAGGGTGGTGGCAAAGCTCGCCGGCGGCATCGCGATTTCTTCCAGCGCGATGGCAAAGCCGGTGGCCCCCGGTTCCGGCGACACGCCCAGATCCGAGCCGTGCAGCGCCCAGTACATCGGGCGGATATAGACCCCGCGGCCCGGTGCGAAATCGGACAGGCCTTCGCGGATGATGGCGATCATGTCCTCGGCCGTGCAGGTCGGCGTGATCATCAGCGCCTCGGCCGAGCGGTTGACCCTCGCGCAATGCTTGTCGAGGTCCGGCACCAGCCCGTCAAACCGCCGCGCCCCGTCAAACACCGAAGAGCCCTGCCAGATCCCGTGGTCCGAGGCCCTCATCACGGCCAGATCGCCCTCATGCCAGCGCCCCTCGAAGAAGGTTCGGGTGGCGCCCTTGTGTGTGGTGATGGTCATCTCATCCTCCCCGAGGTTTGGCGCAGATTAAGCAGGCATATCACCGCAAGGGAAGCACTGACCGTCGCAAGAAAGCGGAACCTCGCCGGTTTGGCGGCGGCGAGGAAAAAAGCGCGCCCCTGGCCGGGGAAGGTCCAGGGGCGCAACCCGGGGAAAATGGCGCCCAGCTGCGGGGACAGTCGCGGGCACCCGGGAGAGAGGCGATTGCCTTCTGCCCCCGACCATGGCGGGGATTTGAATCGATTCCGTGACGCGTGTCCGAAAGGCTGTGGATAACTTCGCGCGGCATTGAAACGGATTGGAGTTTGGTTCGTCAGGGTCGCCGTATTACGTTTCGCAAGCGTCGTTTAAGCCCGCGGGTCAACACTTTGGATATTGCATGGCCTATCGCAACGGCAACGGATGCAAGCGCACTGAACAGCGTCGCGAAGAATGTCAGAATCCGGTGCGACCAGCGCAAAGTCGCCCTCAGGAGGCGTGACTTGCCAAGTATCTCGCCATCGGCGACCACCTCCTTGCCAAGTGCTTCTGAGGCATTTGCGAACTTGCGTGCCTCTATTGGGTTATCGATTTGCTTGAGAAAATGGAGTGCAGTGGTGGTGTCGGTGGCCTTGCGAATACGATTCAGATCCATAGCGGTGTCGGTCACTTTGACGAAGCGTTCGACACGGATCACGCCTCCCAGATCGCTTGGCCAACGAACATGCACAAGGCGTTCCCAATCAACGCCGGTTTTCGCGGCGTCCTCGGCTGCCACGATCAGCCACTTCGGAAGGCGTCCCATGCCTTTGGCGATCTTGAGAATCCCAGCGCCTATTTGCAAAGTCTCGGATGCCCCTCCCGTGGCCACAACCGCAGCCGTAGCCCCCAGACCAACCACCGAAAGCGACAGGCTGACCAGGTCCACATCGTCGCCCATGACGTAGTGCTTGGCCTCGGCCCCAATGCCCATGACATCACCGACTGGCGACAACTGAACCGGGGCGGCGCAGACCATCGCCTGTTTCAGGCTGCAAGTTGAGGTGTCTAAGGCGCATGCGGCGCAAGATATCGTTTGGGCGTACCAGCCATTGTCGGAGTCGCGAAGTGTGGCGAAGCGGGCTTCCAGATCCGGCGCCAGCGCGATGTTCCGGCGCAAGGCAAGGTCGTGGAGTGAATCTAGAATGAACCAGTCCCGGGGTGTCTGCTCCAGCCGCGTTGAAATGCGTGTCGCAACGGTCTGGGACGTGGCGGCAGCGGTCAGATCCGTTTCGACCCGCGCGCGAATCTCGGACGCCGTAGCTGCGATCACCGGCTGCCAAGAGGGATCAACCCAAATATTGTGCAACGTCCAGACAAGCCCGACGACTGTCAGCAACGTGAAGGCGCGCAACAGCCATCGGGCAGTCCACTGGATCATCTGGGACGCGAGCGGATCATGCCCACGATGTCATAGACCTGCTCCAGAATCGGGCGGGCGATGGCATCGGCACGGACGGCGCCTTCGCCCAAGATGCGGTCGATCTCGGCCGGGTCTTGCATCAGGCGGTTCATCTCGGTGGTGATCGGCTCCAGCTTGGCCACCGCCAGATCGGCCAGCGCCGGTTTGAAGGTGCCAAACTGGGCGCCGGCAAAATCGTGGATCACCTGCGCCGGGGTATGGCCGGACAGGGCCGCATAGATGTTGACCAGGTTCTTCGCCTCGGGCCGGTCCTTCAGCCCGTCGAGATGGTCGGGCAGGGGGTCCATGTCGGTCTTGGCCTTGCGGATCTTCTTGGCGATCGTGTCGGCGGTATCGGTCAGGTTGATCCGGCTCTGGTCGGAGGGGTCGGATTTCGACATTTTCGCCGTACCATCGCGCAGCGACATGACGCGGGTCGCAGCGCCTTCGATCACCGGCTCGACGACGGGGAAGAAGTTCACGCCATAGTCGTTGTTGAACTTGATCGCGATGTCGCGGCAGAGTTCCAGATGCTGCTTCTGATCCTCGCCCACCGGGACATGGGTCGCCTTGTAAGCCAGAATGTCGGCGGCCATCAGCGAGGGATAGGCGAAAAGGCCAAGCGAGACATTCTCGGAATTCTTGCCCGCCTTGTCCTTGAACTGGGTCATCCGGCTCATCCAGCCCATCCGCGCGATGCAGTTGAAGATCCAGCCCAGTTCGGCATGGGCGCTGACCTGGCTCTGGTTGAACAGGATCGAGCGGGACGGGTCGATGCCCGCCGCGATGAAGCCCGCCGCCGCCTCGCGTGTCTGGTGGCGCAGGCGGACAGGGTCTTGCCAGACGGTGATCGCATGCATGTCGACGAGGCAATAGACCGTCTCGA
Source organism: Rhodobacter sp. P2_H5 (assembly GCF_056403335.1). NCBI lineage: Bacteria > Pseudomonadati > Pseudomonadota > Alphaproteobacteria > Rhodobacterales > Rhodobacter > Rhodobacter sp. P2_H5. The sequence continues at coordinate 277,666 of NZ_JBFUFS010000004.1, read as the reverse complement.
TCCCCTCGTCCTGCTTTTCCACAAAGCGTTTCAGCGCGCCAAGGTAATTGCCCAGCGTCAGCCCGCCCGAGGGCTGGATGCCCGAGAAAATCCGGGTCGGAAAGGCGGCAGGCGTGGTCTGAGGCGTTTGGACCGGCTCGGACATCGGGAACTCCATCTGGATAAATGCGACGCTTCGCCTTATCCCTGCGCGCTATGGGCGTCAATGAAAGCCCCGGAGAGAAGCAGATGAGCGATCTGAACGAAGCGCCCCTGAACCCTTTGCCCGCCATCGTCTGGGTGCTGGCCCTGCCGATGATCGCGATGGAGCTGGTGGTCAATGCCGGTACTGCGGGCATCGTCGGCGGCCCGGCCGCCATCGGCTGGCGGTCGCAGGCGATTGAACAGTTCGGCTTTTCGCCCGGCTACCTGCGCCAGATGATCACCCTGCAGCAATACCCGCTGGACGGTCTCTACCGGCCCTTCACCTATCCCTTCGTCCACGACGATGTGACCCAGGCGATGTTCGTCGTCGTCCTCTTGCTCGCGCTTGGCAAGTTCGTGGGCGAGACCTTCCGCTGGTGGGCGGTGCTGGTGGTGTTCTTTGGCGCTTCACTGGCGGCGGCGCTGGCCTATACCGCCATTCCCTACACCCAGGCCGGGCTGATCGGAGGCTATCCGCCGGTCTATGGCCTGATCGGGGCCTTCACCTATATCAAATGGCTGCAGGCGCCGCTTCTGGGTACGTCGCGGATCAGTGCCTTCCGGCTGATCGGCTTTCTTCTGGGGGTGCGGATCCTGTTCGGCGTGGTGGCGCTGGTCTCTGCCGGGGTGACCTCGGGCCTCGGCTGGAACTGGATTGCTGAGCTGGCTGCCTTTGCCACCGGCTTTGCCCTGTCCTTCGCGGTCAGCCCCGGCGGGTGGAGCAAGCTTCTGCTGCGGGTCCGGGCGCGCTGAGGCTTACACCGCCTTGCGGCTGCGGCGCAGGGCGGTGAAATCCGACAGGCGGAAGGCGCCGATCAGCGTGCCGCTGCCGAAATAGGCCACGATCCCCACCGCGCACAGCGCCAGAAGTGCCAGATAGCGCCAGAGGTGCAGGTGCAGCCAGGGGTCCATCACCTGCGCCGCCCCCCACAGAACCAGCCCCATGAAGGCCGAGGCCGCCACGATCCGTGGCAGGCGCTGGCGGAAGCGGGCGTCGAAATGCGCGACCTCCCCCATCTTGCGCGACCCGCGCCAAAGCTGCCAGACCATGACCCAGCCCGACAGCGTGGTGGCCCAGGCGGCGGCGGAAAAGCCAAGCCAGGGCATCAGGCCAATCGCCATCACGGCATTGGTGATCATCGAGGCGATGGCATAGACAAAGGGGCTGCGGGTGTCCTCGCGGGCGTAAAACAGCGGCTGCAGGATCTTGTGCAGCACGAAGGCCGGCAGGCCCGCACCATAAATCGCCAGAACCAGCGCCGTCGCTTGCGTATCCTGCGCCGAGAAGGCGCCGCGTTCATAAAGGACCGCGCACAGCGGCACGGCGATGACGACCAGCGCCACGGCGGCGGGCAGGGTCAGGGCCAGGGCAAACTCCGCCCCGCGGTTGAGCGAGGCCCGCCCGCCCTCGTCATCCCGCGCGCGCAGGCGGCGCGACAGGTCGGGCAAAAGCACGGTGCCGATGGCGATGCCCACCACGCCCAACGGCAACTGGTACAGCCGGTCGGCATAGGTCAGCCAGGCCACGGCGCCCTCGGTATAGGAGGCGACCTGACGGCCCACCAGCATGTTGATCTGCACCACGCCGCCCGACAGCACCGCCGGCCCCGCGATCAGGGCCAGCCGGCGCAGGTCCGGTGTCCAGCGCGGCAGACCGAGTGTGAAACTGTAGCCGATCTGATGCGCCGAGAACCAGGTGAAGGCCAGCTGCGCCACCCCCGTCACCGGTACCGTCCAGGACAGGGTCTTTCCCATGTCCCAACCCGCCCACCGCGCGAGGAACATCGCGGCGATGAAGACCAGGTTCATCAGGATCGGCACGAAGGACGCTTCGGAGAAATGGCCATGCGTGGTCAGGATCCCCGACAGCAAAGCCACCAGCGAGATGAAGAGGATATAGCTGAACGAGATCCGGCCAAATTCCACCGCCAGATCAAAGCGTTCGCCGACAAAGCCCGAGGCCATGGCCCAGACCATCCAGGGCATGGCCAAAGTGCCGATCAGCGTGACCAGCAACAGGATCGCCACCATGCCGTTCCACGCGTCGCGGGCAAAGCCGGTGGCATCCTCGCCCCCCTCCAGCTTCTTGGCGAACATCGGCACGAAGGCCATGTTGAAGGCGCCCTCGGCAAAGAAGCGGCGGAACATGTTGGGCAGTGAGAAGGCGACGAGGAAGGCCTCGGCCACCGGACCGGTGCCCAGATAGGCCGCCATCAGTACATCGCGGGCAAAGCCGGTGCCACGTGAAAGGAGCGTCCATCCTCCGACGGTGAGGATGTTTCGGACAAGCGATTGCGGTTTCATGACGTCCTTGCCTGGGCCTGATCTTTGCGTTTGGCCTCTGCGGGCCGTTATGGTTCTGTCCGGGTGCAGCCCGGCGCTACCCCTGTGCCCGTTCGGCGCCCTCGGCGATGGCCTGCCGCAGCCGCTTGTCCAGACCCTCCTGGCGTTGCTTGGCGTAAAGCTTCAGGCCGAACATGTCCTTGACGTAAAAGACATCGACGACCTGCGCCCCATAGGTCGCAATGACCGCCGAGGCGATGTAGATGTTGTTGGCCGCGAGCGTCCGGGCCAGATCGTAAAGCAGGCCGGGGCGGTCCCGGGTGTCGACCTCGATGATCGTGTAGATCTCCGACCCTTCATTGTCGAAAGTCACATGGGTTGGGAAGCGGAACTGGCGTTCACGCTTCTTCATCTTGTCGCGATCAGCCAGCGCCGTGCGCGGCCGCACCTCGCCCTTCAGGGTCTTGTCGATCATGCCGCGCAGGCGGGGCAGGCGGGTGATCTCGTAAGGGTGGCCCTCGGAATCTTGGATCCAGAAGACCGCGGTCGCATAGCCGTCCTTCGAGGTATAGGTCCGCGCATCGACGACATTGGCGCCGACCAGCGCCAGGGCCCCGGCCAGCCGCGAAAAGATGCCGGGGTGATCGACCAGTGCGAAACAGGCGCGGGTCGCATCGCGTTCCGGTTCCGGGCGCAGGTCGATGCGGATTTCGTCGTTCTTGAGGTCGAGAAGCTGGCGGGCGAAAACCTCCAGCGTGTCAGTGGTCAGGCCCTGCCAATAGGGGTCGTAATGCCGGTTGCTTTCGCGGGTGATCTGGGCCGGGGTCCAGTCGCTTAAGCGGGCCATCAGGGCAGCGCGGCTTTCGCCGACCTGCTTTTCGCGGTTGAAGCTTTCCAGCCCGCCTTCCAGCGCCTCGGTCGTCTGACCGTAAAGCTGGCGCAGCAGCATGGCCTTCCAGTTGTTCCAGGTGCCGGGGCCGACGCCGCGAATGTCGCAGACCGTCAGCACCGTCAGCAGGTCCAGGCGCTTGCGGGTCTGCACCGCCTTGGCAAAGTCGCGCACCGTGCGCGGGTCACCGATATCGCGCTTTTGCGCCATGTCCGACATCAGGAGGTGATAGCGCACCAGCCATTCGACGGTTTCGGTCTCCTCCGCCGTCAGGCCCAGCCGGGGGCAGATCCGTCGCGCCAGCTGCGCCCCGATGATCGAGTGATCCTCCGGCCTTCCCTTGCCGATGTCATGCAGCAGGATCGCCACATAAAGCACCCGGCGATTGACGCCAGATTTCAGGATGCCCGAGGCGATCGGCAGTTCCTCGATCAGCTCGCCCCGCTCGATCTGCGCGAGGCAGGAGATGCACTGGATGATATGCTCGTCCACCGTGTAATGGTGGTAGACGTTGAACTGCATCATCGCGACGATGTTTTCAAATTCGGGGATGAAGGCGGCGAGCACGCCAAGTTCGTTCATCCGCCGCAGGGCGCGTTCCGGGTTGCCGTGGTCCAAGAGCATCGACAGGAAGACCTTGGCGGCCTTGGGGTCGTCGCGCATGGCATCGTCGATCAGCGCGAGGTTGGAGGCGACAAGCCGCATCACATTGGGATGCAGTTTGTGTCCGGTCCGCAGGGATTCCTCGAAGATCCGCAGCATGTTCAACGGGTCGGAGAGAAAGCGCTTGGGGTCGGTGACGTCGATCCGCCCCAGTTCGATCCGGTAGCCCGGGCCGACCTTGCGGCGGTTGAGAAAGCCGATCAGCTTGGTGGTGGGCTTGACGTGGCGCGCTTCCAGCTCGGTCAGGAAGATGCGGGTCAGCTCGCCGACGCGGGTGGCGTGGCGGAAGTAATCCTGCATGAAATGTTCAACCGCCCGGCGCCCGCCGCTGTCGCGGTAGTTCATCCGCTCGGCCACCTCGACCTGCAGGTCGAAGTTCAGCTGATCGGTGGCGCGGTTGGTGATGTAATGCATGTGGCAGCGCGCAGCCCAAAGGAAGTTCTCGGCCCGGCGGAAGATGGCGAATTCCTCGGCCGTCAGCAGGCCCGCGGCCACCAACCCCTCGGCCGAGGGCACGCGGTTGAGGTATTTGCCGATCCAGTACAGGGTCTGCAGGTCGCGCAGGCCGCCCTTGGCCTCTTTGACATTGGGTTCCAGCACATAGCGCTGGCCGCCCTGACGCTTGTGGCGGGCGGCGCGTTCGACCAGTTTGGCCTCGATGAACTCGCGCCCGGTGTTGCGGAAAAGCTCGGACCAGAGCTTGTCATCCAGCTCGCGCGCCAGGGCCACGTCGCCGGTGACATGGCGATGCTCCAGCAGCGCGGTGCGGATCGTGATATCCTCGCGCCCGAGGCGGATGCAGTCCTTGATGGTGCGGCTGGAATGGCCGACCTTCAGCTTCAGGTCCCACAGGATATAAAGCAGCGTCTCGATCACGCTTTCGGCGCGGGCGGTGATCTTCCACGGGTATAGGAACAGAAGGTCCACGTCGGAATGCGGCGCCATCTCCAGCCGCCCATAGCCGCCGACCGCCAGCACCGACAGCCGTTCGGCATCGCTGGCCAGATGCAGCGGATGCAGCGCCTGCGCCGCCTCATAGGCCAGAAGGACCAGCCCGTCGGTCATCCGCGCCTGCGAGTGGATCAGCGGCAGCGCATTGCGCGGGTCCGTCGCATAGGCTTGCTGCAGCCGGTCGTTAGCGGCGGCCTTGGCCCCCGCCAGAACGGCGCCCACGGCACTGCGCGCCGCCCGCGGGTCCTCGCCGCTCGCCGCGCAGGCCGCGAAGACCAGCGGGCGCAGCGCGATGAGGTCGAGCACCTGTTCGGCCGGCAGCAAAAGCTGCTCGGGCCGCGGTTCGGCAGGCTTGGCCTGAGGTTGACCGGTCAGACGCACCTCAGAACCCGGCACCGCCGAAGGCGCGCGGGGCCGGGTCGATGATGGTGACCTGCTGGTTCACGATCTGCGCCACGGCGAGGCCGCGCTGGTTGGTGCCATTGCTGCGCAGGCGGAAGATGCCGTTCGCCCCGGCAAAGCCCGCGCCCTGGGTCAGGCCGGCGGGGTTCAGGCTGCCCGGACCGCCCTGCTTGATCAACGCCCCGATCGCGGCAATCCCGTCATAGGCCAGGCCTGCCGAGGAATGCGGCGCCGTGCCCTTGGCCGCCTGATAGCGTGCGAGGAACTGCTGCGAGGTGGCGGGGTCGGGCAGGGCGAACCAGCCGCCCTGGACCCCCGGCTGGGTCAGGTTGGCTGCCGGAATGTCCCAACGGGTCAGGCCGATATACTGCGTGCTGGCCGGGTTGACGCCGTTCTCCATCAAGAGCTGGGTCAGAAGCGGCAGGCCGCCCGCGGTGTTGGCGGTGAAGAAGATCGCGTTGGCGCCCGAGGATTTCGCCGAGGCGGCAAGTTGCGGCACCGCTTGAACGATGCCGTTCTGGCTGAACTCATAGCTGCCCACGGCGGCAATCGTGCCGCCCGCGGCGGTGACTGCGCTTTGGATCGCGGCCTTGCCGACATCGCCGGCCGCGTTCTGGTCCGAAGCGATCATGATGCGGTTCAGACCCTTGGAGACGGCGTAAGAGGCGAGGCGCGCCGCCGTCCCGTCATAGGTTGGCCCGAGGATGAAGACATTGCCCCCGGCAATCGCGGGGTTGTTGGAGAAGCTCAGCACATCGACCCCGCGCCCGGCCACGGCAGCGCCGGCCTTGTTGGTCTCCAGCGCGTAGAAGGGCCCGAGGATGATCTTGGCGCCTTCGTCCACGGCCTTGGTGGCCATGGCGGCGGCGGTGTCGGGGTTGGCGGCGGTCTGATAGACGCGCAGGTCGATCTTCACATTGCCCAGATCGGCGATCGCCATCCGGGCGGCATTCTCCAGCCCCTGGGCGATCAGGTCATCGGTGGCCTCGCCCGAGCCCGAAGGGACGAGCAGCGCGACCGCGACCGGCCCGCCGGCATAGGCCCCTGCCGAACCCGTGGCCACGGGGGCGGTGTCGCAGGCAGACAAAAGGGCAAGGCCGCAAAAACCGGCCGCCAGACGAATGAGTGTGGCACGCGTGCGTGACAGAAAGGCAACCATCGAAAACTCCTGTGACCTCAAGCCGGTGTCCGGGGCCCGGTCCGGGCGCGTTGCCCGATCTCCCCTCGCCCCTTGACCTGATGCAGAGTAAGCGGATCCTTGGATGAAGTAAACTTCGGCCGGTGACCGGTTGGAAGACACCAGCGAAAGGCGGGACTGCGATCATGGGCAATTGGACGCCAAACCCGGGCAGCGTGGCTCCCGGCCTGCATTTCGTCGCCACGCCGATCGGGGCGGCCCGCGACATCACCCTGCGCGCCTTGGATATTCTGGCCGGCGCCGACGTGCTGGCCGCCGAAGACACCCGGACCCTGCGCCACCTGATGGAGATCCACGGCGTGCCCCTGAACGGGCGGCAGGTCCTTGCCTATCACGACCACAACGGCGACCAGATGCGCCCCCGCCTGATCGAGGCGCTGAAGGCGGGCAAATCCGTGGCCTATGCCTCGGAAGCGGGCACCCCCCTCGTCGCCGACCCTGGCTTCCAGCTGGCCCGGGCCGCGATCGACGAGGGCCTGAAGGTCCTCGCCGCCCCCGGCCCCTCCGCGCTGCTCTGCGCGCTCAGCGTCTCGGGCCTGCCGACCGACCGCTTCCTTTTTGCCGGCTTTCTGCCGCCGAAATCCGCCGCCCGGAAATCCGCCCTGCGCGAACTGGCCCAGGTGCCCGGATCGCTCGTATTTTACGAATCTCCCAGGAGAATTGAGGCCTGCCTTCGTGATATGATGGAAACACTTGGGGAACATCGCCAGGCTGCGCTGTGCCGCGAGCTGACCAAACGGTTCGAAGAGGTCACGCGCGGGACTTTGGCCGAAGTGGCTGAAAGTGTGGCGGGGCGTGACCTGAAGGGCGAAATTGTGATGGTGGTGGACCGGGCCGAACCGGTCGCGGCAGATGCCGAAACCGTGGAGCAGGCGTTGAAATTGGCCTTGGAAACCCAGTCCAGCAAGGATGCTGCAACCCAGGTGGCAGAAGCTTACGGCTTGCCGCGTCGCGATGTCTATCAGCTGGCCCTGTCGCTGGAGGGGCGGAAATGAGGGCGCGCAAGCGGGCCGAATCATCCTCGGCAAACCGGGGCCTGACCTCCTTTCATGCCGGTCTTGCCGCCGAAGATCAGGTCTCGCAACTTTACGACCGATCCGGCCGCCCGGTCATCGCGCGCCGCTGGCGTGGCAGCATCGGTGAAATCGACCTGATCGCCCGCGAGGGCGACCGGGTTGTTTTCATCGAAGTGAAGAAAAGCAGCAGCCATGCCCTTGCGGCCGAACATCTGACCTGGGGGCAAAAACAACGCATCATGGCCACGGCGTCGGAATTTGTCGGCGGCGAACCGCAGGGCCAGAACACTGAAATGCGCTTCGATGTCGCCCTGGTCGACGCGATGGGGCGAATCGAAATCATCGAGAATGCTTTGGCCGCCTGATCAATTGCATCCGGCGCGCGGGTGGGTCATCAAGGGCGCCAGATCAAGGAGATGATCATGGCCCTGAAAGTTGCCCTGCAGATGGACCCGATCGGGTCCGTGAACATCAACGGAGACAGCACCTTCCGCATCGCGCTTGAAGCGCAGGCGCGGGGGCATGAGTTGTTCTTTTACACGCCCGACCGACTGGCCTTTGTCGAGGGGCGCGTCACAGCGCGCGGCTTTCCGATCACGCTGCGGCGCGAGATTGGCAATCATGTGAGCTATGGCGATGAGGTTGAGGTCGATCTCGCCGATTACGACGTGGTCTGGCTGCGCCAGGACCCGCCCTTCGACATGGGCTACATCACGACAACCCATCTACTGGACATGATCCACCCCAAGACACTTGTGGTAAACGATCCTTTCTGGGTCCGAAACTGCCCCGAGAAACTGCTTGTCTTGCAGTTTCCCGATCTTATCCCGCCCACGGCCATCGCGCGAGACCTTGCTACGATCCGTGCCTTCAAGGCGCGGCACGGCGACATCATCCTCAAGCCGCTCTACGGCAATGGCGGCGCCGGCGTCTTCCGGCTTGACCCCAGCGACCGCAACCTCTCCAGCCTGTTCGAGCTTTTCACCTCGATGAGCCGCGAACCGCTGATCGTGCAGAAGTTCCTCCCCGACGTGTCCAAGGGCGACAAGCGGATCATCCTGATTGACGGCGAACCGGTTGGCGCCATCAACCGCGTGCCCCAGGCCGGCGAGACACGCTCAAACATGCATGTCGGCGGCCGGCCGGAAAAGATCGGCCTCACCCCGCGCGATCTGGAGATTTGCGCCGCCATCGGCCCGACCCTGCGCGAAAAGGGCCAGGTTTTCGTCGGCATCGACGTGATCGGCGACTATCTGACCGAAATCAACGTGACTTCGCCCACCGGCATCCAGGAGATGGACCGGTTCGACGGCACCAATGTCTCCGCCCGGATCTGGGAGGTCATCGAGGCCAAGGTCACGGCCAAGGCCTAGTTTCAGGTCTTGCCCAGCGTCAGGCGGTAGCTGACCGCTTCGGCCACATGCGGGCGGCGCAGATCGCGGTCGCCTGCGAGGTCCGCGATGGTGCGCGCGACCCGCAGCACCCGGTGATAGCCGCGCGCCGTCAGGCCGAAACGGTCGGCCACCTTGGCCAGCAGATCGCGGCTCTCGGCATCGGGGGTGGCGATCTCTTCCAGAAGCGCGCCTTCGGCCTCGGCATTCACCCGCACTCCACTGTGGTCGCGGAACCGCGCGGTCTGCACCTGCCGCGCCGCGGCCACCCGAGTCGCCACGGCGGCCGAAGTGTCGCCCGAGGCCGGCAGGTCAAGGTCGGCATAGGCCACCGGCGGCACCTCGACCCGCAGATCGAAGCGGTCCATCAAGGGCCCCGAAATCCGGCCCAGATAATCCTCGCCACATTGCGGCACCCGGGCACAGGCCCGCGCCGGGTCGGTCATATAGCCGCATTTGCAGGGGTTTGCCGCCGCGATCAGCAAGAATCGGCAGGGGTAGCGGATATGGGCATTGGCCCTTGCCACCACGATCTCGCCAGTCTCGATTGGCTGGCGCAGGGTTTCCAGCACCGGGCGGGGAAATTCGGGCAGTTCGTCCAGAAACAGCACGCCATTATGCGCCAGACTGACCTCGCCCGGCTTGGCCCCCTTGCCGCCGCCCACGATCGCCGCCATCGAGGCGGTGTGATGCGGCTCACGAAAGGGTCGCGCCCGGTTGATGCCGCCCTCCGACAAAAGCCCCGCCAGCGAATGCACCATCGAGGTCTCCAGCGCCTCGATCGCCGACAATTGCGGCAAGATCCCCGCCATCCGCGCCGCGAGCATCGACTTGCCCGAGCCGGGCGAGCCCACCATCAGCATGTGATGCCGCCCCGCCGCCGCGATCTCCAGCGCCCGCTTGGCGCGCTCCTGCCCCTTCACGTCGCGCAAGTCACGCCCTGCGGGCGCGCTCAGGACCTCGCCCGCCTCCGCCACGGGAAGCGACTGGCGCCCGGTGAAATGCGCCACGACCTCGCTCAGCGCCTCCGCCGCCAGAACCTGTGCGGCCCCGACCCAGGCCGCCTCGGCCCCGCAGGCGCGCGGGCACAGCAGCGACTTGCCCGCCTCGGCCGCCGCCATCGCCGCCGGCAGGGCCCCCAGAACCGGCATGACCCGGCCGTCGAGCGACAATTCCCCAAGGGCGACAAAGCCTTCGATCTGTTCCTTCGGGATGATCTCGATCGCTGCCATCACCGCCAAGGCAATCGGCAGGTCAAAATGCGAGCCCTCCTTCGGCAGATCCGCCGGCGAAAGGTTCACCATGATCCGCTTGGAAGGCAGCGCAATCGCCATGGCGTTCAGCGCCGCCTTGACCCTTTCGCGCGCCTCCGACACCGCCTTGTCCGGCAGGCCCACGACCCCGAAATAGGGCATGCCCGGCGCCACCGCGCATTGCACCTCGACCAGCCGGGCATCGATCCCTTCAAAGGCCACCGTAAAGGCCCGCGCCACCATCCCCGACCTCCGTTTACTTCGGTTAACGGATAGCCGCTGATGGTTACTGAAAGGTAAACCCGCCCAAAATTCCCCCCCGGCCCCCCTTCATCCAGACGAAAATATCCCACGGGGGTGCGGGGGTGTGAAACCCCCGCTTCTGCCAGCGGGGGCCTGCGCCACCACTATTCGCGCAACAGCGCCCTGAAGGCAGGCCAGGCCTCGGGGTCGGCCACGGTCTTGTCGCGGCAAAACGCATTGCAGAAGCCGTAGCGCTGGCCGTCCAACTCCAGCACATGGGTCACCGGCTTGCCGGAATAGGGGCAGGCGGCGTTCACCGCACTGGTCCCTTCCACGGCCCGCGCCGCCAGGGGCTTCGGGCCGGGCCAGGCCCGCGTCGGCCAGTCGCGCACATAAAACGCCTGATCCGCGCCATCCACCAGCCCCATCGCCCGCCAGCGCCGGAAGGAGCCATGCGCCAGATGCGCCTGCACATAGTCCATCGCGGCGGCCGATACCGGCAGGTTGTACCCGGCGATCCGTGCCGCCACCGGCGCGTAAAAGGCGTCTGCCGCAGAATATTCCCCGGCGAGCCAGAGGCCGCCCGTGGCCTCGCGTGCCCAGGCCCAGATCACCTCCAGCCGGGCCAGATCGGCCAGAACCTCGGCGGGTGGGGCGCAGTCCTGATAGGACACCCGCAGGTTCATCGGGCAATGAGTGCGCAGGGCAGAGAAGCCGGCATGCATCTCGGCCGCCAGCACCCGGGCCACGGCGCGGGCCCTGGGGTCCTTGGGCCAGATCCCGGCCTCGGGTTCCCGGCTGGCGAGTTCCTCGGCAATCGCGATGGTCTCGGGCACCACCACCCCATCCGGCGTGCGCATGGTGGGGGCGGTCCTGCCGGGGAAGTAGTCCTTCAGCATCGTGGCCAGCTCATCGGTGTAAAGCCGGGCGCTGTGGGTCTTCACCGGAATGCCGAAGGCATCGAACAACAGCCAGCCACGCAGCGACCAGCTGGAATAGCCGCGGTCGCCGATCACAAGATCATAAGTCATCATCATCCCCTTTTGCCGCAGAGGCTAAGGCGGGCGGCATACCGTGGAAAGCGTTGATTTGTGGCGCGATCCATCACAGATCGTGATGAAACCCCGCAGGCAACTGCCCCTTCAGGACCATGGGCAAGCCCGCCATCACCCCCAGGACCAGTCCGGCGACCTGGGCGATCTGCTGGTTCAGCCGGCCCTGATGGTCGCGAAAGGCGCGGGCGAGGGCGTTCTCCGGCACGATCCCCCAGCCGACCTCGTTGGACACCACGACGACCGGTGCCGCACAACCCTGCAGCGCCGCCAGCAAAGCCGCACTTTCCGCGCCCACATCCGCTTCGGCCAGAAGCACATTGGTCAGCCACAGCGTCGCGCAGTCCAGAAGCACCACATCCGAAGCCGGCAGCCGCGCCAGAACCGCCGCCACATCGCGCGGCGCCTCATGCGTCGTCCAGTCCTGCCCGCGATCCACCTGATGCGCGCCGATCCGGGCGCGCATTTCGTCATCCCAGGCCTCTGCGGTGGCGATATAGTGCCGTTTCCGGCCGCTTCCGGTCACCAAAAGCTCGGCCAACCGCGACTTGCCCGAGCGCGCCCCGCCGACGACGAGGCTTAATTTCGGCAAAATCCAAGATTTTTGGGATCCAATCATGGTCCGGCTGCGTATCAGACTCAGACAGCGCAATCAAATGCCCCGTTTCCCCTGCGCAACCGCAGCGCCCCCGGAGGATGCCATGGCTCTCGACCACGTTTCCGACCCCAGTCTGGCCGCCGATCGCAGGCTTTCGGCCCGCGCCCGCTCCGCCGCTTTGCTGAGTGCCGAGGAGGAGACGATGCTCGCCCGCGCCTGGCGCGACAAGGCCGACAAGGCGGCGCTGGACCGCCTGATCACCTGTTACATGCGGCTCGCGATGTCGATGGCCGCCAAGTTTCGCCGCTATGGTGCCTCGATGCCGGACCTGACGCAGGAGGCGGCGATGGGCCTGATGAAAGCCGCCGAGAAGTTCGATCCCGACCGCGGCGTGCGCTTCTCGACCTATGCGATGTTCTGGATCAAGGCCCAGCTGCAGGATTATGTGATGCGCAACTGGTCGATGGTGCGGACCGGCTCGACCACGGCGCAGAAGTCGTTGTTTTTCAACCTGCGCCGGGTCGAAGCGCGCCTGTCGCGCGAGGCTGCCGGGCAGGGCTCCTCTCTTGAGGGCGAGGCCCTGCGCGCCGCCGTGGCGGTCGAACTTGGGGTCTCCTTGCAGGATGTGGCGACGATGGAGGGGCGACTGTCGGGCAGCGACGCCTCGCTCAATGCGACGCAGGCGTCGGACGAGGATGGCCGCGCCTGGATCGATAGTCTGGAGGATGACAGCGCCCAGGCGGCCGAATTGTTCGCCCAGGCGCATGACCGGGTGGTGCTGCGCCACCACCTCGCCGCGGCCCTGCAAAGCCTCTCCCCGCGTGAGCGACTGATCGTGCGCGAACGCCAGATGGTCGAAGCGCCGCGCACCCTGGAATCGCTTGGAGCCGAGCTGAACCTGTCGAAAGAGCGGATCCGCCAGCTGGAAAGCGCCGCTTTCGCCAAGCTGCGCCGCTGTCTGGAGGCGCAGGGCGCCGGACCCTCGGCCTTCCTGCTCTAGCCCGTTGCACGGGTAGCGCTTGAGTTCGCCCGCAGCGCCGCCTACCTTGGGCGCATCCAAGGGGGCATCATGCTGTCAGAGCGGCGCATTCTTCTGATCATCGGCGGCGGCATAGCGGCCTATAAATCCTTGTTGCTGATCAGGCTGTTACGCGGGGCAGGGGCGGCGGTGACCCCGGTCCTGACCAAGGCCGGGGCGGAATTTGTCACCCCGCTGTCGGTCGGCGCACTGGCCGAGGCCAAGGTGCACTCCTCCCTCTTCGATCTGACCGCCGAGGCCGAGATGGGCCATATCGAACTGTCGCGCAGCGCCGATCTGATCGTGGTGGCCCCCGCCACCGCCGATCTGATGGCGCGGATGGCGACGGGTCAGGCCGATGACCTTGCCTCGACCCTGCTTCTGGCCACCGACACCCCGGTTCTGCTGGCCCCTGCGATGAATGTGCGGATGTGGCAGCACGCCGCCACCCAGCGCAACATCGCCACCCTGCGCGCCGATGGCATCGGTTTTGTCGGCCCTGACGAGGGGATGATGGCCTGTGGCGAGTTCGGGCCGGGCCGGATGGCCGAGCCGGAGGCGATCTTTGCCGCCATCAAGGCCTCTTTCGGCGCCGGGCCTCTGACGGGGCGGCATGTGGTGGTGACCTCGGGGCCAACCCACGAACCCATTGATCCGGTGCGCTATATTGCCAATCGCAGTTCGGGTGCGCAGGGTACGGCGCTGGCTGCGGCCCTGCGCGATCTGGGGGCGACGGTGACTTTTGTGACCGGACCGGCCTCGGTTCCCCCGCCTGAAGGCGTCGCGGTGCGGCGGGTCGAAACGGCGGCGGAAATGCTGGCGGCGGTTGAGGCTTCCTTGCCCGCCGATGCGGCGGTGTTTGCGGCGGCTGTGGCCGATTGGCGGGTGGCCAATGCGGCGGCGTCGAAGATGAAAAAAGATGGCTCGGGGCAGGCGCCTGCGCTGCAATTCACTGAAAACCCTGACATTTTGGCGACTGTGTCCAAGGGCGCGCAAAGGCCCGCCCTCGTGGTGGGCTTTGCGGCCGAGACCGATGATGTGCTGGAACATGCCCGCGCCAAGCGGCTGCGCAAGGGCTGCGACTGGATCGTGGCCAACGATGTCTCGCCCGCCACCGGGATCATGGGCGGAGCCGAGAATGCCGTGACCCTGATCCGCGCCGATGGCGAGGAGGCCTGGCCCCGGATGGCCAAGGAAGAGGTGGCCCGCAGGCTGGCCCTACGGATTGCCGAGGCGCTGAAAGATGATGAGAATGAATGACTTGCCCGTGATCAAACTGCTGTGGGAGGATTGGGCCGACCAAAGCCTTCCCCTGCCGCGCTATGAGACGCCTGGCGCTGCCGGTGCCGATCTGCGCGCCAACCTGCGGCCCGAGGACCGTGCCAACGGCTTCACCCTGGACCCGATGCGCCGCGCCATCGTGCCGACCGGGATTCGCGTCGCAATTCCAGCCGGTTACGAGATGCAGATCCGTCCCCGCTCCGGCCTTGCGGTCAAGTTCGGCATCACCCTGCCCAACACGCCCGGCACCATCGACAGCGACTATCGCGGGCCTTTGGGTGTGGCGCTGGTCAACCTCGGAACCGAGCCCTTTACCATCAACCACGGCGACCGGATCGCCCAGGCGGTGATCGCCCCCGTGCTGCAGGCGCAGTACGAAGTGGTCGATATGCTTGATGAAACCGAGCGCGGCGCGGGCGGTTTCGGCTCCACGGGGCGCGGATGACGCTGGTCTTGATCCTGTGCCTGGCGCTTTGGGTGCTGGGTTGGCTGTTTGACACCAAGCCGCGCCCGCGTCTGGTGGCGATCGCGGCCTTGTGGGGGCTCTCGGGTCTGGCTTTGGCGGTCCTGCCTGCGGGGAATGGGCTGCGCCATCTTCTGGGCGGCGATCTGCGGGTCTGGACCTCGCTCAGCCTGCTCGGCGCCTGTGTGGCGGGTTATTTCTGGCTGCTCGGGCGGGTGAAGGCGCGGGCCAAACCGCCGGTTGCTCTGGCGGAGTCTGCACCGCAACCCGTTACACCAAAAGGGAAATTCTCCGAAGCGGAGCTGGACCGCTACGCCCGCCACATCATGCTGCGCGAGATCGGCGGGCCGGGACAGAAGGCCTTGAAGGCGGCCAAGGTGCTGGTGATCGGGGCGGGGGGGCTTGGCTCGCCTGCCTTGCTGTACCTCGCGGCGGCGGGGGTGGGCACGATTGGCGTCGTCGATGACGATGTGGTCGATGCGAGCAACCTGCAACGTCAGATCATCCATAAGGATCAAGGGGTTGGCATGGCCAAGGTCCAGTCGGCGGCAGAGGCCGTCACGGCGCTGAACCCCTTTGTCACCGTGTTGCCCTATCAGCGCCGCCTGACCGCGGACAACGCCGATATCCTGGCGGAGTTCGACTTGATCCTTGACGGGTCAGACAATTTCGACACCCGCTATCTGGTGAACCGCGAGGCAGCCCTTCGGCGCAAGCCCTTGATTTCCGGCGCAATCACCCAGTGGGAGGGCCAGCTTTCGCTGTTCGACCCCGCCCATGGCACGCCCTGTTACGAATGCGTCTTCGCCGACCGCCCGGCCCCCGGCATGGTGCCGACCTGTGCCGAGGCGGGGGTGGCGGCCCCCTTGCCAGGGGTCATCGGCGCCATGATGGCGATGGAGGCGGTCAAGCACATCACCGGCGCGGGGCTGACCCTGCGCGGCCGCCTGATGATCCACGACGCGCTTTATGCCGAGACGCGGGTGATCGAGATCACCCGCCGCGCCGATTGCCCGGTCTGCGGCACAAACCATTGAGAACGCCTGCTTAACAGTTGCAGAAAACTTGAATCACTCGTCTTGAACCGGTCTTTCTTTTGTCTTCCTCGCGTCTCTACGCCCGGCGAAAAAGGCAAGCGTTAACCTTTTGCTGCAAAGCGGGACGTGCCGATGAAGATTGACCTGAAGGATCCGCTCTGGACCCGGCTTTACGGCCCCTACGGGGTGGCCGATGTCGCAGGGCCGCTCGCCGCCCTGTCATGCGACTGGGATGCCGATCTGGCCCGCGACCTTTTCTGGGGAAAGCTCCACCATCAGGAGGATCTGTTCCCCGTGACCTATGCCGCGATGCCCCGGCTGTGGGATCTGGCCGATCAGCCGCGCGCCCGGGGCGATGTGCTGAGCTTTCTGACCTGGGCCATCCACTGCGCCCATCGCCCCGAAGCGATGGGCGGCAAACGCGAAAAGGGCGAAAGGTTCCGCGGCCTCTCGCTTGACCTCGGGGTGCATCAGCTGCCGCATCTGCCGCAGGGCCAGCGCCTGACGGCCGAGGACATGCCGGTGCTGGCCGGTCTTGAGGCCTGGTTCGACACCCATGCCCTGGCCATGGCGAACAAGGCGGCGCGGGCGATCGAGGGGCCGGATCTCTGGATGGCGGGCACGCTGCTCCTCGGCCTCGCCACGCTGAACCACGGCCATGGCCTGGCCGATGCGATCGTGGGCTTCACCGAGGGCTGCCCGCCCGAGGATCTGAGCGATCCGGCCGCGGACCCGCCCGGCCTCGCCCGCCGCCTGGCCTTTTACGCGCGGCCCTGTCCGGCGTTGGCCAATTTCCTGACGGCACGGGACGCGGCGCTGGCGGCGTAGGATGGGCAATCTGCCCATCTTGCCTCAACCGAACCGGTAGCTGGAGGCCGTCACCCCGCCAAAGACATTGGTGTCGTGATAGACCCGGGTCGCGACCTCGCCCTCGGCAGCGCCAAGGGCGGTGAAGAGGGGGACGAGGTGATCCTCCTGCGCGTGGCAGGTGCGGGCATAGGGGGCGTCCTCCCAATGCAGCAGGGCCTGGGTGCGGGCGGCGGGCGTGTCAGACAAGGTGTCGTCCAGCCAGGCGTCGAAGGCGGCAGAGGGCACTTTGGCGCCCGGCCCGAAAAGCCGCAGGTTGTGGTAGCTGAGGCCTGATCCCACGATCAGCACCCCTTCATCGCGCAGCGGCGCCAGCGCCCGACCCAAGGCAAAATGCGCCGCCGGATCATAGCCTTGCAGGAGCGAGACCTGATAGATCGGCACCTCGGCTTTGGGATACATCACATAGGCCGGGGCAAAGGTGCCATGGTCGAAACCGCGCTTGGCATCGAGGTTGACCGGAAGGCCAGCTTCCTTGATCAGATCGGCGGTGTGAAAGGCGATCTCCGGCGCGCCGGGGGCGGGGTAGACGATTCTGTAGGTCTCGGGCGGGAAGCCGCCGTAATCATAAAGCATCCCCGGCGCGGGCGAGGTCATCACGGCAAAACTCTCCGCCTCCCAATGGCCGGAGACCATGCAGATGGCTTTCGGCACCTCGCCAATCTCCGCCGGCATCCGGGCCAGCGAGACCTCCAGGGAATGCAGCATCTGGCGCATGTTGGGGATCCAGGGCCAGGGCCCGCCGCCGTGCGAGATGAAATAGGTGGGAAGACGTGCCATGGGTGCCTCCTGTCATGTCACAGGCAGGATGCGCCCGGGTTGCTGAGCGCGCAAGGTGCGGCGATGCGCGCGAGCTGTGCGGGGGTGCAGAGGGCTTGCGTGCGTTTCACGCAGACGGTTAGGGTGAATGGGGATGGGGGGCGAAGCATGACAGCGCCACGCGCAGCGCCGCTTTTTGCCGATTCAGGCCTGAACCGGCGCGTGAAAGTTCTGCTGAGCGTGGGGGGTGGACTGCTCCTGTCCAATGGCGTTCTGCTTGCATTGGCGCCTGACTTGGCACTGAGCTTTCCGGTTGCGCAGAAGCAGACGGCTTTCGCGCTTCTCCCGAAGCTTCTGCGGGATGAGGCCTGCCTGTCGCGGTTTCACGATGCGTCCTTTGCGGCGAGCTATGCCGTGACCTATGCCAATCTTCTGATCTGGGCCTGTGTTTCGGGTTTTCTGGCAGGCATTCTGTTCGGTGGCATTGCGGTCATGGGCATGCGGAGGCGTTTGCAGCCCGATGCCGTACCCTCGACGCCCCTTCAGATCCGCAGGTTTGCGACAGGAGTTGCGCTGGGGTTCCTTTTCGCCGCCCTCTTTCTGGGGATCTCGTTCCACTGGTCAATCTGCTATCAACCTGGCCCCGGGACATCAGAGGGACGCGTTGTCGCGGGCATGTATGCGGCACCCATGTTTGCGGCGGTGGCATGCGTGTTCATCGGATCGCTGCCGCGCCAGCTTGCGTTTCGCCTGACGTATCGGCGCTAAGCGCCTCTTGCTCCCGTCGGGCAGAAAGGCTCTAGTTCCGCATCACTTCGTGACAGGGAGTTCACATCATGAAATTTGCCGCAGCTTTGGCCGGGTTGGCCTTTGCCGCCCTTGGCGCCTCTGCCTTTGCCGATGCCTTGCCGGATCTGGCGGGCAAGGAGATCACCATCGTGACGGAGAACGCCTATCCGCCGCTGCAATTCCTCGACAAGGACGGCAAGGCGATCGGCTGGGAATATGACGCGGTGGCCGAGATGGCCAAGCGGCTGAACCTGACGGTGAAATATGCCAATATCTCCTGGGATGCGATGATCCCGGCGGTGGCCGAGGGCCAGTTCGACATGGGGATGACCGGGATCACCATCACGGATGAGCGGAAGGAAAAGGTCGATTTCTCGGACGCTTACATGCGGTCGGAAAGCATCATGCTGGTGCGCGGTGACGAGAGCCGCTTTACCGATGCCGCCTCGTTCAAGGCCAATGACAAGCTTCTGGTCGGGGCGCAGGCGGGCACCACGCCTTTCTACACGGCGGTTTACGAGGTGCTGGACGGCAACGAGCAGAACCCGCGCATCAAGCTGTTCGAGACCTTTGGCGCGAGCGTCGAGGCCCTCAAGGCGGGTGATGTCGATACCGTCCTGACCGACCGGACGGCGGGTGAGGGCTATGTCGCGGCCTCGGGCGGCAAGCTGAAGCTGGTGGGGGAGCCTTTGGGCACCGAGGATTTCGGGTTTATCTTCCCCAAGGGCTCGGCCTTCGAGGCGCCGATCAATGCGGCGATTGCCAGCATGAAGGCGGATGGCAGCTTTGATGCGCTGACCAAGAAGTGGTTCCTCGACTACAAGATGCAGTAAGTGCTGACACCGAAAGAGGGTGAGGAGTTTCCCTGGTGGCTGGTGATCCTCGGGGTCACCGGCCTTTGGCTGTTTTACGAGGTCTGGGCCAGCGAGATTTATTCTCAGGTCATGGCGACGCTGGTCAAGGGGGTGCAGGTCACCGTGACCGTGACCCTGGTCGCCTATGGGCTGGCCTGCGCGATGGGGTTGGCGCTGGCGCTGGCGGGGATGAGCAAATACCGCGTGTTGCGCCAGGCCTCGCGCCTCTGGATCGAGGTGGTGCGCGGGGTGCCGATCATGGTGCTGCTGTTGTACGTGGCCTTCGTTCTGTCGCCCGCGCTGGTTTATGCCTGGAACTGGGTCGGGGGATCGCTCGGCGCGGCCCCGGTCAGCTCGCGCGATTTTCCCTTCATCGCCCGGGCGGTGATGGCCCTGACGCTGGCCTATTCGGCCTTTCTGGCCGAGATCTTCCGGGCCGGATTGCAGGCAGTGGACAAGGGCCAGGTCGAGGCCGCGATGTCGCTGGGGCTTTCGGGCTGGCAGCGCTTTCGCCATGTGGTCTTTCCGCAGGCGTTCCGGATGATCTTGCCGCCTTTGGGCAATGATTTCGTGGCGATGGTGAAGGATTCCTCGCTGGTTTCCATCCTTGGGGTGGCGGACATCACCCAGCTGGGCAAGGTGCAGGCGGCGGGGAACTTTCGCTATTTCGAGACTTATAACATGGTGGCGCTGCTCTACCTTGTGATGACGATCGGGCTTAGCCTGGGCTTGCGGCGGCTGGAGCGGCGGTTGAAGATGAAAGAGAAGTAGCGGGGGCCAGCCCCCGCACCCCCGGGATATTTATGGACCAATGAAAGGCGATCAGATGAGCAATCCGCTGTTGACCACTTGGGAGACGCCGTTTGGACTGCCGCCTTTCGCGGCGATCAGGGATGAGGATTTCGCGCCGGCGTTTGAGGCGGCCTTGACCGAGGCGCGGGCGCATGTGGCGGCGATTGCGGACAATGCGGAGGCGCCGACATTCGCCAATGTGATCGAGGCTTTGGAATTGAGCGAGGAAAGCCTGAGCCGGGTCTGCGGGGTGTTTTACAACCTTGTGGGCGCGGACAGCACGGATGCGCGGGAAGCCCTGCAAAGCGAGATGGCGCCGAAGCTGTCGGCCTATGCCTCGGAAGTCTCGAACAACCGGGTGTTGTTTGCGCGCATTGAAACGCTGTGGCAGGAGCGCGAGGGTCTGGGCCTGAGCCATGAGCAGTTCAGGGTGCTGGAACTGTACCGGCGGATGTTCGTCCGCTCGGGCGCGCAGCTGGAGGGCGAGGCGGCGGCGCGGCTGACCGAGGTCAAGTCGCGGCTGGCGGTGTTGGGCACCAAGTTTTCCCAGAATGTGCTGGCGGATGAGCGGGAGTGGTTCATGCCGCTCGCCGAGGCCGATCTGGTGGGGTTGCCGGAGTTTGTTCTGGCGGCGGCGAAGGCTGCGGGCGAGGAGAAGGGTGCGGGCGGGCCGGTGGTCACGCTGTCGCGGTCCATCATCGTGCCCTTCCTGCAATTCTCGCCCCGGCGCGACCTGCGGCAGAAGGCTTATGAGGCCTGGGGGCTGCGCGGGGCGAATGGCGGGGCGACGGACAACCGGGGGGTGGCGGCGGAAACGCTGAAGCTGCGGCAGGAGCGGGCGAACCTGTTGGGCTATGCGAGCTTTGCCGATTACAAGCTGGAGCCGGAGATGGCCAAGACGCCAGCCCGGGTGCGCGACCTGCTGCTGCGGGTCTGGGAGCCGGCCAAGCGCAAGGCGCTGGCCGATGCCGAGGTGCTGGAGGCGATGCTGCATGCCGATGGCATCGCGGGGCCCCTGGAGGCCTGGGATTGGCGCTATTACTCGGAGAAGCGGCGCAAGGCGGAGCATGATCTGGATGAGGCGATCCTCAAGCCCTACCTCAGCCTGGAGGCGATGCTGGGGGCGATGTTTGATTGTGCCTCGCGGCTGTTTGGCTTGGAGTTCAAGCCTTTGGACGTGCCGCTCTACCATCCCGATTGCCGGGCCTGGGAGGTCAGCCGCCAGGGCGCGCATATCGCGGTTTTCATTGGCGATTATTTCGCGCGCGGCTCGAAGCGTTCGGGCGCCTGGTGTTCGGACATTCGCGGGCAAAGGAAGCTTGGCGGGGATCAGCGCCCGGTGGTGATGAACGTGTGCAACTTTGCCAAGGGCGATCCCTGCCTTCTGTCCTATGACGATGCGCGGACCCTGTTCCACGAATTCGGCCATGCCCTGCACCAGATGCTGTCGAATGTAACCTATGGCTTCATCTCGGGCACTTCGGTGGCGCGGGACTTCGTGGAGCTGCCGAGCCAGCTTTACGAACACTGGTTGGAAGTGCCCGAAGTGCTGGAGAAACACGCGCGGCATTACCAGACCGGGGAGCCGATGCCGGCCGACATGCTGAGACGCTTGCTGGATGCCGGGACCTATGATCAGGGCTTCTCGACGGTGGAGTTCATCTCCTCGGCCATGGTGGATCTGGCCTTCCATGAGGGGGCGGCGCCGGCCGATCCGATGCAGAAACAGGCCGAGGTGCTGGAAAGTCTGGGCATGCCGCGCGCCATAAGGATGCGGCACGCGACGCCGCATTTCGCGCATGTCTTCTCGGGCGACGGCTATTCCTCGGGCTATTATTCCTACATGTGGTCGGAAGTGATGGATGCCGACGCCTTTGCGGCCTTTGAAGAGACCGGCGATCCCTTCGACCCCGAGACGGCGGCAAAGCTCGAGAAGTTCATCCTTTCC
Source organism: Rhodobacter sp. P2_H5 (assembly GCF_056403335.1). Lineage (NCBI taxonomy): Bacteria > Pseudomonadati > Pseudomonadota > Alphaproteobacteria > Rhodobacterales > Rhodobacter > Rhodobacter sp. P2_H5. The sequence goes on along the minus strand of NZ_JBFUFS010000004.1, from coordinate 255,736 downwards.
GCTGGCGGGTCGGACGAGGCGGAGGTGCTTTACACCCGCTTCCGCGGCAAGATGCCGGGGGTGGAGCCCTTGCTGAAGGGTCGGGGGTTGCTGGAGGAGGCCTGAGCGCCCCGCTTGGGGGATTGGGTGGAACCTTGGGAGGGGGCGATGGACTATCAGCTTGTCATCGGGCAGATCCTGGCCACGGGGCTTTCGGCGGCGCCGGGCCAGAGGATCACCTATCAGGATCAGGTCGAGCTGACCTATGCCGAGCTGGGTCAGAGGGTCGGGCGGCTCGGCTCGGCCCTGAGCGCCCTCGGCCTCGGGCAGGGGTCGGTGGCGGCGGTGATGGATTACGACAGCCACCGCTATCTGGAATGCTTCTTCGCGATCCCGATGCTGGGGGCGACCCTGCATACGGTCAATGTGCGGCTTTCGCCCGAGCAGGTGCTTTATACGATCAACCATGCCGACGATGATGCGATCCTTGTGCATGAGGATTTTCTGCCGTTGCTGCTGCCCCTGATCCCGCGCTTTACCCGAAAGGTGCGGCTGATCCTTCTGGCCGACAAGGGAACGGCGCTGCCCGAGGGCTTCGCCGGGGAATACGAGGCCCTGCTGGCCGCGGGCGATCCGGGGCATGCGTTTCCGGACCTGGCCGAGACGACGCGGGCCACGCTGTTTTATACGACGGGGACGACGGGCGACCCCAAGGGGGTGACCTACAGCCACCGGCAGCTGGTTCTGCATACGCTCGGCGTCATTGCCTGTCTGGCCCCGGTGCCGGGGCGCGGCGGGATCAAGCGCGACGATGTCTATATGCCGCTGACGCCCTTGTTTCATGTGCATGGCTGGGGCTTTCCGCTGATCGCCACCCTGCTCGGGATGCGGCAGGTCTATCCGGGGCGCTATGAGCCGGGCAAATTGCTGCACCTGATCGCGCGGCATGGCGTGACGCTGTCACATTGCGTGCCGACCGTGCTGGCCATGGTCTTGAACGCGCCGGGGGCCGAGGCGGTGCCGCTGGCCGGATGGAAACTGATCGTCGGCGGCTCGGCCCTGCCCGAGGGGCTGGCGCGGCAGGCGCTGGCGCGCGGGATTGATGTGCACACCGGCTATGGCATGTCGGAGACCGGGCCGATCCTGACGATCGCCGACATGATGGCGACGCAAGGCGCGGGGGATACCACCGCGATCCGGATGGCGACGGGCAAGGCAGCACCCCTGGTGCAGATCCGGGTGGTCGACCCCGAGATGCGCGATGTGGCCGCGGACGGGGTGGCGACCGGGGAGGTCGTGGCGCGGGCGCCCTGGCTGACCGCGGGCTATCTGCGCGATGCGGGGCGGAGTGACGACCTGTGGCGCGGTGGCTGGATGCATACGGGGGATGTGGGCAACCTCAGCCCCGATGGCACTTTGCGGATCACCGACCGGCTGAAGGATGTGATCAAGTCGGGCGGCGAGTGGATCTCCTCGCTGGAGCTGGAAAGCATCGCCTCCGCCGTGGCGGGGGTGGCGGAAGTGGCGGCGGTCGGCATGCCCGATCCGCAATGGGGCGAGCGGGCGGTGCTGCTGGTGGTGGCCAGGCCGGATGCCGGCGATCTGGCGCGGGCGGTGCGGGGCGCGGTGGAGCAGGCCATTGCCGCGGGTCGCCTGTCGAAATGGGCGGCACCGGAACGGGTGATGCTGGTCGAGGCGATCCCCAAGACCTCGGTCGGGAAGATCGACAAGAAGGCGATCCGCGCCGGTCTGGCGCGGGGCGGCTGAAAGGTCGCAGGTTTGCCGCGGCGCCGAGGCTTGCATCTGCGGGGGGCGATGGCATGGTGGGGCTAGGCACAGCAGGGGGACGGGCATGTTTCGCGCATTGGTGATGGAAAAGAACGCCGAGGGTCTGGCGGAGGCGCATCTGCGCGAGTTGGACGACAGCGCCTTGCCAGAGGGCGGCACTGTCACGGTTGCGGTGGAATATTCGACGCTCAACTACAAGGACGGGCTTTGCATGGCGCCAAACGGTGGCGGGCTGGTCAAGGTCTGGCCGCATGTGCCGGGGGTGGATCTGGCGGGGACGGTCGAGGCCAGCGACGATGCCCGCTACAAGCCCGGTGACCGGGTTCTGCTCGGCGGCTGGCGCGTGGGCGAGATCTGGTGGGGCGGCTTCGCCACCAAGGCGCGGGTCAAGGCCGATTGGCTGGTGCCGATCCCTGACGGTCTGACCGCGCGGCAGGTCATGGCGGTGGGGACCGCGGGCCTGACCTCGATGCTGGCCGTGATGGCGCTGGAGGAGCACGGGCTGACGCCAGACAAGGGCGAGGTTCTGGTGACCGGGGCTGCGGGGGGCGTCGGATCGACGGCGGTCGCGATCCTGGCGCATCTGGGCTATCAGGTGGCCGGTGTGACCGGGCGGCCCGAGACGGAGGCCTATTTGCGTGACCTTGGCGCCACGCGGATCATTCCCCGCGCCGATCTGGCCGAAACCGTCAAGCGCCCGCTGGAGGCCGAGACCTGGGCCGGTTGCATCGACGCCGTGGGCGGGCCGATGCTGGCGCGGGTTTTGGGACAGATGAAATATGGCGCCTCGGTCGCCGCAGTCGGGCTTGCCGGCGGGGCGGGGCTTCCGGCCTCGGTCATCCCGTTCCTGTTGCGCGGGGTCAATCTGCTGGGCATCGATTCGGTGATGAAACCCTTTGAGGGCCGCAAGCGGGCCTGGGCGCGGATCGTCACCGACATGCCGATGGAGAAGCTGGAGGCGATGGTGGAGATGGCCAGCCTGTCCGACCTGCCAGCGCTGGGGCCGGCGATCCTAAAGGGCGACGTCAAGGGGCGGGTCGTGGTGGACGTGCGGGCCTGAACCAAGGCCCCGATTTTTCTGCGAAAAATCAGAAGGGGACGATTTTTCGGCGAAAAATCGGGGGCCGAATTCTTCGCAGAAGAATTGCGGCCTCAGTCTTTCCAGTCGCCTTCGAAATCCTTCGGGATCAAGAGGTTATGTGCGCCGAAGTTCTTGATGTCGCGCTCGCCGCACAGCGCCATGGTGACATCGACCTCCTTGGCGATCACCTCCAGCGCCTTGGTCACCCCGGCCTGGCCCATGGCGCCGAGGCCATAGATATAGCTGCGCCCGATCATCGTGGCCTTGGCCCCGAGGGCGAGCGCCTTCAACACGTCCTGGCCTGAGCGGATGCCGCCATCCATCCAGATCTCGGCCTGGTCTCCCACGGCGCGGGCGATCGCGGGCAGGCGGCGGATTGACGACAGCGCCCCATCCAGCTGCCGCCCGCCATGGTTCGAGACGATCATCGCATCCGCCCCGAAATCGGCGGCGCGGCGGGCGTCTTCCTCGTCCAGGATCCCTTTCAGGATGATCTTGCCGCCCCACATGTCGCGGATGCGGGCGATCTTGCCCCAGTCGAGCTGCGGGTCGAACTGCTCGGCCGTCCAGGAGCCGAGCGAGGACAGATCCTTCACCCCCTTGGCGTGGCCGACGATATTGCCGAAGGAATGCCGCCTGGTCTGCGCCATGCCCGCCGCCCAGCGCCATTTGGTGGCGATGTCGAGGATGTTCATCAGTGTGGGTTTCGGCGGCGCCGAGAGGCCGTTCTTCATATCCTTGTGCCGCTGCCCGAGGATCTGCAGATCCAGCGTCAGGACCAGCGCCGAACAGCCGGCCTTTTTCGCCCGGTCCAGCGCGGAGCCGACGAAATCCCAGTCCTTCATCACGTAAAGCTGGAACCAGAACGGGGCCTTGGTCGCCGCCGCCACATCCTCGATCGAGCAGATCGACATGGTCGACAGCGTATAGGGCAGGCCGAAGGCCTTGGCGGCCAGGGCGGCCTTGATCTCGCCATCGGCGGATTGCATGCCGGTGAAGCCGACCGGGGCCAGAGCCACCGGCATCGTCACCTTCTGACCCAGCATCGTGCTGGCGATGGTGCGGTTGGACATATCCACCGCCACCTTCTGGCGCAGGCGCAGCTTGCTGAAGTCGCTCACGTTTTCCTGGAAGGTCTGCTCGGTGTAGGACCCGCTTTCGCAATAGTCGAAGAACATCTTCGGCACGCGGGCCTTGTGCAGGCGGCGCAGGTCTTCGATGCAGGTGATCACGGGCATGGGGCCTCACGAAAGGTATGTCAGGGGCAGGGACGCGGGCGATGTCTCCTTGTCTAGCCGGATGAAGCCGCGCTTTCCAGCCCGGCCGCCGCTTTTTCGTGATGGGCAGTTTGCGTAGGGGCTTATACTGGCGGTTTATTGGCCTCGGACGCCAAGTATAATGCGGCGGAATTGGCAAACTGGCGAATTGACTTGAACGCGCCGCCCCCGGCTGATCGCCCGGGAGGGAGCACCGGAACAGAGGTGCCAGAGGGGCCGGCCTTGTCAGGAATACCAATGACCTTGCCGCGTGCAGCCGGGGCGCTGCTGGCGGTTTCATATCTGCTGGCGGCCTGCGTTGCGGGCCCGGGCGGTGCGGGCGCCGGTTTGACCGGGGACCGCGAGGCCCTCGCGCAGCTCGACCTTTCGGCGCATAGCGGGCGGCCGGTCAGCCCGGTGGTGCAGGCGGGCAACCGGCCGACGCAGGTGGTCTATTTCAACGACACCGGCGATGCCCGCCAGGTGCCGGCGGGCGTTCAGGCGGCGGGGCAGGGCTATACCGTCAATCTGCAGGGCGTTTCGGTCGATGTCGCGGCGAAGTCGCTTTTGGGGGATATCCTCGGCGTGCCCTATACGCTCGACCCTTCGGTCACCGGCACGGTGACCATGGCGACCGGTGGGCCGGTGCCGCGGAGCGATCTTCTGATGATCTTCGAAGGCGCGCTGCAGGCCAATGGCCTGATCCTGGTCAGCGAGGGGCGCGGCTTCCGCATCAAGGCGCTGGAGGGGGCGGGCCAGACCGCCGGCCTTGGCGCCGAGGGCTACGGCTTCACCGCCGTGCCGCTGCGCCATCTGGGTGCCAAGCGGATGCTGGCGCTGCTGGACGGTTTTGCCGCCCCGGAGGGTGCCATCCGCGCCTCGGAGAATGACGACATGATCCTGTTGCGCGGCTCGGCGGCGGATCGGGCCAATATCCTCGGCATCGTGCAGTCGCTGGATGTGGACCTGCTCGCCAAGCCCAATGCCGGCATCGCCTTTCTGCAGAACGCCCCGGCGAGCCAGGTGGCCGCCGACCTTGCCACCGTGGCCAGCAACGACCCGCGCGCCGCGGCCTGGGCGACGCAGGTGCTGCAACGCTCGAACGCGATCCTTGTGCAGGCGCATGACCGTGGCGATCTGCAGATGGCGATGCAGTGGATCCGCCAGCTGGACCGGACCGGAGGGGCCGCGGGGGGCGATATCACGGTCTATCAGGTGCAATATGCCAAGGCCTCGGACCTGACGGGCATCCTGCAGGCGACCCTGGGCGAGGGCGGTGCTGCCGCACCACCGCCCGCCGCCACCCCGGCGGCCGCGGCGCCGGCCGATGGCATCGCGGTGCCGACGCCCGCGGCGGCGCAGGTGACGGCGGTGGCAGCCCCCCTCGGCGGCGACACCCGCTTCACCCCGGATGACGGCAACAACACGATCATCATCCGCGGCGCCACCCCGGTCCGCCAGCAGGCGCTGCAACTCCTGTCGGCCATCGACAAGGCCCCGGTGCAGGTGCTGATCGACGTGCTTCTGATCGAGGTCACCCTCAACGATGCCACCAGCATGGGGGTGCAGGCCTATCTGCAAAGCCATGCCGGCCGCCTGATCGCCAGCAACGGCAACCGGGTCACCATCGCCCCCTCGGCCCCCGGCTTCAACCTGGTGCTGGGCACCGGGGTCAACCCCAAGCTCATCATCGACGATCTGGCCCAGGTGACCAAGGTCAAGGTGGTCTCCGCCCCCTCCGTCTCGGCCTTCGAGAACGAGGAGGCCGAGATCAAGGTGGTCGAGCAGGTGCCGATCGTCACCCAGCAGGTGGTCTCGACCACGGCGGGCAATGCGCCGGTGGTGAACTCGGTCGAATACCGCGATGCCGGGGTGATCCTGAAGGTGACGCCACGGGTCAGCCAGACCAACCTGGTGAACCTGCAGGTCGGGCAGGAATTGTCGGCCGTGGTCAATACCGGAACCGGGGCCGCGACCCTGACGCCGACGCTGCGGCAAAGGTCGATCGCGACGCGGGTGGCGGTTTATGATGGCCAGACCGTGGCGCTGGGCGGGCTGATCTCGACCCAGGATTCCAAGGGGCGCAACAAGCTTTTCGGCTTTCTGACCAACCATGCCAGCGACCAGACCGGGCGGACCGAGCTCATCGTCTTCATCACGCCGCGCGTGGTGCGCAACCCGCGCGATGCCGCCGCCGCCGCCGCCGACCTGCGCGCCCGGATGCCGCAGATGGCTGCGCCATGACTGAGGGGGCGGGGGATCGGCGCGGGGCCGCAGGGGGCTGGGCCACGGCGGAAGGGCGCGTTCCCGAAGGCAGCATGCCGAGAGGTGCTACACCGGGAGCGGTGACACCGGAAGGCGACGTGACGCGGGCGGCGCCGGGAGGTGCTGCACGGGGAGGGATCGACCTGGATGGCGCCCTGACTGGCGGGCGCCTGCCGGGAGGGGCTGCACCAGGAGGGGCCACCCCCGAAGGGATCACACCGGAAGGAGCCTTGACGAGCGGGGCCGCTTCGGCGGGAAGCGTGGCGGGCGGGGCGCGGGGCCATGCGCCGGAAGATCCTCTGGCGCTGGCCCGTGCACGGGCCGCGGCGCATGGCCTGCCCCTGATGGCAGAGGCCGATTGGCCCGAGGTTCCGACCTTGCCCGAAGGCCTGTCGCGCGCCTTCCTGCGCCGCAGCCTGATGCTGCCGCTGGGGCAGGGGACGGACGGGGTCTGGACCGTGGCCATCGCCGACCCGGAAGAGCCGGGCCTGCCCGCCTTGCGCGCGGCCCTGGGGCCGGTGGCGCTGCGCGTCGCCTCGCATCCCGCCCTCCTGTCGCGGCTGGAGGCTCTGCAGCCCGGCCCCGCCCAGCCCGCCGGCCGTGCCGAGGCCGAGGAGGACAGCCCGGATTCCGCCCTCGACGCCCCGGTGATCGCCCTGCTCGACCGTCTTCTGGCCCAGGCGGTCGAGGCGCGGGCCACTGATCTGCATTTCGAGCCCGGGCCGGCGGGGATGGTGGTGCGCCAGCGCGTCGATGGCATGTTGCGCGGGGTGGCGGAACTGCCCGCCGCCACCGGGCGCGCGGTGGTGGCGCGGCTGAAGATCCTGGCCGGCCTCAACATCGCCGAGCGGCGCCTGGCGCAGGACGGCCCGATCCGCGCCACCATCGCCGGGCGGGCGCAGGATCTGCGCCTTGCCACCCTGCCGATGGTCGATGGCGAGGGTGCGGCGCTGCGCATCCTCGCCGGGCGGCAGAGCCTGCCCTCGGTCGCGGGGCTTGGGCTGGAGCCGGGGGCTGCTTCCGCGCTGACGGCGGCGCTGGCGCAAAGCCACGGGCTGATCCTGATCACCGGCCCCACCGGCTCTGGCAAGACCACGACGCTGGCCGCCTGCACGGCGGCGCTCAACGACCCTGCGCGCAAGATCATCTCGATCGAGGACCCGGTGGAATACCATATCCCCGGCATCAGCCAGGTGCAGGTCAACCAGGGCATCGGCCTTGGCTTTGCGGCGGGGCTGCGCGCCTTCATGCGGGCCGATCCCGATGTGCTGCTGGTCGGCGAGGTGCGCGATGCCGAGACCGCCGGGGTGACGGTGCAGGCCGCGCTGACCGGGCATCTGGTGCTGACGACGCTGCACACCAATTCGGCCGCCGGCGCCGTGGTGCGGCTGGCCGAGATGGGGGTGGAGCCTTACCTTCTGGCCGCCACCCTGCGCCTTTCGCTGGGCCAGAGGCTGGTGCGCCTCCTCTGCCGGCATTGCCGGGTGGCGGCGCATGGGCCTCTGCCCCTCCCGCCCGAGATCCAGCGGCTGTGCGGACATGACCCCCGAACACCCGCCGCGCATTTTCTGGCGCAGGGCTGCGATCAGTGCGGGCGCAGCGGCTACTACGGCCGCCGCGCGATCTTCGAAGTGATGCCCCTGACCGAGGCCTTGCGCGCCCGGGTTCTGGCGGGCGACGGCACCACGGCCCTGCACCGCGCGGCTCTGGCCGAAGGGATGGTGCCCCTGATGGCCGACGGCCTGCGCCGGGTGCTGGAGGGCGCCACCAGTCTGGCCGAGGTACTGCGGGTGGTGCAGGATGGCTGACCTTTTCGCCCGCAGCCCCACCGCCGACGACATCACCCTCTTCACCCAGGAATTGTCCTGGATGGTCGGCGCGGGCGTGCCTTTGGGCCGCGCCATCGACCTTCTGGCCGCCGAGGCGGGGCAGGGCCGGATGCAGCCCGTCCTGCTGGCGGTGCGGGGCGAATTGCGCGCCGGTCTGGGGCTCGCCGATGCGCTCGCCCGGCAGGAGGGCGTCTTCCCCGAGGCCTATCTGCGCCTTGTGGCGCTGGCCGAGGGCACGGGGACGCTGCCCCTTGTCCTGCAGCGCCTGCATGCCGGGCGGGCAAGGGCGCAGGCGCTGCAGCGCAGGCTCGGCTCTGCGCTGGTCTATCCGGGGTTCCTGATGCTGGTGGCGATGGGTGCCATGGCGCTAATCGCCTTGGCCGTGGTGCCGCAGATGCGCGCCGTCCTGCCCGCCGAACCCCGCGCCGATGGGGCGGATGGCGCGATCCGGCGGCTGATCGGCCTGTCAGATTGGCTGACCGCGCATGCCGCAACGGCCGGCGCCGGGGCCGCCCTCGCGCTGGGCGCCCTGGGGCTGGCGCTGCGCCAACCGCCGGTGCAGCGCGCCCTGACCGCCTTTGCCGCCCGCCTGCCGGTCATGGGTCCCTTGATCCGCACCGCGAGGCTGGCCGAGATGACCGCTGCCCTGGCCATGCTGACCGAAGCCGGCCTGCCCCTGGCCGAGGCGCTGCGCCTGACGCGGCGCAGCCTTGGCGCGGGGGGGCTGGCCGCCCTGCTCGAGGCGATGGAAAACGCGCTCCGGGCCGGGCAGGACGTAACCCAACCCCTGCGCGAGACAGGCGCCCTGCCGCCGTTGCTGGCCAGCCTGATCCGCGTCGGCCAGGAAACCGGCAACATGGCCCGCAGCCTGACCCAGGCTGCCGAGGTCTTCGAGGAGAAGACACGGCTGGCGCTGGACCGCGCCCTGGTGCTGCTGGAGCCCGCGATCATCCTTCTGATCTCGGTCGGGGTGGGCGGGATGATCTATACCGTCATCGGTGCGCTGATGTCGGTCAACGACCTGTTTGTTTGAGGAAAAACCATGACGGATGACTCCACGGAACACGGTTTCACCCTGGTCGAGCTTCTGGTCGTCCTGGTGATCCTGGCCCTGCTCGCGGCCCTGGTCGGGCCGAGGGTGGTGGGCTACATGGGCGCCTCGCGGGTCAAGACGGCGCATGTGCAGATCGCGGCCTATCAGACCGCGCTGGAGCTTTATCACCTCGACCTTGGCCGCTATCCGCAAACCGCCGAGGGGCTGGGCGCCCTGGCCAAGGCGCCCCCCGGCGCCACCGGCTGGGCCGGGCCCTACCTCGACAAGGCCCTGGCCAGCGACCCCTGGGGAACACCCTACGATTACAGCGCCAGCGCCGATGCCAGCAGCTACCGGCTGCGCAGCCTCGGCGCCGATGGCAAGGAGGGCGGTGCGGGTGACAATGCCGACATCTCTCCATGACCCGCGCGAGGCGGGCTTCACCCTGGCCGAGATGCTGCTGGTCGTGGCGATCACCGCTTTGGCTGCGGGGGTGGTGGTGGGCCGGGGCCTGCCGGGACAAAAGCGGATCGACCACGCCGCCCTGCAAAGCTTTGTCCGCACCGTCCGAGCCGAGGCCATGCTGCACGACCGCCGCCTCAGCCTGCAGGCCGGGGCGGATGGCCACAGCTTCATGGCCGGGGCGCGGGTGCTGCAGCTGGCGCCGGACCATCAGGCCTCGGTCACTTCGGCCGGGGGAGGGGTCATCACCTTCGACCCCGATGGCAGCAGTTCCGGCGGGCTCTTGCGGGTTCTGGCGCCGGGGGGCGAGGATCACCTGCTCCTGGCCCCCCTCACCGGCACCCCGCAACCCTGAACCGAAGGGTTTCTCGCTGGTCCCCTCGCCGGAGGCGGGTTTCTCGCTGGTCCCCCCGCCGGAGGCGGGCTTTTCGCTGGTCGAAGTGCTGGCCGCCATGACGATCGCCAGCCTCACCGTGGTCGCGGCCCTTGCTCTCTTCACCCAAAGCGCGCGGGTCAATGACCGGATGGTCACGGAGACCGCCGCCCGCGACCTCGCGCGCCGGCTTCTGGCCTCGGGCGAGGTCGGGCGCGGGCAGGCGGGGGCCTTGGGCTGGGCCGCCACGATCAGCCCGCCCGATCAGGGCCTGGTCCTGCATCAGGTTGCGGTCACCTGGGCCGGCGGTCCGCAGATCGCCGTGACAAGGCTGGAAGCCGAGGCGGCGGAATGAGGGCCAGACCCGACGAAGAGGGCTTCACCCTGATCGAGGCGCTGGTGGCCCTGGCGCTGGGCGTGGCGGTGGTGGCGGTGGTGCTCTCGACCCTGCGCATCGCGGCGGGGATGGCGGCGCGTGCAGTCGCCAGCGCGGCAGAGGTCGATGGCTTTGCCCGCGCCGGCGCCCTTCTGGCAGGCGAGGCGCGCCATGCGCTCGCCTGGCGCGATGCGCAGGGCAAGCCGGTCTTTGCCGGCCAACCGCAGGACCTGCGCTTTGCCGCCCTGTCGCGCGGCGGCCTGGGGCCGGTGGTTGTGCGCCTGACCCTGGTGCCGGGGGGCGATGGCAGCGATCTGATCCGGGCCGAAGCCCCGGTTCTCGCCTCGGGCGCGCCCGGCCCCTTTGCGGCGGGGCAGGGGATCTGGCACGCCCCCGGCGCATGGCAGTTCCGCTATCTGGATGCCAAGCGCCAATGGCGCCGCGACTGGCAGGGCCCGGATCTGCCGCGCGCCTTTGGCCTTGTGGCGCTGAACGCCCCACAGACGGTGGAGCTTGCGGCCAGCTTTCCCGCCCTGATCGCGGCCGATTGCGCCACCGGGCCGGGGTCCGGCTGCAGCCTCGATGCGGGGGTCTTCCCATGAGAGAGGAGGGCGCCGTCCTTGTGGTGGTTCTGGTGGCGTTGGCGCTGCTCGCCGCCCTTGCCGGGCTGGTGATCCGCGTCGCGGACAGCGATCTCGCCAGCCTCGCCGCCGAAAGGGCCGTTCTGCAGCGCGAGGGGATGCTGGACTCGGCCTTAGCCCTTCTGGGCGCGCGGCTGCCTGCCGCCGATCTGGCCGAGGATGGCAGCCCGCTGTCCCTGCCGGTGCCGGGGGGGCGGGTGGCGCTGCGGATCCGGGCGGCCTCGGGACTGTTGAACCCCAATGCCACCCGCGCGCCAGTGCTGGCGTCGGGGCTTGCGGCCCTGGGCGCCTCGCCCGAACAGGCGGCGCGGCTGACGCGGGCCATGGTCGCCGCGCGCAAGGCGGGCAACCGGATGGCCTTTCGCAGCTTGGGCGAGGTCGCGGCCCTGTTCAACCGCGATGCCGGGCTTTGGGCAAGGGTCGCGCCCTACCTGACCCTTTCGGGCCGGGCCGAGACGCTGGACGCATCGCATGCCCCGCTGGCCCTGCGCGCCGTCGTCGCCCCTGCGAGTGCGGCAGAGGTCGATTTCTCCGGCGCGGGCGGCGGGGCTGCGAAAGGGTTTTACGAGATCTGGCTGCATGTCGAGGCGCCCGGCCTTGATGCCAGCGACCCGGAAGGGCGGCTCTGGACCCGGGTCTCGGCCCTGGCGGGGCGCGATCACCGGCTGCACATCCTGGCGCTGTTCTGGCCCCAGACGCTGGAGGGCGGCTGAATGTCCGCGCCCCTGCAGGCCGCCGAGATCGTGGCGCTGGCCCTTCAGCGCGCCATGCCGCCCCGCCTGCGCGGGGTGACGGCGCTGGCGCCTCGGGATCTGGCGCTGGCGGGGCCGGGGCAGGCGGTCCGGCTCGTTCTGCCCGAGGATATCGTGCTGTCCCAGACCCTTGACCCGCCGCCCGGCGGCGTGACCCAAGCCTGGACCGCGGCACGGATCGAGGCTTTCTCGCCCTGGGAGGCCGGGGCTTGCCTCTGGCAGTTGCACCCCGCGCCGGAGGGTTTGCGGCTGGGCCTGATCCCCTTGCGCCCGGTGGTGGAGGCCGAGGCGGTGCTGGAGGCGCGGGGGGCGCGGCTGGCCGAGGTGGTGGCCGGGCCCTTCGTTTTTCGCCGCGATGCCATGCAGCTGCGGCGCTGGCGCGACCGGGTGCTGCTGGCCGCCGGTCTGGTGACGGTGCTGGGGCTGGCGCTGGGCGGCCTCGGCCTCATGCTCGCCGGGCAGGCGGCGGAGCGGCAGGCGCTGGCCGAGGCCGCCCTGACCCGCAGCGCCGCCCGGCTGGCCGCAGGGGSCGGACCCGCGCAGGCGGCGCTTGCCCTCCTGCCGCGCAAGACCGCCAGCGTCGGGCTGGCGCTGGCCCGTCTGGCAGCTGCGCTGCCGCAGGACAGCTATCTTGCGACGCTGCAGGTGACGGCGGAGGGTTTCGAGATCTCGGGCCAGACCGCGAGGCCCGAGGCGATCATCCCGGCCCTCGCCGCCGATCCGGGCTTTGCCGGCGTCGATTTCGCCGGACCTGCGGCACGCGATGCCGAGACGGGGCGCTACAGCTTCACCATCCGTGGCAGGCTGGTGGCGCCATGAACCAGAACCGCCCCCTGATCCGCCCCGTCCTGATCCGTGCCGTGCTGATCGTTCTGGCGCCGCCGGTTCTGGCGCTGCTGCTGGGGCTGGCCGCCCTGGCCCATGCTGTCCGCCAGGGCGCGCTGGCCGATGCGGCGCAGGCCCGGCTCGATCAGGCGCTGGCCCGCAGGCCGGAGGAGCCCGTCGTGCAAGCCGCGGCGCTTCTGGTGCCGGGGGCGACGGCGGGGCTGGCCGCCTCGGCCCTGCAGGCGCGGATCCTGGGTCTGGTCCCCGGCGTCGGCGTCCAGCAGATCGAGGCGCGCGGCACCGAACCGGCGGGCAATCTGACCCGGCTCCGCGTCACCCTGCGGCTGAGCGGCGAGGAGGCCGCGGTCCTGCAGGCGCTGATCGCGCTGGAGGCGGCGACGCCGCTGATCTTTGTCGATGCCCTGCGGGTGACCGGCTCGGGCGATGGGAGCACAACGCTGGCGGTGGAAATGGACCTGTCGGCCTATGCCGGAAAGATCTCCCCATGATCCGGAGGGTCCTCAAGCTGCGCCCCCTGATCCTGAGCGTGGTGGCCCTGACCCTCGCCGCCCTGGTGACGCTGCAATATTGGCCCGAGGCGCCGCCGGCCCCCCGGATGGCTCCGCCCGTGCCGAAGCAGGCCTTGATCACCCTCAACCCGATGTCGGAACGGCAAGCGGCTGATTTCGCGCCACTTTTCGACCATCCGCTTTTCACCCCGAGCCGCGCGCGGCCCGTGGTGGATGCGCCTGCGGTGGAGGCGCCGGTCGAGGTGCCCGACCCCGCCCCCGCCGAAGCGCCCAAGGGCCCGGCGCAGCCGGTCTTGATGGGCACGGTCACCAGCCCCTTTCCAGGCGGGGCCTATCTGGGCGATGATGCGGGCGGGCCGGTGATCTTTCTGCGCCCCGGTCAGGCGGCGCTTGGCCTGCATCTGGAGGAAGTCCATGCCCATTCCGCGCTTTTCATGGGACCAGAGGGCGAAGTGACCCTGGAACTGCGCCAGATCGCCCCGGATGCTGCCGACGCAAGTGCTGCGGGCCCGAATGCCGCCGGTCCGGGCGGCGGCGCGATGCCCGCGCCATGACGGGGCCGGCGATGGGCCCGCTGGAGGCTCCGGCCAAGGCTTCGGCGCGGCGGGTTCCGGCGCGCATATCTTCGGCCCAGATCGCGGCCTGGCTTGGGCCGCGCGACCGGGTTGCGATGGCGCTTGGCGCGGGCGCGGCCTTTGCTGCGGCGCTGGGGCAGGGCTGGCTTGCGGCCTTGCCGGTGGCGGCACTGGGCGCGCTGGTGGTGGCGATCGTGGTGATTGATCTGCGCCATTTTCGCATTCCCGACCGGCTCTCGCTGCCGCTGATCCCGCTGGGGCTGCTGCATAGGGGCGCGCTGGCGCCGGATATGGCGGGGCTCTGGCCACGGCTTCTGGTGCTGGCCGCTGTCTTTGCGGCGGTCTGGGCGGGGCTCACGCTGTTGCAGCAAGGCTTCCTGCGGCTGCGCGGCAAGGCGGGTCTGGGGGGCGGCGATGTCAAGCTGATCCTCGCGGCGGCGGTCTGGCTGCCTGCCGAACAATTGGCGCCCTATGTGCTGGCGGCTTCGACCTCGGCCCTGATCGAGGCCGTGGTCCGCGCCCGCCTGCAGGGTGCGAATCAAGACCGCCGTCTGGCCTTTGGCGCGCATCTGGCGCCCTGGCTCGGGCTTTTCGTGATTTTATCGGCATTTTAAGATCCGGCATTGATCCGGCAATCTTCGCCCTCCGCCCGGATAATCCGGCGCGGGCTGCCTTTGCGCGGAAATTGGCCGCGGCGACCGGCGGAGAAGGCGCGGTATTCCGCCGCAAGCGCGGGATAAACCGCCGATTCCGGCCTCTAAACTTTTGGACTAACGCCGGGCCGGTCTGGCTAACTAGACACCCAGCTTAGACTTTTTCCGATCAAGGGCCGCGACGCGGCGCAAAACCCCATGCTATCAAGGATCCAGCGACAGGGTCATGGCCAAAGCCCGCTCCAGCGGCCGCTTGGCGATTTTGGCATGAAACACCGGAAACATCGTCAGGGCACGGCCGCAATGCACCGCGCCTCATTCAGCGAATTGGAGGATGGGATGGCCACTTTTAACTTGAACGTGAATGGGCAGGTGCAGACGGTCACCGTCGCGAACCCGGATATGCCCTTGCTTTGGGTCCTGCGCGATCATCTGGGGTTGACCGGCACCAAATACGGCTGCGGCATCGAGGTCTGCGGCGCCTGCACCGTGCTGGTCAATGGCCAGCCGGAAAAGTCCTGCGACATGAGCGTGCAAGAGGCCGCCGGTCGCAAGATCATGACGGTGGAGGGGCTTTCGGCCGACCCGCAGGGCATGAAGGCGCAGGCCGCCTGGGTCGAGCATCAGGTGCCGCAATGCGGCTTCTGCCAGTCGGGCATGCTGATGGCTACCACGGGCGCGATGAAGGCGGGCCACCATGGTGCGCAAATCGCCCCCGAACTTGGCAATCTCTGCGTCTGCGGCACCTATGCCCGCATCAAGGACGCCACCCAAACGCTGTGACCTTAGCAACAGGGATGACCGACATGAAAGACAGTCATGAGACGACCGAAGGCGCGGGCGCCGGCGATACCGGCCTGTCACGCCGCGCCGTTCTGGCCGCGGGAGGGGCTGCCCTTGTGGTGCCCTTTGCCCTGACGCTGGGCGACCGGGCGGCCGAGGCGGCCAATGCACCCGGTGCGGGCCAGTTGGGCGCCTATATCAGGATCGACGCCAGCAATCTGGTGACGGTGGTACTCGGCTCCTCCGAGATGGGGCAGGGCATCCTGACCGGGCTGGCGCAGCTGGTGGCCGAGGAGTTGAACCTCAACTGGCCGCAGGTCCGGGCCGAACATGCTCCGGCCTCGACCCTCTGGCCCAACCCCTATGGCAACCCCTTGTTCGGCGCGCAGCTGACCGGGGGCAGCACCTCGACAAGGGGCTGGTATGCGCCCTTGCGCCAGGCGGCGGCCGTGGTGCGCGAGACGCTGATCGCGGCGGCGGCCAGGCAATATGGCGGGACATGGACGCTGGGGCAGGGCGGCGCCTTGCGCAACGGCACGCGGCGGGTGCTGTTTTCCGATGTCGTGGTCACCGCTTCGGGCCTGACGCCCCCCACCACGGCGGCGCTCAATTCCACCGGGCGTTTCATCGGCAAGGCGATGCCGCGACTGGATGTGCCGTCCAAGACCGATGGGTCTGCGGTCTTCGGCATGGATGTGAAAGTGCCGGGGATGCGGTTTGCCTCGACCATCCATGCCCCGGTGCAGGGCGGCAAGGTCAAGTCCATGCCCGCAAGCTCGGGCGGGGCCAGGCTCTACAACCTCGGCACGGCGGTCGGCGTTTTGGCCGATGACACCTGGACCGCGATCCAGCTGGCGCGCGGCGCGGCGCCCAAGATCACCTGGGACCTGCCCGCCGACCCCGATGCCGCCGACAGCACGGCGCTGGCCGCAGCGGCGCAGGCGTTGATGAGGTCGAAAACCGCCACCGCCTTCGTGGCCGAGGTGGTGGGCACGCCGAAGATCGGCGCCGCGGCCCGGCAGATTGATGTCACCTACTCCCTGCCCTTCATGGCCCATGCGACGATGGAGGTGATGTGCTGCACCGCCAGCGTCACCGCCAGCGCCTGCGAGATCTGGGCGCCGACCCAGGGCCAGCAGTTCATCCCGGCGCTGGCTGCCAAGATCGCCGGCGTGCCGGCCTCGGCGGTCACGCTTCACAGCACGCTGATGGGCGGTGGCCTGGGCCGCAAGTTCGAGACCGATTATGTGGCCGAGGCCATCGGCCTCTCCAAGCAAGCCGGTGTCCCGGTCAAGCTGATCTGGTCGCGCGAGGAGGATTTCCGGAACGACTATTACCGCCCCTCGGCCCTGATCCGGGTGCGGGCCGCGCTGGGGGCGGCGGGCGGGATCAGCAACCTGATCTACCGCAACGTCTCGCCCTCGATCAACATCCAGCGCGGCACGCTGGCCGGCAACAACCCCGAGGATACCGGAGCTGTCGCGGGCGCCGTGGGGATGCCCTACAAGATCGGCGCCCGGCGGATCGAGTTCGTGCCCCTTCTGCCCTGCGATGTGCGGCTCGGCTACTGGCGCTCGGTCGGGGAAAGCTACAACACCTTTGCCGTCGAAAGTGCCATCGACGAGCTGGCGCTTCTGGCCGGCAAGGATCCCTTGGCCTTCCGCAAGACGCTTCTGGCCGATAGCCCAAGGCCCCTGGCGGTAGTCAAGGCGCTGGAGAGCTTGACGAATTGGGCCGTTCCCCCCGGCGCGGGGCAGGCGCGCGGCATGGCTTTCCTGTCCGGTTTCGGCAGCTTCATCGCGATGGCCGCCGATGTGGCCAATGTCGGCGGGCAGGTCTCGGTCAGGAAGGTCTATTGCGCCATCGACTGCGGCGTGCCGGTCAACCCCGGCTCGATCGAGGCGCAGATCCAGGGCGGCATCGTGCACGGCATCTCGGCCACGCTCTGGGGCGGCATGACCTTCGTCAAGGGCAAGCCGCAGGTGCAGAACTTCAACCACTACCGGATGCTGAAACTGCACGAAATGCCCGAGGTCGCCGTCACCGTGGTGCCCAGCACCGAAGCGCCGGGCGGCGTGGGGGAAACCGGCGTGCCCTGCGTCGCCCCCGCCGTGGCCAATGCCTGGGCCAAGCTGACCGGGACCCGGGTGCGGACCTTGCCCTTCTACCCGGGCGCCACGATGGGCGAGGCCTGAGACAGGCGAACCGGACCGCGCAGCTGCAATGGCTGCGCGGTTTTCAGTTTGCCCGTTTTCGCGCCATGAAGCCTTCATTCTGTGCGGTTGGTCGCCATTGCTGCCGCATTTCCGGGCTGATCTGGTCTGATGCCGGGGCAGGGGCGTGGCGCGCGGCCTCTGCTCTGCCAAGGTCCGGGCAAAGTTTCTCCAAGAAAGCCCGACCGGAATCCGATGTTCGACCTGCCGCCCCAGCCTGTGATGCAGCGCGCCAAAGGCCGTGCCCTTGCGGCTTTCGGCCTGCGCGATGGCCGAGTGCGGCTGGAGGATCTGGCCCAGCAAGGCTCGGCCAAGGTCATGCTGCCGCGGGTGGCCGGGCCGGTGCCCGAGGTGGTTTTTCTCAACACTTCCGGCGGGTTGACCGGCGGCGACAGGCTGTCGCTGAACCTGCGCCTTGCCCCCGGTGTGCGCCTTGCCGCCACCACCCAGACCGCCGAGCGTGCCTATGCCAGCAATCAGGGCGAGGCGCAGGTTCGGGTTCATGCGCAGGTCGGCGCGGGCGGCAGGCTCGACTGGCTGCCGCAGGAGACGATCCTTTTCGAATCCGCCAACCTGTCGCGCGAAACCCGGATTGACCTTGAAGGCGATGCCAGCTGCCTGACCTGCGAAAGCCTTGTCCTCGGCCGCACCGCGATGGGCGAGGTGCTGCATGCCGCCCGCCTGCACGACCACCGGATCATCCTGCGCGACAACCGCCCGGTCTGGGCCGAGACGCTGCTCATTGACCCCGCCGTTCTGGCCAAGCGCGAAAGCCCGGTGCTCCTCGATGGCGCGCGGGCCTTGGGTGTGGTGGCTTTCGTGGCGCGAGGGGCCGAAGATGCCGTAGAGGCCCTGCGCACCATCCCCGAAGTTGCGGGGGTGCGCCGCGCCGTCTCGGGCTGGGACGGGCGCTGTCTGGTGCGGGTGCTGGCCCATGACGGCCTCGCCCTGCGCAAGGAAATGGCTCAGATCATCAAGACCCTGTCGGCGCGGCCCTTGCCCCGCGTCTGGCTCAGCGGAGGAACAATATGAACCTGACACCGCGTGAACGCGAAAAACTGCTGGTCAGCCTCGCCGCCATGGTGGCGCGCGGCCGGTTGCACCGGGGCGTCAAGCTGAACCACCCCGAGGCGGTGGCGCTGATCACCGATTTCGTGGTGGAAGGCGCCCGCGATGGCCGCGCGGTGTCCGACCTGATGCAGGCCGGCGCCCATGTGATCACCGCCGACCAATGCATGGAAGGCGTGCCCGAGATGATCCATTCGGTTCAGGTCGAGGCGACCTTCCCCGATGGCACCAAGCTTGTCACCGTCCACCACCCGATCCGATAAGAGGCTGAAATGAAGCGCATTCTCTCCGTCCTTCCCCTTCTTCTTCTGCCTTCGGTGGCTGCGGCCCACCCCGGCCACGGCTTTGGCTTCGAGGCCGGGGCCCTGCACCCCTTCACCGGCGCCGACCACCTGCTGGCGATGACCGGCGTCGGCCTTTGGGCGGCCACGCTCGGCGGTCGGGCGAAATATGCGCTGCCTTTGGCCTTTCTGGCCGCGATGGCAGCGGGGGCGGCCTTCGTTCCGGGCCTCGGCGCCTTGACCGCGGCGGTGGAGCCGATGGTGCTGGCCTCGGTCATGCTTCTGGGCGCGGCCGTGGCCCTGACGCTGCGGATGCGGCTGGCTTTCGCGCTCCCGCTGGTCGCGCTGATGGGTCTGGCCCATGGCGCCGCCCACGGGATGGAAGGTTCGGGCGCGGGCTTCGGTCTTGGCATGCTGGCCGCGACCGCCGCCTTGCACGGGCTCGGCCTCGGCCTTGGCCTGACGCTGAACCGGGTGGCGCTCCGGCTCTCCGGCGCCTTGGCGCTGCTTGCGGGGGTCACCCTCGCCTTTGCAGGGTGACGCCATGATCCCGGGAGAGATTTTCACCGCCGCGGGCGATATCGCGCTCAATGCCGACCGCGCGGCCATCACCCTTCTGGTCGCCAACACCGGCGACCGCCCGGTGCAGGTCGGCAGCCATTACCACTTTGCCGAAACCAACCCCGGCCTCAGCTTCGACCGCGCCGCCGCCCGTGGCATGCGGCTCGACATCCCTGCCGGCACCGCCGTGCGGTTCGAGCCGGGCCAGAGCCGCGAGGTGCACCTCATCCCCTATGGCGGGTTGCGCAGGGTCTACGGTTTCAACGGCGCAGTGATGGGGGATCTGTAAGATGCGCCAGCGGGTAGGACCAAGGTCGCAGGAGCTTTCGGCATGACCGGTCTTGCCTTGGCAACCGGACTGGGCCCAAGTGGCGGAACCGCGCCCCGGCAACGGGCGTTCTCTGAGTGGTACCCGGGCAATCCTGTTTCGGCACGCCGCCGATCCAGCCCGGAAAGATCCAAAATGGCCCGCAAACCCTCTCCCTTCGATTTTCTGCACACCGCCCAGACCTTCTGGAGCCTCGCCGCCGACGCGCAGACCGTGATCGCGCTGCGCACCCTGGGCATGCTGGGCCTGTGGAACACCGGCGCCGGCGAAAGTGAACGCATGGTCGCCGAGAAGGCCGAGGCTTTCACCCATTCGGCCATCGCCAGCGCGCGGGCCATGGCGCGTGGCGAAACGCCCGACCAGATCGCGATGGCCGGGATGCGGCCGTTGCACCGCAAGGCCAAATCCAATGCCGCCCGGCTGACCAAGGCCGGGCCCAAATCACCACTCTGACAGGAGCCGCCGATGGCCACCCGGATTTCCCGCCCCGATTATGCCGCCATGTATGGCCCGACGACCGGCGACCGGGTGCGCCTCGGCGACACCGATATCATCATCGAGGTGGAAAAGGATCTCACCACCTATGGCGAAGAGGTCAAGTTCGGCGGCGGCAAGGTGATCCGCGACGGCATGGGGCAAAGCCAGATCCCGCGCTCGGGCGGGGCGGTCGATACGGTGATCACCAATGCGCTGATCCTCGACCATTCCGGCATCTACAAGGCCGATGTCGGCCTGCGTGACGGCCGCATCCATGCCATCGGCAAGGCCGGCAACCCCGACACGCAGTCCGGTGTGACCATCATCATCGGCCCCTCGACCGAGGTCATCGCCGGCGAGGGCAAGATCCTCACCGCCGGCGGCTTTGACGCCCATATCCACTTCATCGCCCCCGGCCAGATCGAGGATGCGATGCACTCCGGCATCACCACCATGCTCGGCGGCGGCACCGGCCCGGCGCATGGCACCTTGGCCACCACCTGCACCCCCGGCCCCTGGCATCTGGGGCGCATGCTGCAATCCCTCGACGCTTTCCCGATCAATTTCGGCCTCTCCGGCAAGGGCAATGCCTCGCGTCCCGAAGGGCTGATCGAGATGGTCAAGGGCGGCGCCTGCGCCTTGAAACTGCACGAGGATTGGGGCACCACTCCCGCTGCCATCGACTGCTGCCTGTCGGTGGCCGATGACATGGATGTGCAGGTGATGATCCACACCGACACGCTCAACGAGTCAGGTTTTGTCGAAAACACCATGGCCGCGATCAGGGGCCGCACCATCCACGCCTTCCACACCGAAGGCGCCGGCGGCGGCCATGCCCCCGACATCATCAAGATCGTGACTTCGCAGAACGTCATCCCCTCCTCGACCAACCCGACGATGCCCTACACGGTCAACACGCTGGAAGAGCATCTCGACATGCTGATGGTCTGCCACCACCTCGACCAGAGCATCGTCGAGGACGTGGCCTTCGCCGAAAGCCGCATCCGCCGCGAAACCATCGCCGCCGAGGATATCCTGCACGACATCGGCGCGTTTTCCATCATGTCCTCCGACAGCCAGGCCATGGGCCGCGTCGGCGAGGTCATCACCCGCACCTGGCAAACCGCCCACAAGATGAAGCAACAACGCGGCCGCCTCTCGGACGAGACGGGGCAGAACGACAATGTCCGCGCCAAGCGCTATGTCGCCAAATACACGATCAACCCTGCCATAGCCCAGGGCATGAGCCGCCACATCGGCTCCATCGAGGTTGGCAAGCGCGCCGATCTGGTCCTCTGGTTCCCCGCCTTCTTCGCCGCCAAGCCGGAAATCGTGCTGGTCGGCGGCATGATCGCCTGCGCCCAGATGGGCGACACCAATGCCTCGATCCCGACCCCGCAGCCGACCTACACGCGCCCGATGTTCGGCACCTATGGCCGCGCCGTGGAACGCAACGCCGTCCTCTTCGTCTCCCAGGCCGCCCAGGCCGACGGGTTGCGCGCCCAACTCGGGCTGGCCAAGGAAACCCTCGCCGTCGAAAACACAAGGACCATCGGCAAAAGCGAAATGGTCCACAACTCCGCCACCCCCTTCATCGAGGTGAATCCCGAAACCTACGAGGTCCGCGCCGATGGCGAGCTTCTGACCTGCGAACCCGCCCGCGAACTCCCCCTCGCGCAACGCTACTTCCTGTACTAGCCTCAGACATGGCACAGACGACGAAAACGCAGGCACGCGCTTGCTATGATGCCTCGCTGGCCGTTCACTCGGGAGCGCTTAAACGCAGCGACGCAATCCGAAGGGTCGCCGCTAACGCCGAAATGAATGAGGGAAACGCGGCAATCACGATTGATATCTTGCGGCACTTGTTGGCTGGCAAAATATTCTCTCTCACCTTGACGGTTGAACAAACCCAACTGTTCTTGAATTGGATAGCCCAGGATTTTGGTGCTGACGCGGGCTGGAGTGCCGCCGAAACCGTTCTTGCGCACATAAAAGATACGAGCGGCCCCCCCCTGAACAATGGCCCCCAACTTGCTGTCCGCGCCGTGGCCGAACAATTCCTGGCAAACCTCGGCGCCCATGACCTTGCTGCGCTTCTCGCCCAAGAAACCGCGGCTCTTGTCAAATCCTTAGACAGTACGCCCGCAGAGCGCGCCGCCCGTCTCGCAGGTGCGGACCCCATACCAAAGACCGCAACCGTTACCACGACCGTCTACTTGCGCAATCCGGATGTCGTGACTACGGTCCTCCTGCGCGCTGGGAACACTTGCGAGGCGTGTGGCAAGACCGCCCCTTTCATGCGCTTGTCGACCCAAACCCCTTATCTCGAGGTTCACCATCGGCACCGCTTGGCTGACGGTGGCTCGGATACCGTTGAAAACGCGGTGGCACTCTGTCCGAATTGTCACCGTGAGGCACATCATGGCATGGAAAGGGAGAAGTTCAGAAAATGACCTCCTTCCCCCTTCATCGAGGTGAACCCCGAAACCTACGAGGTCCGCGCCGACGGCGAGCTGCTGACCTGCGAACCGGCGAAAGAACTCCCCCTCGCGCAACGCTACTTCCTCTATTGAAATCGCGACAATTCGTCTAAAATTGCCCTTCATTGGTCCATAAATATCCCACGGGGGTGCGGGGGTGTGAAACCCCCGCTGCGCCGCCACAAGACCGGAACCGAGATGCCCGACCTTCCCGCCGCCCGCACCCTACTGACAAAGGCCCCCGCCACGACCTACGACCTCGTGGTCCTCGGCTACGACGAACGCCTGATGCGCCGCAAACGCTTGGTCACCGTGCATGACGAGGGCTTTCTGGTCGATCTCCCCTCGGTCACCAATCTCGACGACTTCTGGGGCTTCCAGCTCGACGATGGCCGCGCCATCCAGGTCGTCGCCGCCGAAGAGGCGCTGGTCGAGGTGACCGGCCCCGACCTCCCCCGCCTCGCCTGGCACATCGGCAACCGCCACACGCCCTGCCAGATCGAAGCCACCCGCCTCCTGATCCGCCGCGACCATGTGCTCGAAGCCATGCTGGCCCAGCTCGGCGCCAGGACCGCCTTCGTCACCGAGCCCTTCACCCCTGAAGGCGGCGCCTATGGCACCGGTCGCACGATGGGCCACGATCATGGGGGGCACAGCCATGGCCCGGAAACCCCGGCCCATGCACATGAGGAAACCTTCGGCTGGCACGACCACGGCGACGGCAAACTGCATTTCCACGCCGCCAAACCCAGATGAGCGCCGATCTCCTCACCCTCGTCCAATGGCTCTCCCCCGCCTTTCCGGTCGGCGCCTATGCCTATAGCCAGGGACTGGAACAGGCGATCACCGAGGGCCAGGTCAGCGATCCCGAATCCCTCACCGACTGGATCACCGGCATCCTGACCCATGGCGCGGGCAAGATGGATGCAATCCTCCTCGCCCACGCCAGGGCAGGGGAGGACCTCACCGACCTCGCCTATGCCTTCGCCAGTTCCGCCGAACGCCATGCCGAGATGCGCGACCAGGGCGCCGCCTTCGGCCAGGTCGTGGCCTCGGTCACCGGCCAGCCGCAACCGCCCTTGCCCTATGCGCTCGCCGTGGCCCATGCCTCGCGCAGCCTCGATCTGACGACCGAACAGGTCCTCTCCCTCTTCCTGCAAGCCCTTGCCGCGCAACTGATCTCCGCTGCCGTCCGCTTTGTCCCCCTGGGCGCTGCCGATGGCCAAAGGGTGCTCACCCGCCTCTCCCCGATCATCACCGCGCTCGCCGCCGAATATGCCAAGGCGCCCCTCACCGCCCTTTCCAGCGCCACAATGGGCGCCGACCTCGCCGCGATGCGCCACGAAACCATGGATGTAAGGATCTTCCGCTCATGACCAGTCCCAATGGCCCCCTCCGCGTCGGCATCGGCGGCCCCGTCGGCGCCGGCAAGACCACGCTGACCGAACAGCTTTGCCGCGCCCTGGCCCACCGCTGCTCGATGGCCGTCATCACCAACGACATCTACACCCGCGAAGATGCCGATTACCTGACCCGTGCCCAGGTCCTGCCCGCCGCCCGCATCCGCGGGGTCGAAACCGGCGGCTGCCCGCATACCGCCATCCGCGAGGATGCCTCGATCAACCTCGCCGCCGTGGCCGATCTCAACGCCAACTTCCCCGACCTCGACCTGATCCTGATCGAGTCAGGCGGCGATAACCTCGCCGCCACCTTCTCCCCCGAACTCGCCGACCTTTCGATCTATGTCATCGACACCGCCGCCGGTCAGGATATCCCGCGGAAACGCGGCCCCGGCGTCACGCGCTCCGATCTTCTGGTGGTCAACAAGACCGACCTCGCACCTTACGTCGGCGTCGACATCACGCTCCTCGAAGCCGATACCAAAACCGCTCGCGGCGCGCGTCCCTATGTCATGGCTCGCCTGCGCCAGAACCATGGGGTCGATGCCATCGTCGATTTCCTGCAAAAAGACGGCGGCCTGATCCTCCGATCCGCCGCCGCCTGACGCTTTCATACTTGTGCAAATATCCCCGCCGGAGGCGCAGGCACTCAGCCGCGCCCCGGCGTCAGGCCTTATTCCTCGCCGGGCAGAACCCGCACGGCGCCCTTGTCGGCGGAGGAGGCGAACAGCGCATAGGCTCGCAGCGCTTGGCTCACCTTGCGCGAGCGCACCTCGGCCGGACGCCAGCCCGCCTTCTCCTGCGCCTGCCAGCGGGCGGCCAGCTCCACCTCCGACACCCGCAGCGAGATCGAGCGGTTCGGGATGTCGATATCGACCATGTCGCCTTCGTGGACCAGACCGATCACCCCACCGGCCGCCGCTTCGGGGCTGACATGCCCGATCGACAGGCCCGAGGTGCCGCCCGAGAAACGGCCATCGGTGACGAGGGCGCAAGCCTTCCCGAGGCCCATGCTCTTCAGGTACGAGGTCGGGTACAGCATCTCCTGCATCCCCGGCCCGCCCTTCGGCCCTTCGTAGCGGATCACCAGCACGTCACCGGGGTTGATCTTCTTGGCGAGGATCGCATTCACCGCGGCGTTCTGGCTTTCAAACACCCGCGCGGGGCCCGAGAAGACCAGGATGCTCTCATCCACACCCGCCGTCTTCACGATGCAGCCATCGGCGGCGAGGTTGCCGGTCAGCACCGCCAGCCCGCCATCCTTGGAAAACGGCGTCGCGGGGGAACGGATCACGCCATGCGCGCGGTCCAGATCCAGCGAGGGATAGCGGCCCGTGGCCGTGAAGGCCATCGTGGTGCGCACGCCACCGGGGGCGGCGCGGAAGAAATCGCGCACCGATTCCTGATTGGTCCGGCTGATGTCCCATTGATCCACTGCCGCCCCGATCGAGCGGGAATGGATCGTCGGCACCTCGCGGTTCAGAAGCCCCGCCGCATCGAGCTGGCCGAGGATCGCCATGATCCCGCCGGCGCGGTGGACGTCCTCCATATGGACATCCTGCTTGGCGGGGGCGACCTTGCAGAGCACCGGCACCTTGCGGCTCAGCGCGTCGATATCGGCCATCTTGAAATCCACCTCGCCCTCATGGGCGATGGCCAGGATGTGCAGCACGGTGTTGGTCGAACCGCCCATCGCCACGTCCAGAGCCATGGCGTTTTCAAAGGCCTGTTTCGTCGCGATATTGCGCGGCAGGACCGAATAATCGTCCTGCTCGTAATGCCGTTTGGTGATGTCGACGATCAGGTGACCGGCCTCGACGAACAGCCGCTTGCGGTCGGCGTGGGTGGCCAAGGTGGAGCCGTTGCCGGGCAGGGACAGGCCCAGAGCCTCGGTCAGGCAGTTCATCGAATTGGCTGTGAACATGCCCGAGCAGGAGCCGCAGGTCGGGCAGGAGGCCTTCTCGATCGCCTCGACTTCCTCGTCGGTATAGGCGGCGTCGGCGGCGGAGACCATCGCATCGACCAGATCCAGCGCCACTTCCTTGCCGCGGATCACCACCTTGCCGGCCTCCATCGGGCCGCCGGAGACGAAGACGCAAGGGATGTTCAGCCGCATCGCCGCCATCAGCATGCCGGGGGTGATCTTGTCGCAGTTGGAAATGCAGACCATCGCATCGGCGCAGTGCGCGTTGACCATGTATTCGACCGAGTCGGCGATCAGCTCGCGCGAGGGCAGGGAATAGAGCATCCCGTCATGGCCCATCGCGATGCCATCATCGACGGCGATGGTGTTGAACTCTTTCGCCACACCGCCGGCCGCCTCGACCTCCCGCGCGACCAGCTGGCCGAGGTCCTTCAGGTGGACGTGGCCGGGTACGAACTGGGTAAAGCTGTTCACGATCGCAATGATCGGCTTGCCGAAGTCGCCATCCTTCATGCCGGTTGCGCGCCAAAGGCCACGGGCACCGGCCATGTTGCGGCCATGGGTCGTCGTGCGGGAGCGGTAAACGGGCATGGGAAACTCCTGTCAAAAAGCCAACCCCGGCGAGGGCCAGAGGCAAAGGGTTGATGCAAGGACTGACATGGCCCGAAGCGGGGCGGTGATCAAGAGTGGTTTTGTACCCTGACGCGGCAAAACAGCCGCAGAAGGCCTGCAGAAGGCCTGCAGAAGGCCGGGAAGAGCCTAGAGATTGCCGTCCTCCAGATCCTGGGGGCCGATCCGGTTGAGGAGTTCGATCATCCAGGTCAAGGTATCGGATTCGCTCGGCGTCAGGCTGGGGTTGCAGCTGAGGCTTTTGGCAATCGGACGGAACTCCGGCCAGCGCAGGTGAAAATCGGCCACATCGCGCACATCGGCGCAGGCGGTGGCATTGCGGGGGGCGGAGAGGGGGGCGTTGGACTTGTCGATCATAGCAAATCCCTTGATCCTGTACTGCTTGAACACAAAAGAGCCGTTTGAACACGAAAGGGCCGGGCCTGACGCCTGATCCTGCAACCATGGGTAATGTGGAATGGTCTGACGGCCTTGTTAAAAAAGTGTCAAAGGGCTTTGTCAGGCGGAGATGTTCCGTTACCTTGCGTCAACATTTCACCGGACCAGGCACAGACGTGACCAAGCTTTTGCAAATCAACCTCTTTGGCGCCTGTGTCGCACGATCGGCACAGCCGCAGGGGTATGAGATCAAGGGCGCCAAGCACCGGGCCATGCTGGCGCTTCTGGCCACGGCGCCCTCGGGGCGGCGGACGCGGAGTTACCTGCAAAACCTGCTCTGGGGCACCTCCTGCCATGACGGCGGGCGGCAAAGCCTGCGGACGGCGCTGTCGGCGATCAAATCCACCATGGGGCCGGATTTCGAACGCCTGCTCAAGGTCAACAACACCGACATCGCGCTTGACCTGACCCAGGTCGAATTGCAGGGCACCCCGGGCGGCGGCGAGTTCCTTGAAGGCATCGACATCCGCGACGATGACTTCAACGACTGGCTGCAGGGCATCCGCCAGGCGCCCGAGCAGTTCTACGCGCTGTTGTCGGGCCAGACCGTGCCCCCGGCGGCGCCCTCGGTCCTGCCGGCCATTGCGGTGCTGCCGTTTCGTCTGGTCGTGGGGGAGGAGCTGCATTCCGTCCTTGGCGACTGGCTGGCCGAAGAGGTCTGCCGTGCCCTGTCGCGCAGCCATCTGCTCAACGTCATCTCGCATCTGTCGGCGCGCGAGATCAGCGGCCAGCGGATCGACCTTGGCCGGGTGCGGCGGCTGTTGAACGTGGATTACTGCGTCACGGGCAGCCTGCGCGTCGCGGGCAACAAGGTCGTGCTGGACGCCGATTGCCTTGATGCCCATTCCGGCCGCATCCTGTGGACGCGGCAGTTCCCCGGCGACCTGGCCGAGTTCCTGATGGCCGACAGCCCCGCAGTGGCCGAGATCGTGCGCACCATCGGCCGCACCATCGCCACCGATGCCCTGGCCCATGCGCAGGGCCGCAGCCTTTCGGCGCTGGGCGATCATCAGCTTCTCATTGCCGGCATCGGCATGATGCACCAGCTGAAACTGTCGAACTTCGCCCGTTCGCGCGATCTGATCGAAGAGGTGATCCGCCGCGCCCCCCGTGTGCCTGAGGCCCATGCCTGGCTGGCCGAGTGGTATGTGATGTCGATCTTCAACGGCTGGTCGAACAACGCGCTGCGCGACACCGGGGTGGCGCTCGACTGCACGGCGCGGGCCCTGGACATGGACCCCGGCAACACCTTCGCGCTGACCATCGACGGGGTGGTGAACAACAACCTCCTGATGCGGCTCGACAAGGCGGCGGAGCGGTTCGACGCGGCGCTCGACCTCAACCCCAACGAAAGCATGGCCTGGCTTCTGTCCGGCGTGCTGTCGGCCTACCGCGACGACGGGGTGGATGCGGTGGCGCGCACCGAAAAGGCGCTGCGCCTCTCACCGGTGGACCCGTTCGGCTATTTCTTCGACAGCCTCGCCTCGACCGCCTATCTGGCCGCCGAGCAATGGGAACATGCCCTGACCCTGGCCGACCGGTCCCTGAACCGGAACGACCGCCATGTCTCCACCCTGCGCGCCCGGCTCTGCGCGCTGCATTTCCTTGGCCGGGGCGAGGAGGCGCGGTCGGTGGCCGCCGACCTGCTGCGCCGGCAACCTGATTTCACCATTTCATCCTATCGCCGCAGCCATCCGGCGGCAAATTTCAAGATCGGTCAACATATGGTCACCGCCCTGACCGCTGCGGGCGTTGGATAACAGGAGACGTCATGTCTGTTTTGGGAACTATGCACGGCATCCATGGCATCCACGGGATCCATGGCATTCACGGAATTCATGGAATTCACGGCATCCATGGTATCCACGGCATTCATGGCATTGGCGGATCCGGGTCCGGCGATGTGTCGGGCCTGCAAACCTCGGCCGAGGCGCTGCTGCATGCGGCGGGCCTCGACCCCTTGCCCGCCGCGGGGATCGAACCCCTGACGCCCGGCGCCGCCGCCAACATGCGGCGCTGGTCGCCCGACATCCGCGAACGGTTGCTGCAGGCCTCGGTCAGCCGGCATGTCGGCTACGCCTGGGACGATGCGGTCACCTCGGTCAGCCTCAGCTGGGGCGGGGCGACCTTTGCCACCCTGCAGCCGCCGACCGCCGCCACCCTGGCCAAGCAATGCGACTGGGTGCGCTATTACGCCGACCAGCGCGGCGATCGCGGGGCCGAGGTCCTGTCGCAGACCGATGCCTTCTCCGCCTATTTCGCGCTGTTCCTCGGCCTGACCGAGGGGCGCAACCCCAAGACGCTGGAGCTTCTGGACGTGGTGCAGACCCTGGCGGGCCAGATCACCATGCTGCCGAAGCACCTTCTGGCCTGCCGCCGCCCGGCGGAGCTGGATGTGCGCATCACCCCCCTGATCACGACGCCAAGCCACGGCTCCTTCCCCTCGGCCCATGCGACCCAGACAATGGCCATGGCGCGGGTGATCGAGGCTTTGGTGATGTCGACCCCCGACCATTACGGCGATGCGCCCAAACGGATCGACCTTTGCTACCGTCAGGCGCACCGCATCGCGGTCAACCGCACCGTGGCGGGCGTGCATTTCCCGATGGATTCGGCGGCGGGCACCCGGCTTGGCCTGCAGATGGGCCGGATTCTGGTCGCCGCGATGACCGGTGGCGGCACGTTTGAGGCCCTGTCGGCCTATGAACCCGATACGGCGCCGGATGCCGATTTCCTTTACGCCGACCAAGTGGCGATCCGGGCCGAGGCTGGCGGCGGCGCCGTGCCCGTGGCCGCCGATCCGCTGCTGGCCTGGCTCTGGTCGCAGGCCAAGGACGAATTCACCCTGCATCAGGCGGTCTGAGCCATGGCCCCGGTCGATCCGCTTGGCCCCTATGAACGCTGGATGTTCGGGCCGGGCAAGTTCTACGACCTGCCCGGATTGCAGCTCGACACCTCGCCGAGCCTGTCTTGCCTGGCCGAGTTTCCAAACCCGGTCGCCCATCCCGCTGCCGCCGTCGCAGGCCTTCTGGCCGCCGATGGCATCACGATGGTGCCGCGCCTGCCCACGCTCTGGTCCGGCGTGGACCCGCATTTCCTGCCGCTTCTTCTGGTGCCCGAAAGTCCGACGGCGATTGCGGCGCATGACCCCGGTCGGCTGGCGACCCAGCTGGCCGGTCTGGCGGGTGGCGGCGCGCGGCATCTGCGGCTGAACTTCCCGGTGCGGTCGGAGACCATCGATGCCAATTTCCCCACGCCGCAACCCGTGCAGGGCCCGGCCCCGGGCGTCGATCCCGCCAAGCCGCTGGTCATCCTCGCCGTGATCGACGACGGCATCGCCTTTGCCCATCAGGGCTTGCGCGCCGCAGGGGCCACGCGGATCGACTATTGCTGGTCGCAGACCGCGCCCTCGGACGGCGCGGGCGCGGTTCTCTTCGGGCGCGAGTTCACGCGCGAGAAGATCGAGGCTCTGCGCGCCGCCCACAACGGCGATGAAGAGGCGATCTACCGCGCGGCGGGCCTGCTCGGCCGCCCCGGCCTGCCGCCGCTGCCCCTGGCACGGGCGCATTCGCATGGCACCCATGTGCTGGCCTCCGCCGCCGCCTGCGACCCCGAGGATGCCGTCCAGACCCGGATCATCGCGGTGGACCTGCCGGCGACAGCGCTCTGGGACACCTCGGGCTTTGGCACCGACATGTTCCTGCTGGCGGGCCTGCATTACATCTTTGACCGGGCGAGCGCGATCGCCGCCGCCCATGGCCGGGGCGAGGTGCCGGTGGTGGTCAATATCTCGCTCGGCTGGTCGGGCGGGCCGCATGACGGCGCCTCGGCGCTTGAGGCGGCGCTGGCCGAACTGATCACCGCGCGCCGGGCGCTGGCCGCGACGGCGCTGGTCCTGCCCTCGGGCAACATGTTCCAGGACCGGCTTTCGGCGCGGATCGAGGATGGCCATTTCGCCCCCGTCGCGGGCAACAAGGCCTTGGCGAGCCTGCGCTGGTTCGCCCCGCCGCATGACATGACCTCTACCTTCGCCGAACTGTGGCTGGAGCCGGGGGCTGCGCCCGCGGGCCACGTCTTCAGCCTGACCGCGCCGCAGGGCGAGGTCGTCGCGGTCACACCGCAGGACCCGCGTCAGGATGTGGTGGTGGGCGGCCATATCGTCGGCCAGATCACGCTGGAGCATTACCGCCAGAGCCGCTGGCGCGTGGTGATCTGCCTTGCGCCGACCGATCCCAAGGCCCTGCCCCCCGCCCCCCATGCCGGGGCACCGGCGGGCGAATGGCGGATCAGCGTCCAGCGCAAGGCGAGCCAGTCCGGCCTGATTTCCCTGCGCGTTCAACGCGATGTCGACCATGAACAGGGCCATACCGGCGCCCGGCAATCCTGGCTCGTCGACCCCGCCTATGACCGTTTTGGCGCCGACGGGGCGCTGGCGCAACAGGATGATCTCGCGGCCAACCCGATGGTCCGGCGCTTTGACGGGCTGAACGGGCTGGCGACCAGCGCGGTCTCGCTCAACGTCGGCGGCCATGTCGCGAGCCTTGGCCAGGCGGCGCGCTATTCCTCCGCGGGGACGGTCGGTGGGCGCGGGGTGGATGCCGCAGCCCCGACCGACCGGTCGCCGGCGCAGACCGGCATCGTCTCGGCCGGCACAAGGACGGGCAGTTTCGTGGCGCAGCAGGGCACCTCCTCGGCTGCGCCGCAGATCGCCCGCGCGCTTCTGGCGGCCTTCCGCGCCAGCCCGCCCGCGCCGGGACCTGCGGGCGACAATTACGCAGCGGCCCTGACCGGCCGGCCCGGTGTGGTGACAGTGCCCGATCCGGGCACCGGGCCTGCGCAACGCCTGCGGCTGGGCGCTCTGCGGCTGGTCTGAATTGGCTTTGACGCTTGGGCGAATGCGGCTAATCTGGCCGGATGGAAACGCTGCGCGGAGGCTCTGATGGCTGCGAAGCCCAACCAGGAACATGAGGCCGCCGTGGCGGCGGCGCTGGCCCAGGGTGGTGCGGCGCGCTCTTCGGTCGTGGCCTCCTGGACGCGGTCAGCGCGGGTGCATGGGCTCGACCCCGCGCAACGCGTCGGACGCGAGCGGCTGACCGGCGCCGAATTCCGCGCGCTGCGCGAAAAGCTGGGTCCGCTGCTTGAGGCAGCAGGCCCGACGCTGGACCGGCTGTTCCTTTCGGTGGGGGCCTTGGGCGGCTGCGTGATCCTCGCCAATGACGAGGGCATCCCGGTCGACCGCCGCGGCAAGCCTGGCGATGATCGTGATTTTCAGGAAAACGGCCTCTGGACCGGCACGCTCTGGTCCGAGGCTGCGGCGGGGACCAATGGCATCGGCACCTGCCTCGCCGAGGGGCGTCCGGTGGTGATCCACCGGGGCCAGCATTTCCTGTCGGCCAACATCGACCTCTCCTGCGCCTCCGCTCCCGTCCATGACGCCGAGGGCCAGCTTCTGGCGGTGCTGGATGTCTCGACCGCGGGGCTGGAGACCGGCGAGGCCGTGGCCGGCCTGATCGCCCATGCGGTGACCGAAGCGGCGCGGCGGATCGAGGGCGACCTTTTCCGCAACGCCTTCCCCAAGGCGCGCCTGATGCTGGCGCCGGGGATGGACCGGACGCAGGGCGCCATTCTGGCGGTCGATGGCGACGAGCTGGTGATCGGCGCCACGCGCGCCGCCCGGCTGCATTTCGGCCTGAAAGGCGACCTCACCCGCAAGCCGGTGCCGGCGGCGGACCTGCTGGGCCTGAACTCGCCCTTGACGCTGGAAGCCGGCGAGCGGGCGGTGATGGCGCGGGCCCTGGCGCGGGCGGGAGGCAATGCCTCGGCCGCGGCGCGGGCTTTGGGGATTTCGCGGGCGACCTTTCATCGCAAGCTGTCGCGGAGCGACTGAAATCTGGCCGGGGGAGCCGGGGGGCTTGCGCGCCCCCCGGACCCCCGCGCCCGGAGGGGGCTTTCTGCCCCCTCCGGACCTCCCCCGAGGATATTTGGTCTGGATGAAGCGGGCAGGGGTGCGGAATTTTGCCGTGATGGGTGCCACTTAGGGCGGGCGCACGGTGGCGCATGACCAAAGTTGCGGCAGCGCACGCGGAGTTCATCGGATGCGTGCGTATACTCTGCGTGAAATTTCTTGACTATCGCGATCCCTGCGCCACCGTACGCCTCAGATAAGACCGCAGAGTCTGCGTCAGAATCTGCGCGGCACGCCGGGCCCGGAGGGGCCCCGAGGGGGTAGGGTGAACCAGACATTGCAACAAGTGGAGGGCCGCGCGCCCTTTGGTCCTTATGAGACCTGGTATCGCATCACCGGCGATCTCAATTCGGCCAAGCCGCCGGTGTTTCTGCTGCACGGCGGGCCGGGGGTGGCCCATAATTACATCGACAGCTACAAGCTTCTGGCCCGCGATGGCCGGGCGGTCATCCACTACGACCAGATCGGCTGCGGCAACTCCACCCACCTGCCGGAAAAGGGCGGCGACTTCTGGACGCCGCAGCTGTTTGTCGACGAGCTGGAAAACCTCATCGACCATCTGGGCCAGCGTGCCGGTTTCCACGTTCTGGGGCAAAGCTGGGGCGGGATGCTCGGGGCGGAATATGGCGTCCGGCGGCCCAAGGGGTTGAAATCGCTGACCATTGCGAACTCCCCCGCGTCGATGGCGCTCTGGACCTCGGAGGCGATGCGCCAGCGGTCCGAGATGCCGCAGGAAATTCAGGACGCCTTGAACAAATACGAGGCGACCGGGGATTATGACAATCCGGAATACAAGGCCGCCACCGACTGGGTCTATGCCCGCCATGTCTGCCGCGTGGTGCCGAACCCGCCGGAGGTGGCCGCAAGCTTCGCCCAGACCGCCGCCGATCCGACCGTCTATCACACGATGAACGGCCCGAACGAGTTCTTCGTGGTGGGCACGCTGAAGCACTGGGACATCACGCCGGAATTGCCGAAGATCACTGTGCCGACGCTGCTCCTCTCGGGCCGCCATGACGAGGCGACCCCGGCCACCGTCCAGCCCTACAAGGACCTGATCAAGGGCGCCACCTGGGTGATCTTCGAGGACAGCAGCCACATGCCGCATGTCGAAGAGAAGGAATTCTGCATGGGCGTCGTCGGCGGCTTTCTGAACATGCACGACTGAACCACCAAGCCATAAAAAACCAACCGGGAGACTGAAATGAGAAAGCTACTTCTGGCCACGGCCGCTGCCGGCCTGATGCTCGGGGCCGTGGCCCCCGCGCAGGCCGAATACCAGACGGCGCACCGGGGCGGCACGATGCGGCTGGTCGCGCGCTCTGCCGCCGGCACCGTGGACCCGATGATCAACTACACGCTGCAATACTGGCAGATCTATCAGGGGCTTTATGACGGGCTCGTCGCCTTCAAGAAGGCGGCCGGATCCGATGGCTTCACCAAGGTTCCCGACCTGGCCGAGGCGCTGCCCGAGCCGACCAACGACGGCAAGACCTATGTCTTCAAGCTGCGCAAGGGGATCAAGTTCTCCAACGGGGCCGAGGTGACGGTCAAGGACGTGGTGGCCTCGTTCCAGCGCATCTTCAAGGTGTCTTCCCCCACGGCGGGCGGTTTCTATTCGGT
The DNA here is from genome assembly GCF_056403335.1 of Rhodobacter sp. P2_H5. NCBI lineage: Bacteria > Pseudomonadati > Pseudomonadota > Alphaproteobacteria > Rhodobacterales > Rhodobacter > Rhodobacter sp. P2_H5. The sequence goes on along the minus strand of NZ_JBFUFS010000004.1, from coordinate 221,144 downwards.
GATCGTCGGCGCTGACAAATGCCTGGCCGAGGCCGCCACCTGCACGCTGGAGGGCGGCGTGGTCGGCGACGAGGCGGCAGGCACCGTCACCATCAACCTGACCAAGCCCGATGCCGAATTCTTCGACAAGCTGGCCCTGCCGCATGCCTCGATCCTGCCGGCCGATGCGCCGACCACCGATGCGGGGTCCGCGCCGATCCCGGGCACCGGGGCCTATTACATCTCGGCCTATGACCCGAACAAGGGCATGACCATGGAACGCAACCCGAACTTCAAGGTCTGGAGCGAGGAAGCCCAGCCCGATGGCTACCCGGACGTGATCCAGTACGACTTCGGCCTGACCGACGAGGCCGAGGTGACCGCGGTGCAGAACGGCGAGGCCGACTGGATGTTCGACCAGCCGCCGACCGACCGCCTGGGCGAGATCGGCACCAAGTTCCAGAACCAGGTCTTCCTCAACACCCTGACCGCCTGGTGGTACGCGCCGATGAACGTGAACCTGGCCCCCTTCGACAACGAAAAGGCGCGCCAGGCGGTGAACTTCGCGCTGGACCGCAACGCTTTGGTCAACCTCTTCGGCGGCCCAGTTCTGGCCTCCCCCGTTTGCCAAGTTCTGCCCCCGGGCTTCCCCGGACATGTCGATTATTGCCCCTATACCAAGGACCCGGGCGCGAAGTGGAGCGCGCCTGACCTCGACAAGGCCAAGGCTCTGGTCGAGGAATCCGGCACCAAGGGCCAGAAGGTCACGATCATCGCCGAGGATACCGCCGTCTCCAAGGCCATCGGCACCTACATGCAATCGGTCCTGACCGACATCGGCTATCAGGCCGAGGTCAAGCCGATCTCGCCCAATATCCAGTTCACCTATATCCAGAACACCAACAACAAGGTGCAGATCTCGATTAGCCAATGGTATCAAGACTATCCGGCGGCGTCGGACTTCCTGAACATCCTGTTCGGCTGCGCTTCCTTCACCCCCGGGTCGGACAGCTCGATCAACATCGCGGGCTTCTGCGACAAGGATATCCAGGCCAATATGGACAAGGCCCTGGCGCTTGGCGTGACCGACCCCGAAGGCGCCAACAAGGTCTGGGCCGAGGTTGACAAGGCCGTGACCGACAAGGCGCCGATGGCGGCCTTGTTCACGCCGAAGCATGTCGATTTCGTCTCCAAGCGGGTGGGCAACTTCCAGTTCAATGCGCAGTTCTACTGGATGGTATCGCAATCTTGGGTGCAGTAACCGTTAATGCGAAAAGCCGTGGCCCCTGGGCCACGGCACTTCACCGGCTGAAGCGCGACCGCACCGCCCTGGTGGCTTTGGCCGTCTTCGTGCTGATCGTGCTGGCCTGCATTTCGGCCCCGGTCTATGCGTGGTGGGCCGGGGTGGACCCGTTCAAATCGACCCTCGATGCCGTGGTGACGATTGACGGCGTCAAACACCCGGTGATGGAGCTTCCCACGACCGGCCTTGCGCTGGGCTATACGCCCATCGGCCCGACCTGGCGGCTGGGCAACTACTTTCTAGGCGCCGACAATCAGGGCCGCGACGTGATGGCCCGGCTGCTGTATGGCGGCATGAATTCGATGATCATCGCCGCCGCCGCCACGGCCTTCACCCTGCTGTTTGCCACCTTCCTCGGCCTCGCCGCAGGGTTTTTCGGTGGCATCGTGGATATGGTGATCAGCCGCATTCTCGATGTGCTCTGGGCCTTTCCGGTGTACCTCCTGGCGATTTCCCTCTCCATCGTGCTGATCACGCAAGGCATCACGATCGGGCCCTTTACCGTGGAATCGGGTTCGCTCTGGCTGCCGATCTTCATCATTGGCGTCATCTACATCCCCTACGTCGCACGGCCGATCCGCGGGCAGGTCATGTCCCTGCGTCAAAGCGATTTCGTCATGGCCGCGATCGGGCTTGGCGCGCCGTCGGGGCGGATCCTCTGGAAGGATATCCTGCCCAATGTCTCGACCACGCTCATCGTCTTCATCCCGATCATGATGGCGCTGAACATGCTGACCGAAAGCGCTTTGTCCTTCCTGAGCATCGGCGTCCAGCCTCCCGACGCCTCTTGGGGCACGATCATTCAGGACGGCCAGACCCTCCTCTACACCCGCCCCGCCGTGGCCCTGGCCCCCGGCTTCATGATCGTCATCTCGGTCCTGTCGCTCAACGTCTTCGGCGACGGGTTGCGCGACGCCCTCGACCCGCGCTCGAAAATCAAGCTGGGGAGAGGCTGATGTTCTTCGCCATCCTGCAACGCCTGGCCCAGATGCTGTTCGTCATGGCCGGCATCAGCCTCCTGGTCTTCCTGATCTTCTTCGGCACCCCGGGCGTCGACCCCGCCGCCCGCATCGCCGGGCGCAACGCCTCGCCCGAGGTGCTGGAGGCGGTCCGCCATTCCTTCGGCTTCGACCAGCCGTTTTACATCCAGTACCTGACGATGATGAAGAAAATCTTCATCACCGGCGACCTCACCTCCTTCGTCAATCGCGGCTGGAAGGTCGTCCCGGCGGTGCTGGACACCATCCCCGTCACGCTGTCGCTTGTGATCGGGGCGGCGATCCTCTGGGTCGTCTTCTCGCTCATCATCGGGGTGACCGCCGCCGCCTACCGCGACCGCTGGCCGGACAAGCTTCTGATGATCCTCGGCCTGATCGGCGTCTCCATGCCGGTCTATTGGCTGGGCGAGGTGATGAACCTCGTCACCCAAAGCCGCTTTCACGACTCGTGGCTCTTCTCCTGGGTCCCGCCGCTCGGCTACAAGGATTTCAGCAGTGATCCCAAAGGCTGGTTCCTGACCCTCGTCATCCCCTGGATCACCCTCTCGATCCTCTACATCGGGCTTTATGGCCGGGTGCTGCGCGCCTCCATCACCGAGGCTTTGCAGGAAGACTACATCCGCACCGCCCGCGCCAAGGGCCTGTCGGAAACCCGAATCCTGCTGCGCCATGCGCTGCGCACCTCGCTCATCGCCTTTGTCACGCTGTTCGGCCTCGACTTCGGCGCTTTGGTCGGCGGTTCGGCCCTGCTGACCGAGGTCGTCTTCGGCCTGCAAGGGGTGGGCAAACTGACCTTCGACGCGCTGCAGAACCTTGATCTGCCGGTCATCATGACCACGGTGCTTTACGCCAGCTTCTTCGTCGTCCTCGCCAATGCCGTTGTGGACGTCATCTACATCCTGCTCGACCCAAGGGTACGCACCTCATGATTTTGCAAGTCCGCGACCTTTGCGTGTCCTTCCGCAGCGAGCAGGGCCTTGTCCGCGTGCTCGACAACGTGTCCTTCACCGTGGCGGAGGGCGAGATCCTCGGCATCGTCGGCGAAAGCGGTTCCGGCAAGACCATGACCGTTCTGGCCGTCATGGGCCTGATCACCGACCCCAACGCCGTCATCACCGGCTCGATCCTCTACCGCGGCCGCGAACTCGTCGGCCTGAAGCCGAAAGAGATGCGCCAACTGAGGGGGAAGGAGATCGCGATGATCTTCCAGGACCCGATGACGGCCCTGACCCCGGTCTATACCATCGGCTGGCAGATCGCCGAGCAGATCCTGACGCATGAGAAGGTGTCGAAGAAACAGGCCTGGGACCGCGCCATAGCCCTTCTGGCCGAGGTCGGCATCCCCAAGCCCGAGGAAGCCGTCCACCGCTACCCGCACCAGTTGTCCGGTGGCATGCGCCAACGCGCGGTGATCGCGATGGCCCTGACCTGCAACCCCGCTCTTCTGGTGGCGGATGAACCGACCACCGCCCTCGATGTGACGGTGCAGGCGCAAATCCTCGACCTCTTGCGCAAGCTGCAACAGACCCATGGCTCCGCCATCGTCTTCATCACCCATGATCTTGGTGTCATGGCCGAACTCGCCGACCGTATCATGGTGATGTACGCCGGCCGAATCGTCGAACGCGCCGCCCGCGACGACCTCTTCGCCGACCCGCAGCACCCCTATACCGTGGCGCTTTTGAACTCGATCCCGCCGCTTGAAGGGGAGCGTCCCCACCGCCTGCAAACCATCGCCGGCGCGCCGCCCTCGCTTCTCAGCCTGCCCAAAGGCTGCGCCTTCGGCCCGCGCTGCCCGCACAAGTTCGCGGCCTGCGAGGCGCGACCGACCCTGACCCATCCCCCCCATGAAACCGCCTGCTTCCTGACCGGTGCCACATGACCGCGCTTTACGAGATTTCCGACCTGTCCAAGCGCTTCACGGTGGGCAGCCGTTTTTCGCGCCAGGGCAAGCGGGTGGTGCAGGCGGTGGATAACGTCTCGCTGTCGATCCAGCCGGGGGAAACCCTTGGTTTGGTGGGGGAATCCGGCTGCGGCAAGTCCACCCTCGGGCGCTGCCTGTCGCGGCTTTACGACATATCGGAAGGCAAGCTGGTCTTCGACGGCACCGATATTTCCACCCTCTCCACCCGCCAGATGCGGCCCCTCAGGCGGAAGGTGCAGATGGTGTTCCAGGACCCCTATGCCTCGCTCAACCCGCGCCGCCGGGTGCATGACCTGATCGCCGAACCGCTGCGCATCCACCTGTCCTTGAGCGAAGCCGAGATCAACGCCCGCGTGGCCGCCCTGCTGGAGCAGGTCGGCCTCTTGCCCGACCACGCCCAACGCTACCCGCACGAGTTTTCCGGCGGCCAGCGCCAGCGCATCGGCATCGCCCGCGCCATCGCGCTGGAGCCGAAGCTGGTGATCCTTGATGAGCCGGTCTCGGCCCTCGATGTCTCGGTTCAGGCGCAGATCGTCAACCTGCTGGCGGATCTGCAGGAACGGCTGAAGCTGACCTATGTCTTTGTCGCCCATGACCTTTCGGTGGTCCGGCAGGTTTCCACCCGAATTGCCGTCATGTACCTTGGCTCGATCGTCGAGATTGGCCAGGCCGACGATGTCTTCTCGCGCCCGCGCCATCCCTACACGCAAGCCCTGATCTCTGCCGTCCCGAAGCCGGTCAACGGGGCAGGGCGCGCGCGCATCATCCTGACCGGCGATGTGCCCAGCCCGATCAACCCGCCCTCGGGCTGCCGCTTTCACCCGCGCTGCCCGATTGCGCAAGACCGCTGCCGCACCGAACGCCCCGCGCTGACCCCGGGGGCCAAGGGCGCTGTCGCCTGCCATTTCCCCCTGACGCAAGCCTGACCCGCCGCAGGGCGACGACCCGGCACAACCAGAAGGCGTCCCGCACTCCGGGGCGCCTTTTTCCATCCTTTTCGCCCCCAATGCGGTTGCAGCAATTTCCCGCAAGCGCTTTGAATTGCAGAAAGAACGGCTGTGTTGCCCAAAGCCCCGCCCAGTCCCAAAGCAATTTGAAAGCGCTTTGAGGCGAGAATCGTTGACTTTTGACCGGGCCTGCCGCTAAAACTCCCGTAACGTTTCGGATGAGCCTGCGCAGATGGGCCATGACCTGACACGTTGCAAGGGAGTGGGCGCCTCGGGGCGCGTGACAATCAAGAGGGAGGAAGACCCATGTCCATTGGATATCGGGCAGGCGCGCTGCGGGCCACCGCGGTCGCGGCCATTCTGGCGGCATTCGGCACACCGGTGCTGGCCGAGGAAATCACCGTGGTCTCCGGCGCCACCGGATCGGACCTGCAGGACTTTCCCGCCTTGGTGAAGCCCTGGGAGGAGAAGACCGGCAACAAGGTCACCGTGGTGCCGATGCCCTCGTCCACCACCGACCAGTTCGGGCAATACCGGCTCTGGCTGGCCGCCGGCAATGCCGACATCGACATCTACCAGACCGACGTGATCTGGGCGCCGCAGCTTGCCACCCATTTCGTCGACCTGACCGAGGCCGCCAAGGACCTGATCCCGACCGAATTCCCCTCGATCATCCAGTCGCAGACTGTGGGCGGCAAGCTGGTTGCCCTGCCGATCTTCACCGACGCGCCCGCGCTTTATTACCGCAAGGACCTTTTGGAGAAATACAAGCTTTCCGTGCCCAAGACCTGGGACGAAATGGCTGCCGCCGCCAAGACCATCATGGACGGCGAACGCGCCGCAGGCGCGGCCGATTTCTGGGGCTATGTCTTCCAGGGCAACGCCTATGAGGGCCTGACCTGCAATGCCTTGGAATGGGTCAAGTCCTTTGGCGGTGGCCAGATTGTCGAACCCGACGGCACCATTTCGATCAACAACGAAAAGGCCGTGAAGGCTTTGGAGACCGCCAAGTCCTGGGTCGGCTCGATCGCCCCCGGTGGCGTTCTGTCCTATCAGGAGGAAGAGGCGCGCGGCGTCTGGCAGACCGGCAACGCCGCCTTCATGCGCAACTGGCCCTATGCCTATGCCCTGGGCGACAGTGCGGATTCCAAGATCAAGGGCCTCTTCGCGGTGGCACCGCTTCCGGTGGGGGCCGCGGGCGACACTTCGGCCGCGACGCTGGGCGGCTGGAACCTCGCCGTCTCGAAATATTCCAAGCATCAGGAGGCCGCGATCTCGCTCACCATGTGGCTCGGTGGCCCCGAGGTGCAGAAGATGCGCGCCGTGATGGAGACCCACCTGCCCACCATCCAGGCGCTTTATGACGATCCGGAGATTGCCGCCAAATCCCCGATCATCCCGCAGTGGAAAGAGGTCTTCCTCAGCGCCGTGCCGCGCCCTTCGGCGCCCACCCTCAGCCATTACAACGAGGTCTCCTCGAAGTTCTGGTCGGCGGTGCATGACACGCTGTCGGGCGCCGGTTCGGCGGCGGACAACCTCGCCCAGCTGGAATCCGATCTCGCCGACATCCAGGGCGACAACAACTGGCAATAAGCCCGCAAAGGGCAGTTTCCTGAGACAGGGGCGGCCCACCGCCGCCCCCCACCTGTGACTGGGGAAGGGCCGCCCGCGCGGACCCAAGGGGAGACGTCATGACTTCACCATCGCTTGCCAAGGCGCCAGATCCGGGGATCAGCCTGCAACAGCAGCGCGCCCGGGCCGCCTTCTGGTTCCTTGCCCCCATGCTGGCCGCGCTCTTTTGCGTGGCGGCCTGGCCCTTGCTGCGCACGATCTGGTTTTCGATGACCAACACCAGCCTCGATGACCTTTACGGCGGGCATTTCGTGGGCTTTTACAACTACTTCCACATCCAGACCCTGCCCTCGGGCGCGGTGAAATACAAAGGCGCCTTCTTTGATCCGGCCTGGTGGAATGCGGTCTGGAACACGGTGCGCTTCTCTTTCATCTCGGTGATCTGCGAGACGATCCTCGGCCTCGGCGTCGCCCTGATGCTGAATGCCGAGTTCAAGGGCCGGGGCATCGTCCGCGCCGCCATCCTGATCCCCTGGGCGATCCCGACCATCGTTTCGGCCAAGATGTGGGCCTGGATGCTGAACGACCAATACGGCATCCTCAATGACATCATGGTCAAGCTGCACCTCATCGACCACAAAATCGCCTGGGCCTCGAACCCCGATACGGCGATGATCGCGGTCCTGATGGTGGATATCTGGAAGACCACGCCCTTCATGGCGCTGCTCTGCCTCGCCGGCCTGCAAATGGTGCCGCGCGACATTTACGAGGCGGCGCGGATCGACGGCATCCACCCGGTCAAGGTCTTCTTCCGCATCACGCTGCCGCTCATCCGCCCCGCGCTGATGGTGGCGGTGATCTTCCGGATGCTGGACGCGCTTCGCATCTTCGATCTGGTCTATGTGCTGACGCCGAATTCTTCAGCCACCAAGACCATGTCGGTGATCAGCCGGGAAAACATGATCGACTTCGCCAAGTTCGCCTACGGCGCCACGCAATCCACCATGCTTTTCGCGATGCTGGCGATATTCGTCTCGCTCTACATCTGGCTCGGCAAGGTCGATCTGACCGGGGAGGGCGGGCGATGACTGCACAAGCCATCTTCTGGAAGGTGATGTTCTACGCCTTCGTCGTGATCGTCGTGATCTACGCGGTCTTCCCCTTTTACTACGCGATCATCACCAGTTTCGCGACCGGATCGGCCCTGTTCGAGATCCACTACTGGCCCTCGACCTGGGACCTCGCGAATTACGACACGGTGCTTTTCGCCCGCAACTTCCCGCGCTCGATCCTGAACTCGCTGTTTGTCGCGACGACCACGGTGGCCTTCGCGCTGTTCCTCGCCGTGACCGCCTCCTACGCCTTGGCGCGGGTGCGGTTCCGGGGCAGGGGGCTGCTTCTCATGACCATCCTCGGGGTTTCCATGTTCCCGCAGATCGCGGTTCTGGCCGGGCTTTACGAACTGGTCCGCTTCCTCGGCCTCTACAACACCCCTTGGGCGATGATCCTGTCCTACACGATCTTCACCCTGCCTTTCACCGTCTGGGTGCTGACCACCTTCATGCGCGACCTTCCGGTCGAGATCGAGGAGGCCGCCATCGTCGACGGCGCCACGCCCTGGGTCATCATCACCAAGGTCTTCCTGCCGCTTCTGTGGCCCGCGCTTGTCACCACCGGGCTTCTGGCCTTCATCGGGGCCTGGAATGAATTCCTCTTCGCCCTGACCTTCACCATATCCGAGGACCAGCGCACCACCCCGGTCGCCATCGCCCTTCTCTCCGGCGCCTCGGTGCAGGAAATCCCCTGGGGCCCGATCATGGCGGCCTCGGTCGTGGTGACCGTGCCTCTGGTGGTGCTCGTTCTCATATTCCAACGCAAGATCGTCGCGGGCCTGACCGCGGGCGGCGTGAAGGGCTGACAAAATGGCAAAGATCGAACTGAAGAACGTCAAGAAGTCCTACGGCGCGGTGGATGTCATCAAGGGCATCGACCTGACCATCGAAAAGGGCGAGTTCATGGTGTTTGTCGGCCCCTCGGGCTGCGGCAAATCCACCCTGCTGCGCCTGATTTCCGGGCTGGAGCAGATCACAAGCGGCGACATGCTGTTTGATGGCGAAAGGGTCAACAACCTGATCCCCTCCAAACGCGGCATCGCCATGGTGTTCCAATCTTATGCGCTTTATCCCCACATGAAAGTCTATGACAACATGGCCTTCGGGATGAAACTGGCCAAATCCTCGCCCGAGGAGATGGACAAGCGCGTCCGCGACGCGGCCAAGCTTTTGCAGATCGAACATCTTCTGGACCGCCTGCCCAAGCAGCTGTCGGGCGGCCAGCGCCAGCGCGTCGCCATCGGCCGCGCCATCGTCCGCGACCCCCGCGTGTTCCTGTTCGACGAACCCCTCTCGAACCTCGACGCAGCGCTGCGCGTCCAGACAAGGCTGGAGATTGCGAAACTCCACCACTCGATGGACAAGGTGACCATGGTCTATGTCACCCATGACCAGGTGGAGGCGATGACCCTCGCCGACCGCATCGCCGTGTTGCGCGATGGCCGCCTGATGCAGGTCGGCACCCCCGCCGAACTATACGACCGCCCGAACTCGCTCTTCGTGGCGGGCTTCATCGGCTCCCCCAAGATGAACTTCCTGACCGGCAAATTCGCCGCCGACGAAGGCTGCGTCACCCTCGGCATCCGCTCTGAACATATCGACCTTGTCGAGACCGGCGGCAAATGGACCGGCGAGGTCGTCCATGCCGAAGACCTCGGCTCGGACAATTACCTCTTTGTCGAGGTCGGTTCCGATGAACCTTTGATCGTCCGGCAGGATGGCAAGCTCAAGACCAAGCTCGGCGCCACGCTGCATCTGGCGCCGAAACCCGGCATGCTGCATCGTTTCGACGCCAGCGGCACGCCGATCCGCTAAGCCGATATCCCCGCCCAGAAGGGCGGGTCCGACCCATCCGGCACAGCGCCGGGCCGAAGCAAGAGGAAAGCATGACGATCCGTGTCACCGTCTGGGGCGAAAACGTCCACGAGCATAAGAACAAGGTTGTGGCAGAGGTTTACCCCCTGACCATGCACGGCACGATTGCGGCCGCCTTGAACACCGACCCGGCCTTCAAGGCCACCACCGTCACCCTGCAGGACCCCGAACACGGCATGACCGCCGCCAAACTGGCCGAAACCGATGTGCTGATCTGGTGGGGCCACGCTGCCCATGGCGAGGTTTCCGACGCCATTGTCGAACGGGTCTGCGATGCGGTCTGGGGCGGCATGGGGGTGATTTTCCTGCACTCCGCCCATTTCGCCAAACCCTTCAAGCGCCTGATGGGCGCGCCCTGCAACCTGACCTGGCGCGAAGCCGGCGAGCGCGAACGCCTCTGGGTCACCTCGCGCCAGCATCCGATCGCACAAGGCCTGCCCGACCATTTCGAGCTGGAGACCGAAGAGATGTATGGCGAGCCTTTCGGCGTGCCCGAACCCCTGGAAACCGTCTTCATCAGCTGGTTTCAGGGTGGCGAGGTCTTCCGTTCCGGCCTGACCTACCGGCGCGGCGCGGGCAATATCTTCTACTTCCGCCCGGGTCACGAAACCTACCCGACCTACCACAATGCCAATGTGCAAAAGGTCATCTCCAACGCGGTGAAATGGGCTTACAACCCCGAAGCCCGCATCCTGAACCCGAACGACGCGCCGAACACCCCGGTCGAAAAGGCCTTGGAGCCCATCGTGGAACGCGGCCCGCGCCTGCACCATGCCGGTGAGGCCGGGTTCCGCTGATGAAACATCCCGTACGCATCCTTATCCTCGGCACCGGGGGCATGGCTGGCAACCATGCCGCCGAATTCGCCAAAATCCCCGGCGTCACCCTCGCCGCCGGCATCGACACCCGTCCCGAACAGCTGGCCGCCTTCTGCGCCACCCACAAGATCCCCAAGGGCTTCGCCACCATCGCCGAGGCGCTGGACTGGGGCGAGTTCGATGCCGTGACCAACGTCACCCCCGACGCCGCGCATTACCCCACGACCATGCCGGTTCTGGCGGCGGGCAAGCATATCCTCTGCGAAAAGCCCCTCGCGACGTCTGAGGCGCAGGCCGAGGAGATGGCCGCCGCCGCCGAAAAGGCCGGTGTCGTCAACATGGTCAACCTCAGCTACCGCAACGGCGCCGCCCTGCAAAAGGCCGCCCTCATGGTGGCTGAAGGCGCCATCGGCGAGGTCCGCCATTTCGAGGCCTCCTATCTGCAATCCTGGCTGACCCAGCCCGCCTGGGGCCGTTGGGACAAGGAACCGATGTGGCTCTGGCGCCTGTCCACCGCGCATGGATCGAAGGGCGTGCTGGGCGATGTCGGCATCCATATCCTGGATTTCGCCACCTTCATCGCGGGGCAAAGGGTAGAGGAAATCTCCGCCCGGCTGGCCACCTTCCACAAGGCGCCCGGCGACCAGATCGGCGATTACATGCTGGACGCCAACGACAGCGCCACCATGCAGCTGACCTTGGAGAATGGCGCGCTTGGCACCGTCGCCGCCACCCGCTTCGCCTCGGGTCACCTCAACGACCTGCGCCTGCGGATCTTCGGCACCAAGGGCGGGTTGGAGGTGACCTTCGAGCGCGGCATCTCCGCCCTGCGCGCCTGTCTTGAGCCTGACCTGCAGACCGCCACCTGGCACGACATCGACTGCCCGGTTCTGGGCACGATCTACGAACGCTTCATCGCCGCGATCCGGGGCGAGGGTGCCGCCGACCCCGACTTTGCCCGCGGCGCCATGCTGCAGAAGATCCTCGACCGGGCCGAGCAATCGGCGGCCAAGGGCGGGCTCAGCCTGAAAATCTGACCCTTGCGCGGGGCCAGACCCGCCCCGCGCAAACTTCGCCAAAATCCGCTTGCCCCGATCGACGGAAACACGCTCCTCTGGCGTGGAAAGACAAACGAACCGGAGGGACCGATGGTCAAAGGCTTTTCCCCGACGCAGATCGCCTTGCACTGGGCGGTGGCGCTTCTGATCCTGTTCAACCTGATCATGAGCGACGACATGAGCCATCTCTGGCGCCAGATCCAGCAGACCGGCCCGATGCCCACCACCACCGGGGCCTGGCTCCATATCATCGTCGGCGTGGCGATCCTGGTGCTGGCGGCCTGGCGGCTGGTCCTGCGCTTCACCCGTGGCGTGCCCGCAGCCCCGGCGGGCGAGGGCAAGGCGCTGAAACTGGCCGGAGAGGCGGGCCATTTCCTGCTCTACGCGCTGATGATAGCGCTGCCGGTGACCGGGCTTCTGACCTTCTACGGCAACATCGACGCCCTGGGCGAGATTCACGGCGGCATCCTGAAAGCCCTGCTCTGGGTGCTGATCGCAGGCCATGTGCTGGCAGCCTTCTACCACCATTTCATCCTGAAGGACGGTCTTCTGAACCGGATGCGCAAGCCGCTGGACTAAGCGTCCAGAAACATCGCCACCGTCGCCTCGAACTCGCGCGGCTTTTCGGCGTGGAGCCAGTGGCTCGCCCCCATCAGCTTGGCAAAGCGCGCCCGGGGAAACTGGGCGCGGATGCCCTCGCGGTATTCAGGCTTCATGTAGTGGCTTTCCGACCCCGACAGGAACAGCGCCGGGCCGCCAAAGGTCCCCTCGGTCCCCGGCCAGCCGACGATCTTGCCCATCTCGGCCTCCAGCACATCCAGGTTCAGCCGCCAGACCGCAGGCTGCACCTTCAGGTCCAGCGACTGCAGGAAAAACGCCCTGAGGCTCGGGTCAGGTTCAATCTCGGCCAGACGGCGGTCCGCCTCTCCGCGAGAGGTGAGGCCGGTCAGATCCAGCCCCTTCATCGCCGCGATATGGCGGTTCTGGTCATGGCGGTAAGCCACTGGCGCGATATCGGCCACCACCAGACGGCGCAGCCGCGCGCCTTGGGTCAGCGCCAGCTGCATCGCCACCTTGCCGCCCATCGAATGGCCCAGAAGGTCCACCGGCGCCGCCATCCCGTCCAGAACCTCGGCCAGATCGGCAGCCATCTCCGGATAGCTCTGCGTCGCAGCCCGGGGCGAGAAGCCATGGTTGCGCAGATCGACCGCCACCACGTCGCGGGTTGTCGCCAGATTGCGCGCGATCACCCCCCAATTGCGCCCCGACCCGAACAGGCCGTGGACAATGACAAGCGTCGGATGGGTCTTGGCCGCCTGGGCCTTGTGCAGGATCGTGTTCAACATGCCCTTTTCTTAGCGCGCATTTTCCTCCCCGACCATATCCGTTGAATTGCCCTGAGGCGCGGTCTAGAAAGCAGCGAAATTCCGGGGCGAAGATGAGCAAGATCACCATTCAGCAAATGGCGGACAGGGTCAGCGCCCTGATGGAAGAGCGTCTGAAGATCGCCGGCAACTCGCTGGAGACGCGGCTGAAACGCGCCGGCCACCGCCTGCCGCGCAAGGTGCTCGATGCGGGCGAAGTGCTGGTCTCCGCCACCGAAATGGCCCAGACTCCGAAGCTTCTGATGCAGATCGACCACGAGGCCGTGGCCGAGGCCTATGACCTCTGCATCAAGCATCTGAAAACCGTGGACCTCGCCGCCCGCCGCCGTGGCCTTCTGCTCGACATCGGCGCCCGCATCGCCTTTGTCCTGCTCATGGTGATCCTGCTGACGGTCGGCGTGCTGTACTGGCGCGGCTTCGTCTGACCTTCCCTCCCGGCCCGCCATGCGCTACCTTGAACAAAGTTCAAGGAGCCGAAGATGAGCAAAGTTGAAGACCGCCGCAGCGCCTTGCGGGCCGATCTGATCCGCCTGGCCACAGGTCAGATCGCCGAAAGCGGCATGGCCACCCTGCGCGCCCGTGACCTTGCCCAGCAGGCCGGCTGCGCGGTCGGCGCCATCTACAACGTCTTCGCCGACATGACCGCCCTGACCCTGGCTGTGAACGGCCAGACCTTCGCCCGAATCGGGGCCGAGGTCGCCAGCGCCGTGACGGGCCACGAAGCCGATCCACCCGAACAGCGCCTGATCCGCCTCGCCCGCGCCTATGTCGCCTTTGCCGACCAGAACACCCATCTCTGGCGCGCGCTCTTCGACCTCGACCTGCCCGATGACGAAAAGGTGCCCGACTGGTACCGCGCCGAGCTGACCACGCTTTTCGCCCATATCGCGCTGCCGGTTTCCCAATTATTCCCGCAGCTTGACCCGCAAGCGCTGCAACTGATGGTGCGCGGCCTCTTCTCCTCGATCCACGGCATCGCCCTCCTTGGCCTGCAACGCCGCCTCTCCGGCGTGCCGCGCGATCAGGTCGAGGCGATGATGGAGGAAATCATCCTGCGGGTCTGCGGCAAGAAGCCTTGACTCCAAAACCCTGACTCAAAAATCGTGAACATCGTTCAAAATAATCCTTGAACAATGTTCAAAACCCTGTATGACTCTCCATATGAACAACGTTCACGGAGAGCAAGATGTTCGGAACCCTCAAGACCCTGATGCTGGGCAACCAGGCCCGCGCCGAAGAAAAACTCCGCGCCGCCTATGCGATCGAACTGATCGACCAGCACCTGCGCGAGGCGGGGCAGGGGCTGAGCCTCGCCAAATCCACCCTCGCCAGCCTCATTCAGCGCCAGCGCGGCGAGGCGCGCCAGATCGCGGCGCTGGAAGCCCGCCACGCCGACCTGACCCAGCGCACGACCGAAGCCCTGCGCGCCGGGCGTGACGATCTGGCGACCGCCGCCGCCGAAGCCATCGCCGCGATGGAAAACGAACTGACCCAGCGCCGCGAGACGCACGCCCGGCTCGCCGCCCGGATCACGCGCCTGCAAGCCTCGGTCGAGGCGACGCACCGCCGGATCATCGACCTGCGCCAAAGCGCCGTCTCGGCCCGGGCGCTGCGCGACGAACAGGCGCTGCAAGCCCGCCTCAACACCACGCTTTCCGGCCAAAGCCCGATGGACGCGGCCGAGGCGCTGATCGCCACGGTGATGACCCGCGACGACCCCCACGAACAGGCCGAGATCCTGACCGAGATCAACCGCGACCTGAACCACGACACCGTGACCGAACGCCTCTCCGACCAGGGCTTCGGTCCGCCCTTGAAAGCCAGCGCCGCCGAAGTCCTCGCCCGCCTGAAATCCCGCCTCTGACCCGAAGTCCCCCCTTAAATCCCCCATTTTCCCCCAACAGGAGCCCATCATGAAACCCGTTCACCAAGACACCGCCCTGATCCAGACCCTGAACCTCGCCGGCGTCGTGGCCGCCTATGTTCTGCTCGCCATCTCGCTCTGGCTCTCCACCGAAGTGCCCTTGGCCACCAAAGGCTACTGGGGCATGGGGATCATCCTTCTGACCCTCTCGCTGATCAATGTCGTCAAATATCGCTTCGACGCCCAAGCCAGCGTGGACCGCATCAAGCAGCTGGAAGAGGCCCATAACGAACGCCTGCTGGCCGAATTCGTGACCGACAAGACCAAGGCGTGAGCCCGGCTCAGGGCCGGTCCGGACGGGCCGGCCCCGGTTCCTTCCCGCTGACCAGCGCCTCACGGCTGACCAGGGTCACCGTGACGAAGGCCACGAACAGCAGAAGATACCACGAGCCGAACTTGCCATAGCTGACCACATGTCGTGCGGCATGTCCGGCATAGATCCAGGTGCCGGTCAGCGTGCCGATATTCTCGGCCACAAACAGCGCCACCGCCGACAGAAGGGCCGCCACCGGAAACGGCATCCAGTGCAGCTTGATCGTGTTGCGAAACCACACCCTTGTGCGGCCATAGACCGCCAGTGTCGCCGCAAACAGCGCCAGCCGGATGTCGGGCAGGAAATGATGCGTGAAGAAATTGGCATAGATCGCTGCCGCCAGAGCATAGCTTTGCCAGAGCGGCGGATAGGGGGCAAAGCGCATGTCAAAGATCCGGATCACCCGCGCCATATAGCTGCCCACCGCCGCATACATGAAGCCCGAGAACAGGGGCACGCCCATCAGTTTGAGGAGTGCAGGCTCTGGATAGGCCCAGGACCCGGCGGAAACCTTGAACCACTCCATCGCCGTGCCGGTCAGGTGGAAGAGCAGGATCACCCGCGCCTCGGCCCAGGTTTCCAGCCCAAAGCGCAGGAAAAGGAACTGGGTCAGCAGGGCAAAGCCCAAAAGCGCGTCATAGCGCCGGATCGGCCAATCCTCCTGCCAAAACGCGCGGCTGATCAGGATGGCCGCCAGCAAGAGCCCGCCGAACAGAGAGGCCCAGCCCTGTTTGAGGGTGAACATGACCAGATCGACCAGCCACCACGGCAGCCGCGCCCGCGCCCAATCGCCGAGACGGCGCTCCAGCTGCGGGGTCGTGCGGTCGGGGTGAGGATGCAGGGTCATGGTCTTGCGTCTCGCAGAAAAAGGCGGGCGGAAAAGGGCAGGCAAAAAGGGCGGTCGGAAATTAACAAAGGGTTGACAAGATTTGCCAACCCTTTGTTTTCACTTATATGTCTTAACCTTGCACGCGTGCAAGGCCAGGTCTCACAGACCCTGATAGATCGGGAAAGCCTTGCAAAGCGCCTCGACCTTGGCCTTCACCGCGGCTTCGACCTCGGCATTGCCTTCCTCGCCATGGGCGGCAAGGCCATCGACGACCTCAACGATCCAGCGGCCGATCTGACGGAACTCTGCCTCGCCAAAGCCACGGGTCGTGCCCGCCGGGGTGCCCAGACGGACGCCCGAGGTAACGGTCGGCTTTTCCGGGTCAAACGGGATGCCGTTCTTGTTGCAGGTGATATGGGCACGCCCCAGCGCCTTCTCGGTCGCATTGCCCTTCACGGCCTTGGGCCGCAGGTCCACCAGCATGACATGGGTATCGGTGCCGCCGGTGACGATATCGAGGCCGCCCTTCATCAGCTCATCCGCCAAGGCCTGGGCGTTCTTGATGACCTGGGCCGCATAGGCCTTGAACTCGGGCCGCAGCGCCTCGCCGAAGGCGACCGCCTTGGCTGCGATCACATGCATCAGCGGGCCGCCCTGAATGCCCGGGAAAATCGCCGAGTTGACCTTCTTCGCGATCTCTTCGTTATTCGTCAGGATCATCCCGCCACGCGGCCCGCGCAGCGTCTTGTGGGTCGTCGTGGTCGCCACATCGGCATAGGGGAAGGGCGAGGGGTGCTGACCCCCGGCGACGAGGCCCGCGAAGTGCGCCATGTCGACCATCAGGTAAGCGCCCACCTTGTCGGCAATCGCGCGGAACTTGGCGAAGTCGATCTGGCGCGGCACGGCGGAACCGCCGGCGATGATCAGCTTCGGTTGCGATTCGACGGCGAGACGCTCGACCTCGTCGTAGTCGATCCGGCTGTCCTGCTTGCGCACGCCATACTGGACGGCATGGAACCACTTGCCCGACTGGTTCGGCGCCGCACCATGGGTCAGGTGACCACCGGAGGCGAGGTTCATCCCCAGAATGGTATCGCCCGGCTTCAAGAGCGCCTGAAACACACCCTGGTTGGCCTGAGAGCCCGAGTTCGGCTGCACATTGGCGAAGGTCACACCAAACAGCTGGCAAGCCCGGGTGATCGCCAGATTTTCCGCCACATCGACGAATTCGCAGCCACCGTAATAGCGCTTGCCCGGGTAGCCTTCGGCGTACTTGTTGGTCATGACCGACCCTTGCGCCTCCATCACCGCCTTGGAGACGATGTTTTCCGAGGCGATCAGCTCGATCTCGTCGCGCTGGCGGCCGAGTTCGCTCACGATCGAGCCATAAAGCTCGGGGTCGCGGGTCGACAGGCTTTCGGTGAAAAATCCGGAGTCGCGGTGGCTGGTGGTCATGGTTTTCTCCAAAAGGGGGCTGGCGCTATCTAGACCGGGTTTCCGTCGCATAGAAGGCCAGAAAACGACAGGTTTCCTGTCGCGGACGAAAAAAGTTTCCGATCGGAAACTTAAACCGCGCATGGAAAACCGCAAAGCCGCTCCGGCGTTTGGGGGTTGAGTTTGCCCGCCAGCCTGCCAAGAGTGGCGGCAACCAGAGGAGAACCCGTGTGACGTCAGGCAAAATCGCCTTCCGGGCCAGTCCCGCGCCCGCAGCCCAGGAGGCTCTGGCGCATCTGACCGCGCGCTATGGCCAGACGCCCCTGGAACAGGCCGATATCATCCTGGCGCTGGGGGGCGACGGCTTCATGCTGCAAACCCTGCATGAGGAGCATTGCACCGGGCTTCCCGTCTACGGCATGAACTGCGGCACGGTGGGGTTCCTGATGAACACCTATTCGCCCAACGACCTGCCCGAACGGCTGGCCGCCGCCGAAGAGGCGGTGCTGAACCCGCTGGCGATGACGGCGATTTCCACCGATGGACGGGTGACCGAGGCCCTGGCGATCAACGAGGTCTCGCTCCTGCGGATGGGGCCGCAGGCCGCCAAGCTGCGCATTCTGGTCGATGGCAAGGAGCGGATGCCGGAACTGGTTTGCGACGGCTGTCTTCTGTCCACGCCGGCGGGATCGACCGCCTACAACTATTCCGCCCATGGCCCGATCCTGCCGATCGGCGCCGATGTTCTGGCGCTGACGGCGGTTGCGGCCTTCCGGCCCCGGCGCTGGCGCGGCGCCTTGCTGCCCAAGTCCGCGGTGGTGCGGTTCGAGGTGCTGGACCCCGGCAAACGCCCGGTCCGCGCCGACGCCGATACACGACCCGTGACGGACGTGCTTTCGGTGGAAATCCGCTCTGAACCCAACGTCCGCCACCGCATCCTCTTTGACCCCGGCCACGGGCTGGAAGAGCGGTTGATCGTCGAACAATTCGCCTGACATCGCCGGCCTGCCGGGGCTTTAGCAATCGCGCGCTTGACTTTTGCGTCGATTGCGCCCATTTGCCCCAAGTCCGAAGCCCGTGCCGCGTGAGCACCAAAAGGCCCGGACACGGTTCCCACCATCACGCAGGGGCACCTGCAATGTGCACGGCTTGTGGTATCCGCCACAGGCGAGGGTGCATTGTCCCCTTTGTTTGATGGACCATCCTTCTAATGACGACTTTTGCTGAACTCGGCCTTTCGCCCAAAATCCTGAAAGCGCTTGAGAATACCACGATGACCACGCCGACGCCGATCCAGGCTCAGGCGATCCCCCATATCATGAAGGGCCTGGACCTGATGGGTCTGGCCCAGACCGGCACCGGCAAGACGGCGGCCTTTGGTCTGCCCTTGCTGCACCGTCTGCTGGACATCGGCCACCCGCCGGCCCCGCGCCATGTGCGGGCCCTGGTTCTGGCGCCGACGCGCGAACTGGTGGCGCAGATC
Source organism: Rhodobacter sp. P2_H5 (assembly GCF_056403335.1). Lineage (NCBI taxonomy): Bacteria > Pseudomonadati > Pseudomonadota > Alphaproteobacteria > Rhodobacterales > Rhodobacter > Rhodobacter sp. P2_H5. Next base: position 202,190 of record NZ_JBFUFS010000004.1, on the reverse strand, counting down.
GCCGACAACTTCCTGACCTTCACCAAGGGCACCGCCGTCAAGGTGACCATGGTCGTCGGCGGCGCTTCGATCAACCGTCAGGCCGACCGTCTGGCCAAGGGCTCTGACGTGCTGATCGCGACCCCGGGCCGTCTGATCGACCTTCTGGAGCGTGGCGCCGTCACGCTGGAATCCTGCGGCTATCTGGTGCTGGACGAGGCCGACCACATGCTGGACATGGGCTTCATCCATTCCTTGCGCAAGATCGCCAAGTTCATCCCGCAGCACCGCCAGACCCTGCTGTTTTCCGCCACGATGCCGAAAGACATCGAGGAAATCAGCCAGACCTATCTGCGCAATCCGGTTCGGGTGCAGGTCGCACCGCCCGGCAAGCCCGCCGAGAAGATCGTTCAGGGCGTCCACTACATCCCGAACGGCGACAAGGCCAAGCTTCTGGAGTCCTATCTGCTGAAGCACCCGGGCGAGCAGGCGCTGGTCTTTGGCCGCACCAAGCATGGCGCGGAAAAGCTGTTCAAGCTTCTGGTGGCCTGGGGCTTCAAAGCCTCCTCGATCCACGGCAACAAGAGCCAGAGCCACCGCGACCGCACCCTGACCGAGTTCCGCGAGGGCAGCCTTGACGTGCTGGTGGCGACCGACGTGGCCGCCCGCGGCATCGACATTCCGGGCGTGCGCCATGTCTACAACTTCGACATGCCCAACGTGCCGGAAAACTACGTCCACCGCATCGGCCGCACCGCGCGCGCCGGGGCCGAGGGCAACTCGATCTCCTTCTGCGCGCCGGCCGAGATGGGCGAGCTGCAGGCGGTTGAAAAGCTTCTGAAAAAGGTCATCCCCGTCGTCGGCGGCGCGCCGTGGTCGGTCTCGGAAGTGGCCGCAGCGCCCAAGCCCGCGCAAAACCGCGGCGGTCGCCCGGGTGGTCAGCGTCCGCAAGGTCAGGGCAAGCCCGGCCAGCGGTCCGCCAAGCCCGCAGGCAACGGCCCGGCCAAACCGCTGCGTCCGGCCTCGAAGACCGGCGGCGTCCAGACGCCCCAGCGCCAGAAATCGCGCTGAACGGTCAAAGACAGAAAGGGCGGGACTTCGGTTCCGCCCTTTTCGCTTTCCCCTATTCGCTTTCGTTGGCCTCTTCTTCGAGGTTCAGCTTCATCTGCAGGATGACCTCCTGGATCGCCAGGGTCTCGCGTAGCATCCGCTTGGCCTCGTTGACCGAGATCACGCCATCGGCAATCGCCAGATTGTATTCGGCCATCAGCTGGGCAAACCGCTGCGCCAGCGCCACCACATCCTGATTGACCCCGGACGAGGCCGAATTGCGCCGCGCGCTGTCGTAGGACATCGTGATCCCGCGCAGATCCGCCAGCGCCGAGGTGACATGAGGATAGCGCGCGGCGGCCTCCAGCTGGGCCACCACATCCACCGGCATGAAGCGGTCGCCATGCTCTTCCTGATCCGAGTAATAGCGCCCGAGCGTCGCCTTTGACTTGCCCGTCAACTCGCAGGCCGCCTCAATGCCGACATCTTTGACCAGCGCCTCAGTATGCTTTTTAAGATAACTTTCCAGAGACATCATTCCAAACCATTGCAGCAAGGGAATTTCCCTCATTTTTTCCCATTAATCCTGCGGCAAGACTTTGTCATGCACAAAGGACTCCCCATGTTAGGGGTGTGACGAGTGGCCGGCCCTTCGGACCGGTTTGGGTGGGGTCCGCCGGGCAAAAGTCTCGCAAACCGGTTTCGGCGGACCTGGCTCACCGCCGGGATCGGGGTGGCATGCTTCGGCTTGCGGTTTTGCCGGTGCTTGGGCTAGATCACCCGATGGCCAAGCTCTATTTCCACTACTCCACGATGAACGCGGGCAAATCGACCCTGCTGTTGCAAGCCGCGCACAACTACCGCGAAGGCGGGATGGCGACCTATCTGATCACGGCGCAGCTCGACACCCGCGCCGGCGAGGGGCGGATCGCCAGCCGGATCGGGATCGGCGACCCCGCCGACACCTTTGCCCCGGGCGAGGATATGGGTGCCAAGCTGGCCGCCCGGCTGGCCGAGGGCCCGGTGGCCTGCGTCTTCATCGACGAGGCGCAGTTTCTGACCCAGGAACAGGTCTGGCAACTGGCCTGCGCCGTCGATGACCTTGGCGTGCCGGTGATGTGCTACGGCCTGCGGGTGGATTTTCAGGGCAATCTCTTTCCCGGCTCGGCCGCCCTTCTGGCCTGGGCGGATGAGATGCGCGAGGTCCGCACGATCTGTTCCTGCGGCAAGAAGGCCACGATGGTGATCCGCCGTGGCCCGGACGGCCGCGCGATGCAAGACGGCGAGCAGGTGCAGATCGGCGGCAACGAGACCTATGTCAGCCTCTGCCGCCGCCACTGGCGCGAAGCGGTGGGCGCCTAGCCCCGGCGGGCGCGCAGGGCGATCATCACCCCCGCCGCCACGATCATCGCCATGCCGAGGATGGCCAAGGGCGGCAGAACCTCGCCCCACAAAAGCCAGCTCCACGCCGCCGAGGCGGGCAGGATGACATATTCGAATACCGAAACCCGCGTCGCATCGGCGATCTGATAGGCCCGCACCATCAGCCCGACCCCCAGCAGCGAACCCGCCGCCTGCACAAGGCACCAGAACCAGAAGGTGGGCGAGGGCCAGACCGGGCCGCGCATCAGAAAGCCCGCACCGCCCTCGGGCAGGGGCTGCGGCCAAAGCGTCAGGGCCAGCATGCCCAGAACCCCCGCCACGCCCAGTGCCAGAAAGAACCCCGCCAGCAGGGTCTCGGCACTTTCCTCGGGGCACCAGCGCCGGGTCGCGATATTGCCCATCGCATAAAGCGCCCCGGCCAGAACCGGCAAGAGCGCTGGCAGCGAGGCGCCGCGCATCGCCTCCGGCCCGAGGACCAGGATCACCCCGGCAAAACCCAAAGCCACCGCCACGATCCGGAAGGGTCCTATCACCGAGCCATAGGCAAAACGCTCGATCAGCAGCACGAAGATCGGCGCGGTGAACAGCCCCGCCGCGACCAACGCCACCGGCAGAAAACCAAGCGCACCGAAGTAGATCACCATCGCCACGCCATGCACCGCGGACCGCGCCACCACCGCGCCCAGGTTGCGCGCCCCCAGATGCAGCTTCAACGGCCTTGCCACCAGCGCCAGCAGCGCCACCGCCATGACCGAGCGCGTGACATGGAACTGCCAAAGCCCGCCCTCCGCCGCGATCAGGCGCACGAAATTGTCGGTGAAGCCGATCAGGCTGGCATAGATCACGATCATGCCCGCCGCCGCCATGGTTCTGTCGCCTGCCGCCTGCATGCCCGCTCCTCTGTCCCTCGGCGCCAGCCAAGCCGTGATCGGGGGGTGTTTCGCGTCTGAATGCGACAGAAGACGGGTGGTTTGGCCGGATGCTGGCTGCGGCGGCGGCTGCATTGGATTGTGGCTGGGGGGGGCTTCCGCTAAGGTCGCCGAAACGGACAAGCAACCCAAAGGCCCGATGACCGCCCTGACGAAATACCAAAGGCTGGAATGCACCGGGCTCTGGCGGCTGACCGCTGCCGCGCAACTGCGCGAGGTGGTTGTGAACCTGCGCGACACGACCCTGGTGCTCGCCGATCCGCGCACCGAAATGGCGCTGTCGCATTGGTCCTTGCCCTCGGTCGAGCGGGTCAACCCCGGTGAGATGCCCGCGATTTTCACCCCCGGGCGGATGGAAGACGGCGCACCCTCCGAAACCGTCGAGATCGACGACCGCGACATGATCGCGGCCTTGGAGACCGTCCGCACCACTCTGATCCGCCGCCGCCCGCACGCCGGACGCGGCCGCAAGCTGAGCCTCGGTCTCGGCGCGGTGGCTTTGGCTTTCTTCGGCCTCCTCTGGCTGCCCGAGGCGATGATCCGCCACACCGCCTCGGTCCTGCCAACCGCGACGCGGATCCAGATCGGCAAGCTGGCCCTTGCCGATGCGGCCCGGCTGACCGGCACGCCCTGCACGGGGGCCCTTGGCAAAAGGGGGGCGGCGGCGCTGGCCTTGAAGCTCGCCTCGCAGGGCGTGGGCGAGATCGACGTGGTGCGCGATGGCGTGGCGGGGGCCGTGGCGCTGCCGGGCGGCATCATCCTGATCTCCGGCAAGCTGCTGGAAAGCGCCGCCGACCCCGAGCCCGTGGCGGGCTATGTCCTAGCCGCGATGCTGGGCGCCCAGATGCATGATCCGGTCATCCCGATCCTGCGCCACGCCGGCCTGATCGCGACGGTGCGGCTGCTGACCACCGGCCACCTGTCGGAAAACGCGGTCGAGGGCTATGCCGAGGGCCTTCTGAGCGCCAAGCCCGCCGAACTGCCCGACGACCGCCTCTTGGAGAAGTTCCGCCAGGTCAACCTCTCCTCCACCGCCTATGCCCGCGCGCTGGACCCCGACGGCGAATCCACCGCGGGCCTGATCGAGGACGACCCCTTCAAGGGCAACTCCCCCACGCCGATCCTGCCCGACAACGACTGGATCAGCCTGCAGGGCATCTGCGCGGAATAGGGCGGCCCCCGGCGAGGGTGTCTCAGGGCTGCGCAGGCCCGCGCCGTGACCTTGCCGGACGGGTCAGACGCTGGGTTGCCAGGCTCCCGTCAGGTGAGACGCCTCATGGTCACCGGGCCAGGGCGGCATGGTGATGCAGATGAATTTCAAGGGGACCGCGCCGACGTTCCTGTATTGAAAGGCCGTGCCAACCGGAATGTCGACCGAGACGCCGGGCACCAGCGACGTGAAACGCTCTTCTGTTCCGTCCCTCCGCCAGATTTCCCCGCTCCCTTCCAGCACATGCCAGAATTCGCTGACCGTCGCGTGAATGGTCGCCCTGTTGATCTGGCCCGGCGGTACCGTGCAATGGATCATGTTTCCGGTTGTGCCGTCCATGATGAACCGAATATCCGCTCCCGCCGGCGATTTGGCGTCAGGCAGCGGGCGCAGAACGGTTTCCTTCACGCAAGATCCTCCAAAATCTTGCCGGCGAAATTGCCAGCCTCTCAGGATGCCGTCAACGACTGCCTCCTGCACATTGCGGGCCACACCTCTCCCGCCATCGCATAAAAAAATCCCCGGGTCGTTGCCCGGGGAGTGTGCTGCTCGCGTGGTTCCGCCCTCGAAAAACGTGTGTCAGCGCAGGAAAGCGTCGGCAAATCCTGCGGAATGAAGGCTGGCCAGACCCGAGTTCGCCTCGGTCATGCTGGCAAAAGGTCCGGCGTAAATCGTCTGCAAAGTCTTGCCCTTCTTCGTCGAACGCGCGACCGAGACGGGCAGGCCCAGGGCTGAGACACGTGCCATGACGCCCTTGGCATTGGCCGGGTCGCCAAAGGAGCCGATCTGCACCAGCCGCCCGCCCGCCGCTTGCGCGGTGGGTTGTGCCGGCGCCGACATGGTGGCGACATTGGTGCGCATCGCCGGGGCCGGGGCCAGAACCGGTTGCGCCGGGGGGTTCCATTTCATCCAGCGCCGCGGCGGGGCTTTTTCGGTGACCAGAACCATCGGCACGGTGCGGCGCCAGACCTGGTCCTGTTCGGCCTGGCCCTGGGCGGTGCCGATCCCGCGCATCGGGTTCAGCCGGTCGTCCTTCCAGGCATAGGTCCAGCCCTTGGGCGGCTTGGGCAGGGTCCGCGGCGCGTAGACCGGCTGGGGTTGCGGTGCGGCCACCGGGCGCGGCGTCGCGATCTGAACCTGCACCACCTGCACCGGCGCCGCCGTCGCCCGCACTGGAGCCACCACGACGGGCGCCGCCATCAGCGGCGCGGTCTTGGCTGCCACCTGGGCCGGCGCCGGCATGGCGTCATAGCTCGGCGGGCGCCAGCCCGAGGCCGTGCCATCGCCCCGCGTGCAGACGAGCACCGTCCCGCCGACGATCTCCACCTGCTCCAGCTTCGGCGCATCGGCATAGCACCCCACCCCGCTGATCGGGGTGGCGACGTTGCTGGCGGTGTAGGCCTTGGCGGAAGGCTGCTGGGCCGCAAGCTGCGGCGCGGCAGCGACCTGCGTCGGCGCGGCAGGCCGGACCTGCGCATCGGGCGCCATGTCGGCTACCACCGCCGCCTGCGCGGCGCTGCCCCCGGTCGGGCGCTGGCCGCAGATCGGCTTGTGGCTGCGATCGACCCGCACCACCCAGTTCACCACGCCGCCGAAACCGGCCCGCAAGAACAGGCAGCCCCGGCTGTCGACGAACTGCTGGCCCTTGAAGCTTGCCGGGGGTGGATTGATCGGCGCCCCGATCTGCGACAGCTTCTGCGCCTCGGAGGCCGAGACCGACAGCATCAGCGCCAGAACCGTCCCGCTCAACATCTTGACAGTCATGAAGCCGCTCCCCAATCGCTAGAGAGAATCATGAATCAAGATTGATTCGGAGTAAAGGGCTAATCCCTTATTTGGTGCCGAACATCCGGTCGCCCGCATCTCCTAGCCCAGGGACAATATATCCATGGTCGTTGAGATGAGAGTCCACAGATGCTGTGACGATCTGCACATCGGGATGCGCCTCGTTCATGTGCTTGATCCCCTCGGGTGAGGCGAGAAGGCACAGGAAGCGGATGGTCTTCGCGCCCGATTGCTTCAACAGCGTCACCGCAGCCGCGCTGGAATTGCCGGTGGCCAGCATCGGGTCGACGACGATCGAGATGCGTTCGTCCAGGTGATCCGGCACCTTGTAGTAATATTGCACCGGCTGCAGCGTCACCGGATCGCGGTAGAGGCCGACAAAGCCAACCCGCGCCGCCGGGATCAGCTCCAGAATCCCATCCAACAGCCCGTTGCCCGCCCGCAGGATCGAGATCAGCGCCAGTTTCTTGCCGTCGATCGCCGGGGCATCCATCGCGCAGATCGGCGTCTCGATCTTCTTGGTGGTCATCGGCAGGTTGCGGGTGACCTCATAGGCCAGCAGCAGGCTGATCTCGCGCAGAAGCTGGCGGAACGAGGCGGTGGAGGTGTCGCGCTCGCGCATCAGCGTCAGCTTGTGCTGCACCAGAGGGTGGCTGACCACGGTCAGCAGGCCTGAGGCCATCAGGTCAGAGTTCAGATTTTCAGACATTTTGCGCCTCCAGCAGCTGACCGATCTTTGTCTTGGTATCCGCATCGCAAAAGGCCGCGTCAAGCGCGGTTCGGTTCAAAGCGGCAAAGACCCCGTCATCCCAGTCGAAGGCCTCATGCAGCAGCTCGTATTCGCGGGTCAGGGTGGTGTGGAAGAAGGGCGGATCGTCGGTCGAGACGGTGACCTTGACGCCGCGATGGAGGAGTTCGCCAATCGGGTGCTTGTGAAAGCTCGGGTAGATGCCAAGCGCGACATTCGATCCCGGGCAGCATTCCAGCACCACGCCCGTCTCGGCCAGTTCCTCGACCAGGGCCAGATCCTCGATGGCGCGCACGCCGTGGCCGATGCGCAGGGCGCCGAGGTCGCGGATCGCCGCGCGCACCTCGGCCGGGCCCTTCCATTCGCCGGCATGGACGGTGGGTTTGAGCCCCGCTTCACGCGCCGCATCAAAAGACCAGCGGAAGTCCTTGAGTTCGCCCATGGATTCCGCACCGCCGATGCCGAAGCCGACCAGAAAATCCCCCGCCGTTTCCGCCGCGCAAAGGGCGGTCTGGCGCGCCTTGTCGGGGCCGAAATGGCGGATGCAGGTGACGATGGCCTTCATGGTGATCCCGGCCTCGCGCTGCAGCGCATCTGCGGTTTCGCGCATGGCTTGCAGATATTCGCGCCAGGCGCCCCGGTCTCGCCCGCCGCAGAAATCGGGGGAGAGGAAGATTTCGGTATAGACCACGCCCTGTTCGGCCTGCGCCTCCAGGACGGCGCGGGTCAGGCGCTGGTAATCCTCGGGCGTGGTCAGCGTGGTGCAGGCCGCCTCGTAGACCTTGAGGAATTCGGCAAAGCCCTGGTAGCGGTAGCTGCCATCGGGGGCGAAAATGCCTGCGATATCAATGTGCTTTTCCTTCGCCAAGGCGGCGATGAAGCGCGGCGGGGCGGCGCCTTCGAGGTGGAGGTGGAGTTCGAGCTTGGGCGTCATGCGGTGCACCTGCTGAAAGGCTGGGGGGCTGGCTGCCCCCCAGACCCCCCGCGAGTATTGCGACAGAGGGCAAGAGGGGGGGCAAGGGGGGCGGCGTGTTACAGGAAGGACGTGCCGGGGCCTTGTGATGGCAGGCCAAGATGGGTGGCGACAGAGGCTGCGACATCGGTGAAAGCGCAGAGGCCGATCGCGCCCTGCCCCAACCCGGCGCAGAGGACGGGGACGCGCTCGCGGGTGTGGTCGGTGCCGCGCCAGGTCGGGTCGTTGCCGTGGTCGGCGGTGAAGATCGCCAGATCGCCGGGTTTGAGGCGGGACAGGAAGGCGCCGGCGCGGGCGTCGAACCATTCCAGCGCACGGGCGTAGCCGGAGACGTCGCGGCGGTGGCCGTAGAGGCTGTCGAACTCGACAAAGTTGGCAAAGGTCAAGGAGCCGGGCTCGGCATCGGTCGAAAGGCGGTCAAGATGATCGAAAAGGTCAACGTCATTCTTGCCCTTCCAGAGCTTGCCCACCCCGTGCATCGAGAAGATGTCGCCGATCTTGCCCACCGCATGGGTGGCGCGGCCCGCGGCATGCGCCCAGTCGAGCAGGGTCGGCGCCGGCGGGTCGATGGCAAAGTCGTGGCGGTTGGCGGTGCGGCTGAAGGCGCCGGGCGTGCCGGTGAAGGGGCGGGCGATGACGCGGCCGACCTTCATCGCATGCAGATGCGGGGCGAGGTCGGCGCAGAGCTTCAGCAGGCGGTCGAGGCCGAAGGCCTCTTCATGCGCCGCGATCTGGAAGACGCTGTCGGCCGAGGTGTAGCAGATCGGCCAGAGGTTGCGCAGGTGTTCGGGGCCATAGGTCTCGATCACCGGGACGCCCGAAGCGTGGCAATTGCCGAGGGTGCCCTCGGTTCCGGCCAGCTTGCAGACCAGGGCCAAGAGGTCGGGCGGGAAGGCGGGCTGGGTGTCGGGGAAATAGGTCCAGTCCCAGGGCACCGGCACCCCGGCCAGTTCCCAGTGGCCCGAGGGCGTGTCCTTGCCGCGGCTGACCTCTGCCGCAGCCCCCCAGCGGCCCTGCGGCGTGGCGGCGAGGCTGGTGCCGAGGCCCGAGGCGAGGTGGATCGCAGCCCCCAGGCCGAGGGCGTCGAGATGGGGCATCTTCAAGGGGCCGGAGCGGCCCTCTTCGGCGCGGCCCGCAGCGCAGGCCTGGGCGATATGGCCCAGCGTGTTGGACCCTGCATCGCCAAAGGCCGCCGCATCGGGGGCGCCGCCGCAGCCGACGGAATCCATCACGATCAGGAAGGCGCGGTTCTGCGGGCTGGCCATCAGGCGATCCTTTTCAGGACAAGCGGGGTTTCCTCGGGCAGGGCGTCGCCCAGGGCATAGGCGGCCTGGACGGCGGCAATCGCCTCCTCGGCCTGGGCTTCGGTGGCGGCATGGACCATGCAAAGCGGATCGCCGCGCCCGATATCCTCGCCGATCCCGGCCAGGTCGGACAGGCCGACCGAGGGGTTGATCTTGTCGCCCTCGCGCTGCCGTCCGCCGCCGAGGCGGACCACGGCAAGGCCCAAAGCCTCGGTGTCGATACGGAAGACATAACCCGGTTTCAGGCAGGGCACTTCGCGGATCACGGTGGCGGCGGGCAGACGGTCGGGCCAGCGGTCGACGAAATCGGCCGGGCCGCCCTGTGCCGTGATCATCCGGCCGAAGGCATCGGCGGCGGCGCCGGATTCCAGCGCCTGGGTGATGCGGCCCTCGCCATCCAGCGCGTCGTCGGCAATGCCGCCAAGCGCCAGCGCCTCACCCCCCAGCGCCACGGTCAGATCCCAAAGGGCGGCGTTGACCGAGGTGCCGGTCAGCGTCTCCATCACCTCGGTCACCTCCAGCGCGTTGCCGGCGGCGGTGGCGAGGGGTTGGCTCATGTCGGTGATCAGCGCCGAGGTCATGCAACCGGCACCCTGCGCGGTGGAGACGAGGGCGCGGGCCAGCGCCTCGGCCCCTTCCAGGGTCTTCATGAAGGCGCCCGAGCCGCATTTCACATCGAGAACAAGGGTTTCCAGCCCGGCGGCCAGCTTCTTGGACAGGATCGAGGCGGTGATGAGGTCGATGCTTTCGACCGTGCCCGTCACGTCGCGGATCGCGTAAAGCCTGCGGTCGGCGGGGGCGATCTCGGCGCTGGCCGAGACGATGGCGCAGCGGATCTCGCGCAGCTGGCGGCGCAGGTGATCTTCCGTCAGGCCAGTGCGCAGGCCGGGGATCGCTTCCAGCTTGTCGAGCGTGCCGCCGGTATGGCCGAGCCCGCGGCCCGAGATCATCGGCACATAGGCGCCGCAGGCCGCCAGCGCCGGGGCGAGCAGCAAGGAGATGCAATCGCCGACGCCGCCGGTCGAATGCTTGTCGATCACCGGGCCGGGCAGGTCCCATTCCAGCACAGCGCCGCTGTCGCGCATCGCCGTGGTCAGCGCGACCCGCCCGGCATCGCCAAGCCCTTTCAGCAGCACCGCCATGGCGAAGGCCCCGGCCTGGGCATCACTGACCGCGCCCGAGGCGAGGCCCGCCGCGAACCAGCGCAACTCCTCGGCCGAGGGAACCCCGCCGTCGCGAATGCGGGTGATGACGGCGCGGGCGTCCATCAGACCTTGGCCATATGGGCGGCGGTGAAGAGGCCGGGCAGAAGCTCGGCCACGGTCATCACCCTTTGCGCGCCATCGGTGGTGCAGAGCGTGACCTTCACATCCGGCTTGGCAAATTCGGCGATCTTCTGGCGGCAGCCGCCACAGGGCGGCACCGGCGAGGGGCTGTCGGCGATCACCAGGATTTCCGCGATCGCGGTGTCGCCAGCGGCGATCATCGCGGCGATGGCGCCGGCCTCGGCGCAGGTGCCTTCGGGATAGGCGACATTTTCGACATTGCAGCCGACATGGGTGGCGCCAGAGGTCGAGCGGAGTGCCGCGCCGACCTGAAAGCGGGAATAGGGCGCATAGGCGCGTTTGCGCACCTCTGTGGCGAGTTGCAAGAGCATGGGGCCTCCTTTGACCATCGGGTCAGGAATTGTGAGCCGAATGCGCCCGGCTTGCAAGCGGGGGGCGTGGGGCAGGCGGCCGGGGGTTTCACACCCCCGCACCCGCGACACAGAGCGGGGGTTTCACACCCCCGCACCCCCGTGGGATATTTATGGACCAATGAAAAGGTCAGAGGAGGGCGGTGTCGAACCGGCCGGGGAGCGAGACTTCGAGGAGTTGCAGGTCGGGCGTCGCCTCGGCGTAGCGTGTGGCCATGCCGGGGGGGATGACGAAAGCGTCGCCGGCGGTAAGACGGTAGGGATCCTTGCCCTCGCCTTCGAGGGTCATTTCGCCGGCCATGACGAAGGTGAAGAGGATGTCGCCTTCGTGTCTGGTCCAGGGGGCCGCTTGACCGGCCGGGCGGGCGACCATGACCGAGGCCACGCCCTTGGTGCCCTCGTTGATCGTGGTGTCGCGCGCCTCGAAGCCGGGGATGCGGAAGGGGGCGAAGCTGCCGGTTCTGCCGACGTTATGGACGAAACGCTGGCCCTGCCATTCGCGGTCGGGGTTCAGGCTGGCATTGGGCAGGGTCATCTCGTGGTCGATCTCGGTCACATGGTCGGCGGGGACGCCGATCTCGATCACCTCGATGCCCTCGCCGGATTCCAGCACGCGGTGGCGGATGCCCGGCGGCTGGATGAAGCAATCCCCGGCATGCAGGCGACGGATGCCGCCCTGATCTTCATACAGCACATCGACCCAGCCCTTGACGCAGAAGATCAGCTGGAAGCCGACCTTGTGGAAATGCACCATATCGGGGACCTTGCCATCGGGCACGCGAATGTGACTGGCGATCATCGCCCCGCCCAGACGGGTCGGCACCAGGTCGCGGTACATCATGCCCGCGCGGCCAATCACCCAAGGCGCCTGATCGGCGAGACGGCGGACCACGAAGGCGTGCTCGGTCTTCGGCATCACCAGCGGCGGGTTCAGCTCGTCCAGCGTGACCTTGGTGCCGCCGGGCGAGGTGAGGCTGGCCTGCCCGCCCGCCAAACTGGCCCAATCGTCGCTGAGCAGGCGGATGTGGCCCGGCGCCTCGCCCGCCTCGGCATCGAGCCGCAGCCGCATCCCATGGCCCGAGATCACCGCCACGGCCGGATTATCCGCCGGATAGATCATGTCGAGCCGCATCTTCAGCAGCTTGGTGAAGAACGGCAGGTCGCCGCGCAGATCCCTGGTGGGCAACAGGATCTCTGCCCGGATTTCGGCAGGCTGCACCGACGGCATTTCGTTTGGTTTCGGCATGGTTTCGGGCATGGCATTCTCACATCATTTCGGCCATGGTGGCCTTCGACCCGGCGATTTGCAAGAACAGCCGACAGGTGATTGTGGAAACCCGAGTCTTGGTGCCGTCCCCCGTTGCGGGCCATCTTGCCCGGGTGAACGGAGGAGACGGACATGACCGACACGCGTCAGGACAACGCCCGGCAAGCGGCGCTGGATTATCACGAATTCCCGAAGCCCGGAAAGCTGGAGATCCGCGCGACCAAACCCCTGGCCAATGGCCGTGACCTCGCCCGGGCCTATTCGCCCGGCGTGGCCGAGGCCTGCCTCGAGATCAAGGCCGACCCGGCCACCGCCAGCCGCTACACCGCGCGCGGCAATCTGGTCGGCGTCGTCTCGAACGGCACCGCCGTCCTGGGCCTCGGCAATATCGGCGCGCTGGCCTCCAAGCCCGTGATGGAGGGCAAGGCCGTCCTCTTCAAGAAATTCGCCAATATCGACTGTTTCGACATCGAACTGAACGAGCCCGACCCGGTGAAACTGGCCGAGATCGTCTGCGCGCTGGAGCCGACCTTTGGCGCGATCAACCTTGAGGACATCAAGGCCCCCGATTGCTTCATCGTCGAAAAGCTGTGTCGCGAGCGGATGAAGATCCCGGTTTTCCACGATGACCAGCATGGCACGGCCATCGTCGTCGGCGCCGCTGCCACCAATGCGATGCATGTCACGGGCAAGAAATTCAGCGATATCAAGGTCGTCTCGACCGGGGGCGGGGCGGCGGGGATCGCCTGCCTCAACATGCTGCTGAAATTGGGGGTCAAGCGCGAGAATGTCTTCCTCTGCGATCTGGCGGGCCTCGTCTACCACGGCCGCACCGAGCAGATGACCGAGCAGAAGGCCGAATATGCCCAAGGGACCGAGCCGAAGACGCTGGCCGATGTGATCGTCGGCGCCGATCTGTTCCTCGGCCTTTCCGGCCCCGGTGTGATGACCCAGGACATGGTGAAATCCATGTCGAGCCAGCCAATTGTCTTTGCGCTGGCCAACCCCTCGCCGGAAATCCTGCCGGAACTGGCCCGCGCCGTGGCCCCCGATGCGATCATCGCCACCGGGCGTTCGGACTTCCCCAATCAGGTCAACAACGTCCTCTGCTTCCCCTTCATCTTCCGCGGCGCGCTCGACGTGGGCGCCACCACGATCAATGACGAGATGAAGATCGCCTGTATCGAAGGCATCGCAGCCCTTGCCCGCGCCACCACAAGTGCTGAGGCCGCCGCCGCCTATGCCGAAGAAAAGCTGACCTTCGGCCCGGATTACCTGATCCCGAAACCCTTCGACCCGCGCCTGATCGGCGTCGTGGCCTCTGCCGTGGCCAAGGCCGCGATGGAGACCGGGGTGGCCACGCGGCCCATCGCGGATCTGGCGGCCTATCGCCACAAGCTCGACAGTTCGGTCTTCAAATCGGCGCTGATCATGAAGCCGGTCTATGAAGTGGCGCGCCAGTCCAGCCGTCGGATCATCTTTGCCGAGGGCGAGGATGAACGCGTGCTGCGTGCCGCCGATGCGATGCTGGAGGAGATGACGATCAAGCCGATCCTGATCGGCCGCCCCGAAGTCATGGCCGCGCGCTGCGAAAGGTTCGGGCTGAAGATCCGTCCCGACCGCGATTTCGAGATCATCAACCCCGAAAGCGACCACCGCTACCGCGACTACTGGGGCAGCTATCACCAGCTGATGGAACGCCAGGGCGTGACACCGGACACCGCCCGCGCCGTGCTGCGCACCAATTCCACCGCCATCGGCGCCATCGCGGTGCATCGCGGCGATGCCGACAGCATGATCTGCGGCGCCTTCGGCCAGTACCTCTGGCACCTCAACTATGTCCGTCAGGTTCTGGCGCGCGAGGGCAGGCATCCCTTGGGCGCCTTGTCGTTGATGATCCTGGAAGACGGCCCGCTTTTCGTGGCCGACACGCAGGTCAACCCGATCCCCTCGCCCGAGCAGATCGCAACCGCGGCCATTGGTGCGGTGCGCCACGCCCGCCGTTTTGGCGTCGAACCCAAGGTGGCGCTCTGCTCGCATTCCAACTTCGGCAACCTCGACAGCGACTCAGGGCGCCGGATGCGGGCGGCGATGGAGCTGATCGACGCGCAGGAATGCGACTTCGAGTATGAAGGCGAGATGAGCCTTGATGCCGCCCTCGACCCCGACCTGCGCGACCGGATGTTCCCGCATTCGCGCCTGAAAGGCGCGGCCAACATCCTGATCTTCGGCTATACCGATGCGGCCAACGCGGCGCGCAACATGCTGAAAATGAAGGCTGGCGGGCTGGAAGTCGGGCCGATCCTGATGGGCATGGGCAACCGCGCGCATATCGTCACCCCCTCGATCACGGTGCGCGGCCTGCTCAACGTTTCGGCCCTGGCCGGGGCGCCTGTCGCCTATTATGGCTGAAGGCGGGCGCCTGCTTCTGGACTTTGCCAATTGAAGGCTTAATTTCAAGGCCGGAGGCCGGGCGCCCGCCCTGCGCGCAGGGGAAGGGCGCCCGGCCCAGGCCGAGGAGCACAGGCGTTTGGTTGCTGTCGAAAGCTCTCAGTTCCCCAAGGCCCCGGCCGGTCCAGGGGCCGGGTCTTGGACGCGCGTCCGGGCGCGGGCCTGCAATGTCGTGTCGGGGCACGGCGGCGGTCATGTGCGACCTGCGCCGGGGTAAAGGATTTACGACATGCCACTTTCTCGCCTGAAGCCCTTTACCCTGTTGCTGATCGAGGACACGCCCTCGCTGCAGCTCGTCTACCGCTCGGTGCTGACCGGGGCCGGGCATGAGGTGAAGATCGCCGCTTCGGCGCGCGAGGGGCTGGCGCAGTTCATCGCGACCAATGCGAAGGTCGTCCTGCTGGATCTTGGCCTGCCGGACCGCGACGGGCTGGACCTGATGGCCGAGTTTTTGCGGATCAGGCCGGAGACAAAGGTCATCATCATCACCGCCAACGGCTCGATCAACAAGGCGGTGGAGGCGATGCGGGCCGGCGCGCATGAGTTTCTGGTCAAGCCCTTTGACGAGGCGCGTTTTCTCAGCGCCGTCGGCAATGCCGTGCAACTGACCCAGCCGCGCCGCCTGCCGGTGCGGTCAGCACCCGCCAGCGACTTCATCGGGTCTTCCGGCGCCATGGCGCGCATCCATGCGACGATCGCCTCGGTGGCGCCCTCGATGGCGACCGTCTTCATCACCGGCGAAAGCGGCACCGGCAAGGAGCTGTGCGCCCAGGCGGTGCACAACACCTCGACCCGTGCCAAGGGCCCCTTCATCGCGCTCAACTGCGGCGCCATCCCGCATGATTTGCTGGAATCCGAGGTCTTCGGACATGTGAAGGGCTCTTTCACCGGGGCGATTTCCGACAAGCCGGGGGCGGCAGCGGCGGCGGATGGCGGCACGCTGTTCCTTGACGAAATCTGCGAGATGGCCCCGGCGCTGCAGACCAAGCTTCTGCGCTTCCTGCAAACCTCGACCGTGGTGCCGGTGGGCGCCACAAGGCCGATCAAGGTCAATGTCCGCATCATCTGCGCCACCAACCGCGACCCTCTGGACGCGGTGCGCTGCGGGCTGTTCCGCGAGGATCTGTACTACCGCCTTTTCGTGGTGCCGATCCACATGCCGCCCCTGCGCGAGCGCGGCGATGACGTGATCGAAATCGCCGAAACCGCGCTGCAACGCTTTGCCGAGGAAGAGGGCCGCCGCTTCGAGGGCCTCTCGCCCGAGGTCCGCGACCTGTTCCGCCGCCTGCCCTGGCCGGGCAATGTGCGGCAGGTGCTGAATGTGATCCGCAATGTCGTGGTGCTGAACGAGGGCGGCGTCGTGACCCTGCGCATGCTGCCCGAAGACATGATCCGCAAGGCCGAGGACGTGGCGGCCCCGCCCGCCGAGCCCGCCCCGCTGCAAGGTGCTGTCCGGCTTGACGATCTGGTCGGCCGCTCGCTGGCCGAGATCGAGCGGCTTGTGGTCAATGCCACCCTCGACCGCCACGGCGGCTCGGTGCCCAAGGCCGCGCGGGTGCTGGATCTGTCGCCCTCGACCCTTTACCGCAAGCTGGAGGTTTGGGGGAAGAACTCTGGCACGGCCTAGACGGGCAGGGCGGGTTCAGGCCACCGGCACGTCGTAACGCGCCTCATAGGCCGCGAAGGTGCGCTGCCACAGCGGGCCGATTTCGGGCACAAGGCTGCGGGCCTCGTCCTTCTTGCCGCGTTTGCAAAGCTCTTCCAGCCGCAGGAGATGCGTCTGCAGCGCCGTGGCGCCGAACAGGGCGGCAGCACCGCTCATCTGGTGGATGTCGCTGACCAAGAGGTCCTCGCAGTCCCGGTCGCCCGCCATCGCCAGAATGGCATCAATGGCGGTGCCGGTCTCGCTCAGGAAACGGGTGACCAGAACCGCCACCTTGGCCGACCCGAGGCTGGTGCGCAGATCCGCCAGGACCTGATCATCGACCAGCGCCGGGGCCGCGTCGGGCGGTGCCGCCTGGTCCGCTTCCGCCAACGCCTCCCCGAGAACCGGCGCTTCCGGCCCGCTCTCCGTCGCGTTCTGCGACCCGGCGGGCAGCAGGGACAGCCGGCCCAAGAGGCTGCGCAGCGCGTCGCGGGTGATCGGCTTGATCAGGATATCCTGCATGCCGCCGCTGCGGAAACGCTCGCGCTCTTTGTGCAGGGCATGGGCGGTCAGGGCGACGATCGGACTTGCGGCCGAGGCCCCGCCGCGCGCCCGGATCTGCTCCGCCGCCTGCAGCCCGTCGATCCCCGGCATCGAGATATCCATCAGGATCACGTCGAAGTGCCGCGCCTGGGCCAGTTCGACCCCCTCAAGCCCGTCATGCGCCACGGTGACCAGATGGCCTTCCTGCACCAGCATGTCGCGCACGATGAGCCGGTTGAAGTCGTTGTCCTCGACCACCAGAAGGTTGAGGCCCTGCACCTGCGCCGACGGGCTTGGCGCGGGAAGCGGGGCCGCCGCGTCGAGGATGGCCAGCGGCAGGCTGACCCGAAAGGTCGTCCCGCGCCCCTTCTGGCTTTTCACGTCGATCTTGCCGCCCATCCGCGTCACGATGCGCCGCACGATCCCCAGGCCCAAGCCGGTTCCGGCGGCGTGGCGGGCATAGGAGGGGTCGAGCGTCACGAAATCCTCGAAGATCCGGCCCAGATTCTCGCGCTCGATCCCGATGCCGGTATCGCGCACCACGATCACGGTCGCGGCCCGGCTGGCGTCCTGGATCAGTTCGACGCTGATCAGCCCGTCGCGGGTGAATTTCACCGCATTGCCGACGAGGTTCAACAGCACCTGGCGCAGCTGCGCCGCATCGCCCAGCACCGGGCGCAGCGGGGTTTCCGGCGGCACGAAGCTCAGCCGATTGCCGTTGATCTGGCTGGCGGGGCTCTGGTTCTCGATCACCTCGCGGACCAGAAGCGCCAGATCGACCGGCGCCATGCTGAGGGGCGCCTTGCCGCTGTCGAGGCGGGCAATGTCGAGCACGTCATTGACATGGTGCATCAAAAGCCGCCCGGAGGCCGCCATGATCCGCAGATATTCGCGCTGGTGCGGCGCCAGGGTGGTGGTCTCCAGCAGGTCGATGGTGCCGATCATGCCGTTGAGCGGGGTGCGGATCTCGTGGCTCATCACCACCAGAAGGTCGGCCTTGGCCTTTTCGCCCGCCAGGGCCTCGTCGCGGGCCGAGACCAGCGCCTGTTCGGCCGCGACCTGCTGCGACAGGTCGCGCAGAAAGACCACCCGCACCGGACGCGCGCCGGCCTGCGCCAGGGTCAGCGAGATTTCGGCCGGGAAATCATGGCCATCGCGGTGCCGGGCGGTGACGCGCAGACGGCGGTCCGGCTCGGGCAGGATGCTGGCGAGCGCCTGCGCCCCGCCGTCCTGCCGGTAGAGCGGCACGAGAAGGCCGAGGTCGCAGCCCACCGCCTCGGCCTCGTCATAGCCGAAAGTGGCGCAGGCAGCGGGGTTGAAATCGACGATCCGACCCTGATCGTCCAGCGTGATCACCGCATCCAGCGAGGTCGCCACCACCGCGTCGAGCCGGGCCAGGGTCTCGGCATTCTGCAACGCCTTGCGCCGGTTGCCCCGGTCGAGCCGCAACACCATGGCCAGAAGGGCGATCAGGGTGGCCACCAGCACGAGGGTCAGGATCACCACCTGGACGAGGGTCATCTTGACCGCCTCCCGCTCGGCATCCGACTGCAGCGCGAAGAGGCTGACGCCGGTCAAGGCGATGCGGTGGGCATCCGGGATCAGCGCCCGGACCCGGGCGCGCAGGTCCGGCACATAGGCGATCAGGGCGGCGTCACTGCCGTCCATCAGGGGCGCGGTTTCCTCGGCAAAGGCCCGGGCATTGTCGAAACTGGCGGCGAAATCGGGGCTCTGGCGCAACTGGGCAAAGACGCTGCCCTGCTCCAGGGTCTTGATCCGGCTGTAGAACACATCGTATCGCAACCGCATTTCGGCCAGATTGGCCGGGTTGTGCATCGCATCATCCAGACTCATCTCCAGATGCAGAAGCTCGACATCGACCTGGCTCAACGCCCATTGCACGTTGTCGATGCTGGTCGAGCTTTGGGTGTCGATCTGGCGCGCGACATCCGAGCCGAGAACCGCAATCCCCAGCCCGCAGGCCATGGCCACCAGAACCGCCAGCGCAAAGCGCAGGCGGCCGGCAAAGATCAGCCAGGGGCTGTGGGATGGCGGCACAAGGCTACTCCGGATGCGGAACCTGCCCCAACCTAGCGCAGCACGTCGATCCGGTCGAGTTGCCAGACGCTGCGAGTATAGACCGTGTCGGTGCGGTAAATGGCACTGTCGTCATAGGGGTAGATCACCCAGACCGGCCCCTTGCCGCGCACCGGCATCGGCGCGCCGTCCATCTCGAAGGCGAGAATCGGGGCGCTGTCGGATTCCGGCGCCGAAGCCTCGGGCACGGCACCGGCCAGCGGGGCGGAGAACTCGATCGCATAGTCGTTGAGCGCATGGAGGCTGAGCCGGGCGCCCGGCACGCCCAGGAAGTTCGTCATCCGCGCCAGGGGCACGCCGGTGTAGCTGTGCTTGCCATCGGTCCAGATCGAGGTGGTGGTGATGGTCGCGGTGCCAAGCGCCTTCAGCATCGCCACGTCAAAGGCCAGCTGCCCGCCGGGAAACAGCGCCGGGTCGAGCCCGGTCACCGTCAGGATCACCGGCCCGCTGAGCGGGGGCAGGGCATGCGCGGGCGCGACCGGTGCGGTCTCGCTGGCGGCGGCCAGGGTGGCGGGGGGCGCCTCGGCCCGTCCCGGTTGCGCGGCGAACATAAGCGCCACCGCCAGCAGGCAGCCCGCGCGGAAAACTCCACG
This sequence comes from Rhodobacter sp. P2_H5, assembly GCF_056403335.1. Lineage (NCBI taxonomy): Bacteria > Pseudomonadati > Pseudomonadota > Alphaproteobacteria > Rhodobacterales > Rhodobacter > Rhodobacter sp. P2_H5. The sequence goes on along the minus strand of NZ_JBFUFS010000004.1, from coordinate 182,537 downwards.
GGTCCGGGCGGCGCAGGACAGGCGTGTGTCAAAAATCATTGATAAGACCGTTCTGTACTCTTTTTGGGCAGACACCGGTGGTGTAGCAAGGCAATGCGGTGCAGGCGACGGAAAATACCCTATTCGGAAGGATAGGCATCGCGTAGGCTTGGCATGTTCCGGATTTGCCGGAACGGAAAGATGGCGGGTTTGGCCCTGAAGGACCTTTGAATGGCGCGCATTCTGCTGGCCGATGACCATGATCTGGTTCGCGAAACGCTCGCCGCCTATCTGGAGGCCGAGGGGCTGGGAGAGGTCAAGATTTCCTCCGACGTGCCCGAGGCGATGGCGCTGATCTCGACGACGGGGCCCTTCGATCTGGTGCTGGTCGATTACAACATGCCGGGGATGGAGGGGCTGAAGGGCCTCAGCCGGATCATGCTGGCCAACAGCGCCGGGCGGGTGGCGCTGATCTCGGGGGCGATGTCGGTGGAACTGGCCGAACAGGCGCTGGAGGCGGGGGCGGCAGGCTTCGTGCCCAAGACCCTCGGTTCGCGTGCGCTGGTGGCGGCGGTGCGGCTGATGATGGAGGGCGAGATCTTCGCGCCCCTGAGCCTGATCCCGAAGCCCGCGACGGTGGAAGACGGGCTGTTGTCGACCCGCGAGCTCGATGTGCTGCGCGGCATCGGCGAAGGCAAGTCGAACAAGGAAATCGCCCGCGACCACGCCCTGCAAGAGGTCACGGTCAAGCTGCATGTCAAGACGATGAGCCGCAAGCTCGGCGCCAAGAACCGCACCCATGCCGCGATGATCGCCCGCGACCGCAAGCTGATCTGACGGCAACCTACCCTGTCTGCAACCTGCACAGGCCTCTCCGGTAGGATGGGCAATGTGCCCATCTTCCCAAACCGCGCCGCCCGAAGATGGGCATATTGCCCATCCTACCGGCCAGCCTGGCGGCCTTGGCGGGCGGGCGTCAGTAAAAGCTCTGCGGGTCGATGTCGATCGCCAGCCGCAGGTTGTTCGGCCGTTTCAGCTGCCCGACCCATTCGGCCAGGGCGGCCTGCAGGGGCGCCGATTTCTCGGCCTTGACCAAGAGCCGCACCCGATGCCGCCCGCGCACCCGGGCCACCGGAGCCGGCGCCGGGCCATAGACCGTGGCGCCGATCCGCCGCAGGGGCGCATCCAGCCGCGCCAATTCCGCCCCGAAATCAAAGACCTGCGCCACATCGGGCGAGGACAGGATGATCCCCGCCATCCGCCCATAGGGCGGCACCCCGGCCATCCGGCGCTCCGCGGCTTCGGCGGCCCAGAAGGCCTCTTCATCGCCGCCGAGGATCGCGGCAATCACAGGGTGATCGGGCTGATAGGTCTGCAACACCGCCGCCCCGCGCTTCTCCGCCCGCCCGGCGCGGCCCGCCACCTGACGGATCAGCTGAAAGGTCCGCTCCGCCGCCCGCAGATCCGAGCCTTGCAGCCCCAGATCGGCGTCGATCACCCCGACCAGCGTGAGCAGCGGGAAGTTATGCCCCTTGGCCACGATCTGCGTGCCGATGATGATATCGGCCGCCCCCTCGGCGATTTTGACGATCTCCTCCTTCAAAGCCCGGGCCGAGGTGAAAAGGTCCGAGGACAGCACCGCCAGCCTTGCCTGCGGGAAACGTTCCACCACCTCTTCGGCCAGCCGCTCCACCCCCGGACCGACCGGCGCCATCCGCCCGACCACCTTGCACTGCGGGCATTCCACCGGAATCGGCTTGGTCGCCCCGCATTGATGGCAGACCAGGCGCTTGAGGAAGCGATGCTCCACCATCCGCGCATCGCAGTGGTCGCAGCCGACCTGATGGCCGCAGGCCCGGCAGATCGTCACCGGCGCAAAGCCACGGCGGTTGAGGAACAACAGGCTCTGCTCGCCCTTCTCGATCCGCCGCCCCACCGCCTGCGCCAGGGGGTCCGAGATCCAGCGATCCCCCGGCAGCTTGACCTCACGCATGTCGATCGCATGCATCTGCGGCAGTTCCGCCGCGCCATAGCGCGCGCCAAGGTCGATCCGGCCATATTTCCCCGCCGCCGCATTGGCCCAGCTTTCAAGCGAAGGCGTCGCCGACGACAACACCACCGGACAGCCGAGGATCGAGGCCCTGAGCACCGCCATGTCGCGTGCGTGGTACAGCACGCCCTCCTCCTGCTTGTAGGAGGTGTCATGTTCCTCATCGACCACGATCAGCCCCAGATCGCGGAAGGGCAGGAACAAGGCCGAGCGCGCGCCCACCACCAGCTGCACCCCGCCTTCGCCCGTCATCCGCCACAACCGGCGGCGTTCCGTCGCGGTCATGCCCGAATGCCACTCCCCCGGCTTGGCCCCAAACCGCGCCTCGACCCGGGCGAGGAAATCCCCGGTCAGCGAAATCTCGGGCAGCAGGACCAAGGCCTGCTGCCCCCGGCGCAGCGCCGCCGCCACCGCCTCCAGATAGACCTCGGTCTTGCCCGAGCCGGTGACGCCCTTCAGAAGCGTGGTCGAGTAGCCGCCCTTGGCCACCAAAGCGTCCAGCGTCGCCCCCGCCGTCACCTGATCCCCCGCCAGGCGCGCCGGGCGTGAGGGGTCGAGGGTCGCGTAGGGCAGATCCTTCGGCGCCTCCTCCTCGGCCAGAACCCCGATCTTGACCAGACCCTTGACGACACTGGTGCTGACATCGGCCAGCTCCGCCAGTTCCCCCAAGGTCACCGGCGCGCTCCCCAGAGCCCGCAGGGCCTCCACCACCTTGTGGCGCGCCTCGGTCAAGCGGTTGGGCACAGCACCCGCCAGCCGATAGGTCCGCCGCATCGCCGGCGGCAGGCCGAGCCCCGGCGCCCGTGTCGCCAGCCGCAGCATGGCGGGCAGGGGAGTCAGCGTGTAATCAGCGGCCCGCGACAGGAAATTGCGCATCTCGGCCCGCATTGGCGCCGCCTCCAGCACATGATAGGCGGCGCGCAGCTTGGCTGCGTCAAAACTCCCCTCGCCCTTGCCCCAGACCACACCCAGAACCCGGCGCGGCCCCAGGGGCACCTCGACATAATCGCCATCGCCGCAGCCGCCTTCCGGGGCGAGATAGTCCAGCACACGGCCGATCGGCTCGCAGGTCAGAACCCCGATCCGCTCCCCCGCCTCATAGACCCGCTCGACCACGCCAAACCCCCGCTGCAAGCCTTCTGAGGTAACCCCCGCCCCCCCACACCGCAACCCCCGCCCGCAGGACCATGAGTATTTGGGCAAAGCGCAAAGGACAGGAGGCGCCCCCCTTTGCGCTTTGCCGCAATACTCTCCGGGGGTCCGGGGGTGGAAAACCCCCGGCCGCCTGCGAAAAGCGCGCCCTTTGTCGCGCCGTCACTGTGTCCCGCCGGACTCACCCGCCCCGCTTCGCGCTTTTGCCGGGACGACAGCGGCAAAAATCGGCTATAATGGAGTACAAAACAAGAAACGGGGCGGAGCAGCACCTGATGATCGATCCCGATACCCGCGACCGCATTCTGGCAGAGCCCGAGGCTTTGCTGGACGATATTGCCGTGATGCAGGCGCTGATCGGCGCAAATGAGCGGGCGATGGGCTCCAATATCGTCGACCTGCGCGGCATCGCGATGGAGCGGCTGGAACAGCGGCTTGACCGGCTGGAAGATACCCACCGCACCGTGATCGCCGCGGCTTATGAAAACCTCGCCGGCACCAATCAGGTCCACCGTGCCATCCTGCAAGTCCTTGACCCGGCAGACTTCCCCGGCTTCCTCACCGCTTTGGAAGGCCCGATTGCCGCCACCCTGCGCGTTGAAAAGATTCGCCTTGTCCTTGAAACCAAGGCCGAAGGCGATGAGGCCATCAGCCGCCTCTCCGGCGCCATCCACCTCGCCCCGGCCGGATTTGTCGCCGATTACCTGTCGGGCGGGCGCGGCACGCCGACGAAATCGGTGCTGCTGCGCCAGGTCCAACCGGCGTCCGAGGCGCTCTACGGCGACCGTGCCGGCTGGATCCAGTCCGAGGCGCTTCTGAAGCTCGACCTCGGCCCCGGCCGTCTGCCCGGCCTGCTGGCCTTGGGCGCCGAGGACCCGCACCAGTTCAAGCCGACCCATGGCACCGACCTTCTGGCCTTCTTCGCCGGGGTCTTCGAACGCGTGATGCGCAAATGGCTGGGGTGACCGCCTTCTCCCCCGCCTTGTCGGATGCGCTGGTCCGCTGGCTCGACCATCTGCGCGCGATCAAGGGCGCTTCGCCCAAGACGATCGAAGCCTATTCCCGCGATCTGCGCGGATTCCTCCTTTTCATTTCCGAACATCACGGCGGGGAAGGCGGGCTGTCTTCGCTGGATTCCTTGCCACAAACCGATCTTCGGGCCTGGATGGCGGCAGAGCGGGGCAGGGGGCTCTCGGCGCGGTCGCTGGCGCGGTCTTTGTCGGCCGTGAAGAACTTCCTCGGCTGGCTCGCCGAACAGCGCGGCTTTGATGCGACCACGGTCCTGTCGGCCCGCGGCCCGAAATACCGCCGCAAACTGCCGCGCCCCCTGACGCTGGACGGCGCCCGCGAGGTCATCGCCGACATCGGCGCCTATGCCGCGCAAGACTGGATCGGCGCTCGCGATATCGCGGTCGCAACCCTGCTCTATGCCTGCGGCCTGCGGATATCCGAGGCTTTGAACCTCACCGGCGCCGTCCATCCCTTGCCCGATGTCCTGCGCATCCGTGGCAAGGGCGACAAGGACCGCTTGGTGCCCGTCCTGCCCGTGGCCAAAGAAGCGGTCGCCGACTACCTCCGCCTCTGCCCCTATCCGGTCGAACGCGATGCCCCCCTGTTTCGCGGCGCACGCGGTGGCCCGCTCAACCCCCGCCTGATCGCCCGCGCAATGGAGCAGGCGCGGATGCGCCTCGGCCTGCCAGCGACCGCCACGCCCCACGCGCTCCGCCATTCCTTCGCGACCCATCTTCTCGCCGCCGGCGGCGATCTGCGCGCCATTCAGGAACTGCTCGGCCATGCCTCGCTGTCCACGACCCAGGCCTATACCGCCGTCGACGCCGCCCGCCTGATGGAGGTCTACGACCAGGCCCATCCCCGCGCCTGAAAGCCGGGGACGATGCCTCGAATGCCGCGCACTTTTCGGCGGCGGAGCATTCCTATGAAAGGTTTTGGCAAGAATTTGCGGCCAACCTGGACGCGGCCCGATCTTGGGCCCGCTCCAGAAGGAACATGGCATGTTCAATGCCCTCTCCGGCAGCGGCAATGCCGCCAGCCTGATCGCCCTCTTCACCGGGAAGCGGGACAAGACGCAGACCGATGATGCGCCCCGGACGGCGGAGCGTCCGCCTGACCCAAGGCCACCGCCCGCACCCCCGGGCGGCAATGGCGCCTCGATGCAGGCGCTGGTCGCTGCAATGATGCAGGCGCTGACCGGCGACAAGGCCTCCGCCACGGCGGACGACTCCAAAGCCTCGCCCTCGTCGGCGGACGCCGCAGCCTCCGCCACACAGCCAACCGATGCCGACTCGCCCGCCGGCGTGCTCGCCGCGCTGCTGTCGGCGATCGACACCGATGGCGATGGCACGCTCAGCCCCGGGGAGATGAACGCCGCCGCGGAAACCCTGCAAAACCTCGCCCCAACCGGCCCACCCGACGCCGAAGTTCCCACCCCGACGGACACCACGGCCGCGCAAAAGACCGCACCCATGCGGTCGATGTCCCAGGCGTTTTTCGAGGCTTTGGCCCAGCAGGCGGGTCCCTCCAGCCGCCTGACGACCGGCAATCCGCCAGGGGGAAGGGGGCTTTACACGTCGCAAATCGCGGCCTGACCGCGCCTTTTGCGCGGCCCTGACGGCGATGAGACCCACCGCGCGCTTGCAAGATCGGGCCATTTCGGCCATCAACGCGCCATGAACATTCGCTTTAAAGCCTTGGCTGTCCACCTTCTCACCGCGACAGGATCCGTCCTGTCGATGTTGGCCATGCTGGCCGCTGTCGATGGCAAGTGGAGCCTGATGTTCCTCTGGCTCGTCGTGGCGCTGGTCGTTGACGGCATCGACGGCCCCCTGGCGCGGCGCTATGACACCCGCAAGAACTGGCCGCTTTACGACGGGGTTCTGCTCGACCTCATCGTCGATTACCTGACTTACGTCTTCATCCCGGCCTATGCGCTGTTCACCAAGGGCCTCTTGCCCGGCTGGACCGGCTGGATCGCGATTCTGGTGATCACCTATGGATCGGTGATCTATTTCGCCGACACGCGGATGAAGACCAAGGACAAGAGCTTTTCCGGCTTCCCGGCCTGCTGGAACATGGTGGTCCTGGTGCTTTTCGCGGTCGACCCGCCGCAGATGGTGGTGCTGTTCATCGTCATCGCCCTGACGGTCGCGATGTTCCTCAACCTCAAATTCGTCCACCCGACGCGGACGCCGCGCTGGCACCGGGTCAATCTGGCCGCCGCCATCCTCTGGCTCGCCTTCGCCGCCCAGGCCGCCTGGGTGAATTTCAACGAGGGGCTTTTCGTCCACTGGGGCCTGATCCTGTCCTCGCTCTACCTGACCTTCGCCGGCATCGCGCAGCAGATCTTCCCCGAGAAGACCTCAGACCGCATCGCTTAGGGCTCAAAGCCGCGTCATCACCACGCCCGCCACGATGACCAGGGCGGCCAGGGCCTTGGCGCCGCTGATCCTTTCCTTGAAGAACAGCCAGCCGATGCCCACCGCGAACAGGATCGAGGTCTCGCGCAAGGCCGCCACCAGCGCGATCGGCGCGACCGTCATCGCCCAGACCGAAATGCCATAGGCCGCATAGGACGCCGCCGCCGCCAGCAGCCCCGCGCTCCACGGTCCCCGCGTCCGCGGCAGGATCGCAAGGCCCTTCCAGGCCAGGATGCCACCCGCGAAAAACCCGCCATCCGCGATGAAAACCCAGGCCACATAGGCCACCGGATCCCCCGCCACCCGCGCGCCATGCCCGTCGATCAGCGTGTAAAGCGCCGTCGCACAGGCCGAGCCGAGCGCAAAGGGAATGAGCCGCCGGTTCTCGCCGCCAAAAAGTACGCCGCCGGCCATCAGCAAGATGCCAAAGCCCAGCACCATGACGCCGCCAAACTGCATCAGGCTCAAAGGCTCGGCCAGAAAGGCGGTCGAGACCAGCCCCACGATCAAAGGCGCCGCCCCGCGCGCCAAGGGGTAGACCCGGCTCAGATCGCCGCGCGCATAGGCAAAAGTCAGAAAGAGCTTGTAAAAGAAATGCGTCGCCCCCGAGGCCAGCACCCAGGGCATCACCTCCCAGGCCGGCAGCTTGCAGAAGAAAGCCACCGCCAGCCCGATCGGCACCTCGCCCAAGGACAGGATCACCGTGGCCCCGAGCCGCGAGGTCCCGGTCTTGATCAGCGAGTTCCACAGGGCATGCAGCAGCGCCGATCCCAGAACAGCCAGCAATACGGTCAGGCTCACGCGCGTCTCCGTTTAAAACCGAAGGACCAAAGCCCGCCCTGTCGCAAATCTGTTACAGAAGCCCCGGTCCCGCAGCAAGCCGCCCCCCGATCTGGCCTTGCCCAAGCCGCGCCTCTGGTCCTATCCGATTTGCGCTTTGCCCAAATACTCCCGCGCGGCGCGCAGCCTGAGCCGGTTGGCCGCAGGCCAGAGGCGAGGATAAGACTTGCGCCGCCAGGCGCGCCTCATGCTTCAGGTGCCGCGCGGCTTGGCCCGCAGCGTGGGCTCGGCCTCGGTCGGGTCCTCCGGCCAGGGATGGCGCGGATATTGCCCGCGCATGTCCTTGCGCACATCGCTGTAGGAGGAGCGCCAGAAGCCCGGAATATCCATCGTCACCTGAATGGGCTTCTGCCCCGGCGACAAAAGCGTCACCCGCAAGGGCATCTGCCGCGCCCCCACCACCGGGTGGCGCGTGACGCCAAACATCTCCTGCAGGCGGATCTCGATCCCCGGCACCTCGCCGTCATAATCAATCGGCACCTTGCGCCCCAAAGGCGTCTCGAAACTCGCCGGCGCCAGCCGGTCCATCTCGGCCTGTTGCTCCCAGGTCAGACGCGCCTTCAAGGCCTCGGTCAGGTCCAGCCCTTTCAGATCGGCCTCGCTGCGCACCTTGGTCAGGTAGGGCAAAAGCCAGGCCCCATCCGCCAGCAAAGCCGCATCGGTCACCTCCGGCCAGCCCGCGCCCCGGGCGAGCGCCATCCGCGCCCGCAACCGCCGCGCCTGCGGCGTCCAGGGCAGGCCGAGCTGCCGCAGCCCCTCAAAGGCCGCCAAGGCGAGGGCCTCGGGCGTCGCCTCCCAAGGCCGTTCGTCCAGCACCAGGGCGCCCAGAACCTCCTGCCGCCGTGCCATCACCCTTCCATCTCGCCGCGACCATTCACAGACCTCGCGCCAATGGATCGCCTCGCCCTGCACCGCCCGCAGCTCGGCCTCGGAAAGCGCCACCGCCTGCCGCACCAGGGCCTCGCGCGGGTCGCCGTCCAGATCGGTGGCCACGATCAGCCTTGCGCCCGACAAGGGCGTGCCCGGCGCCATCGCGGCCCCCTTGCCTCCCGACAGGATCCAGCGCGGCGCCTCGCCTTTGCGGCGCAACCCAATCCGGTCGGGATAGGCCAGCGCCGCCATCTGCCCGAGCGTCAGGCCCGGCAGCGCGGCCTCCTGCCGGGGCAGGGCCCGGGTCAGGCGCCGTGTCTCCTGCCGGATCCGGTCCAGCACCGGGCGCGAGGCGGGCCAGGGATGGTCCGCCTCATAGCCGCGCAGATCGCGTATCGCCTTGATCCGCAAGGCAAGATCGGCCGGCGCCCCGCGCAGGGGGTCGCGTTCCTCCAGCAATGCCGCGAGGTCGGCAGCCGAAGGCCCGGCCAGCATCAGCATATGGGCAAGCCTTGGATGCAGGGGCAGGGCGGCCAAGGCGCGGCCGTGGTCGGTGATCCGCCCGCCCGCCAGCGCGCCAAGCCCCTCCAGCAGCGCCCGCGCCTCGGCCAAGGGCCCGGGCGGCGGCGGGGTCAGAAAGGCCAGATCGTCGCTGCCCCAAAGCGCCAGTTCCAGCGCCAGCCCGGTCAGATCCGCCGCCTCGATCTCGGCCGGCGGATGGCTCGCCAGCCCGCCCTCCTCGCCCTTGGTCCAAAGCCGGTAGCAGATGCCCTCCGCCACCCGCCCGGCCCGCCCCCGGCGCTGCTCCGCCTCGGCCTTGGTCACCCTTTCGGTCACCAGCCGCGACATGCCGGAGGCAGCATCAAACCGCGCCCGACGCGCCCGCCCGCCATCCACGACGATGCGGATATCGGGCAGGGTCAGCGAGGTTTCCGCGATCGCGGTCGCCAGCACCACCCGCCGCCCCGCAACCGGCCCCAATGCCGCGCGCTGGGCGGCAAATTCCATCGCCCCGAACAGGGGCAGGACGACCGAGCCCGGCACCCGCCCCGCCAAAGCCGCCTCGACCCGCCGAATCTCGCCCTCGCCGGGCAGAAAGGCCAGAAGCCCGCCCTCCGGCACCTCCTCCAAAGCGGTCAATATCTGCCCCGCCATCACGGCCTCGAACCGCGCCGAGGCATCGGGGCTGCGCCCCAGCCAGCGCGTCTCGACCGCAAAGGCCCGCCCGGCCGAGGTCACCACGGGCGCGCCCCCCATCAGCCTTGCGACCGGTTCGGCATCCAAAGTCGCCGACATGACGATCAGCGCCAGATCCTCGCGCAAGGCGCCCCGGATCTCCAGACACAGCGCCAGCCCCAGATCGGCCTGCAGACTCCGCTCGTGGAATTCGTCAAAGATCACCGCCCCGATGCCCGGCAGCTCGGGATCGGACTGGATCATCCGGGTCAGAATCCCCTCCGTCACCACCTCGATCCGTGTCGCCGCCGACACCTTGGCCTCGCCGCGGATCCGGTAGCCCACCCTGCCGCCCACCGCCTCGCCCAAAGTCTCCGCCATCCGCTCCGCCGCCGCCCGCGCGGCAAGCCGGCGCGGCTCCAGCAACAGGATCCTGCCCGCGATCAACCCCGCGTCCAGCAGATCCAGCGGCACCCGCGTCGTCTTGCCCGCCCCCGGCGGCGCCTGCAACACCACCATGCCCCGCGCCGCCACAGCCGCGCGGACCTCTGGCAACACATCATCAATCGGCAAGGGGGAGGACACGACGCTCATCCCCCCTTATCCCCGCACCGGCGCAGCACCTCAACCCCCCAGCATGGGCCTGCGGCCGCCACGGCCGGAGGGTTTCACACCCTCCGGACCTCCCGTGGAGTATTTGTCCAAAGCGCAAGGGAAAGACTCCACCTTGCCCTTGCCCTCTGCCCAAATACTCCCGCCGGAGGCTTCTGCCCGCCCCGCCCGCGCGAGGTCTCGGACCGCCCGCAGGTCACACATCTTGCGCCCCCGCCCCGCTTGCGGGGAGGGCCGGGGAGGGGGGGCCGGCGGCCGCAGGCCCAACCCCGGCGGCCGCAGGCCCAACCCCGGCGGCCGCAGGCCCAACCCCGGCGGCCGCAGGCCCAATCCTGACGCAAGCAAAGGCTGCGACATCGGGGGCAATCCGCCCCTCTGGCCAATCCCAGCCCCATCGGGCAAGGTCGCCGGACGGGAGGCGCTCATGGACGTGCAGGAACTGGCAGGATCGGTCAAGGCGGGCGACAGGCGGGCGCTGGCGCGGGCCATCACCCTGGTCGAAAGCGGGCGGGCCGATCACCGGGCGCAGGCGCTGGCGCTGATCGGCGCGCTGGGGCAGGGCCGGCAGGCGCTGCGCCTCGGGCTCTCGGGCACGCCGGGCGTCGGCAAATCCTCTTTCATCGAAAGCTTCGGCCTGATGCTGACCGGGCAGGGGCTGCGGGTCGCGGTTCTGGCCGTCGACCCCTCCTCGGCGCGCACCGGCGGTTCGATCCTCGGCGACAAGACGCGGATGGAGCGGCTGTCGCGCGACCCTTTGGCCTTCATCCGCCCGAGCCCGAGCCGCACCGAGCTTGGCGGCGTCGCCCGCCGCACCCGCGAGGCGGTGGCGCTGTGTGAGGCGGCGGGCTTCGACGTCATCCTGATCGAGACGGTCGGCGTCGGCCAATCGGAAACCGTGGTGGCGCAGCTTTGCGATGTCTTCCTTCTGCTCCTCGCCCCGGCCGGCGGCGACGAATTGCAGGGCGTCAAGCGCGGCATCATGGAGATGGCCGACCTCCTGCTGATCAACAAGGCCGATGGCGCGCTTCTGCCCACCGCCAACCGAACCTTGGCCGAATATGCCGGCGCCCTGCGCCTTTTGCGGCACCGCCCGCAGGACCCGGAGGGCTATCCCGCCGCCCTCACCGTCTCGGCCCTGGAAAACCGCGGATTGCCGGAAACCTGGGCCGCGATCCGCCACCTCGCCGACTGGCGCCGCGCCAACGGGCATTTCGCCCGGACCCGCGCCGAACAATCCCGCCACTGGTTCGCCGAGGAGGTCCGCCAGGGCCTGCTCGCAGCCCTGAGCCGCGAGCCGGCCAGGGGCTTGATGCAAAGCCTCGGCGATCAGGTGGAGCAGGGCACCCGGACGCCCGAAGCCGCGGCGGCCGAGCTTTTACACCTGCTCGGGCGCTGAAAGCCGCGCCAGGAGGCGGGCCAGGGTCGCGGCTTCCTCCCGGCTCAGACGCGCCTCGACGCTTGCCGCCAGCACCGCAGCATAGATGGGCCACATCCGCGCCCGCACCGCGCGGCCTTCCGGCGTCAACGCCAGAACCTGGCCCCGCCCATCGGTTTCGCAAGCCTGCCGCGTGACATAACCCGCCTTCTCCAGCCGATCGACCAGCCGCGACAGCCCGTATTGCGGCAGCAAAAGCCGGTCCTGCAGCGCCAGGGGCCGGATGCCCTCGGGCGCCTTCTCGATCTCCCAGAGCACATCGTACCAGCCAAGGGGCGGCAGGCCCGCGTCTTTGAACGCCGCCTCCACCGCCGCGGTGACGGCAGAACTGGCGCGGTGCAGGCGGGTCCAGACGGCGGTGGTGGTGGGAGAGAGCTCGGTCATGCGCCCCCGATACCACATAGATGCATCTGCATCAAGATTGACTCCAGGGCGCATCGCGCCGATATAGATGCAACTGCAAGCAGAATCGGAGACCCCATGCCCCAGCCCCACACCCCACCCGCCCTGACCCTGATCAGCCATCCGCTCTGCCCCTATGTGCAGCGCGCCGCCATCGCCCTGACCGAAAAGGGCCTGCCCTTCACACGCCGCGACATCGACCTTGCCGCCAAGCCCGACTGGTTTCTGGCGCTCTCCCCCTTGGGCAAGACGCCGGTCCTTCTGGCCGGCGATACCGCCATCTTCGAATCCGCGGTGATTCTGGAATATCTGGAGGAGGTGGCGCCCCGGCCCCTGCACCCCGCCGACCCGCTGGCAAGGGCGCGCCATCGCGGCTGGATCGAATATGCCTCGGCCACGCTGACCGATATCGCGGGGCTCTATTCCGCCGATGCCGCAAGCTTCCTCGACCGTCTGGCGCGCCTGACCGCAAGGCTCGCCCGTCTGGAGGACCAGATCGAGGGCCCGTTCTTTGCCGGTGGCTTCAGCCTGGTTGACGCGGCCTTTGCCCCGGTTTTCCGCTATTTCGCGGTGTTTTCGGCCCTGGACCTGCCGCAAGCCCTGCCGGATCTGCCCCGCCTGGCCGCGTGGCAGCGCGCTTTGGCCCTGCGGCCCTCGGTTGCGGCGGCGGTGGGCAGGGATTATCCTGAACGCCTGGCCGCCTTCCTGAGGGCGCGCCCGTCGTATCTGGGGGAATTGGCCCGGGCGTCGCAAAAGCGTCATCCCGCTGCGCTGGCGGGGTGAATATCGCAGGTGAATCGCTTGACGCCGCCGGGAAAGCGCCTTACACGCCACAAATCGAATTCGGACGCCGCCCCTTTGGCGGTGCTCTGTCGTCTTGACACACGAAGGAACACCACAATGTCGCGCGTCTGCGAACTCTCGGGCAAGGGCCCGATGTCTGGCAACAAGATCAGCCATGCCAACAACAAGACCCGTCGGCGCTTTCTGCCGAACCTGAACGAAGTCACCCTGATTTCGGACAGCCTGGGTCGCAGCTTCCAGCTGCGGATCTCCGCAGCGGCGCTCCGCTCGGTGGATCACCGCGGTGGCCTGGATGCTTTCCTGCTGAAAGCCAAGGATGACGAGCTGTCCTCGGACGCGCTGGCCATCAAGAAAGAAGTCGTCAAGGCGCAAGTCGCCGCCTGATCTTCTGGCCTGTCTTTGAAGCCCCGGTGCCGGCAAGGCGCCGGGGTTTTCGCTTTTGCGCGGGGGAGGCAAAGCCTGCCGCGCGATATGGACAGGATGCGCGCTTGGCTGTAGGTCAGCGCCATGCGCGCCCTGATCGCCCTTGTCCTCTCGCTTTTGCTGGCCCTTGCGAGCCAGACCGAGGCCGTGGCCCGGTCCGAGATGGCCGGCGCGCAGGATCAGGTGCTTTGCGGCGCCTATGGCGCGGTCGCGGTGACGTTGGATGCGACCGGCCACCGGATTGCCGCGCATCCCTGCACCCATTGCCTTGCCGCCTCTGCCGTCATGGCCGATCTGGCCAGCCCGGCGGCCCTGCCGATGGCCCCGGCGCGTTTCGTCGTCCTGCATCCGGCCAGCCGGGCGCAGATGGTTCTGCAACCTCTGACCCGGCCGATGGCCCGGGGGCCGCCGCGCTTCCTCGTCTGAAATATCACCCTTTTCAGCTCATGAGGACAGAATGAAACACCTCCGCCTTGCCGCCCGTGCCGTGGCGCTCTTCACAGGGACGCTTTTCGCCGTGGCGCTTCCCGCCGCAGCCCATAATGGCGTCCATATCATCGACCCCTATGCCCGGGTGATCGGCCCCTCGGGGGCGGCCTATTTCCGGCTTCTGAACAACGAATTGACCGATGAGGTCCTGCTTTCGGCCACCAGCCCCGACGCCGGGATGGTAATGCTGATGCACTCCGCCGCCGATGCCAATGGCGTCATGCAGATGAAGGACCAGCCCGAGGGCTTTGCCGTCAAGGCGCAGGAAGAACTTGTCCTCGGCAGTTCGGGCAGCCATGTCATGCTGATGGGTCTGACCCATCCGATCAAGGCGGGCGACATGATCACGCTGGTCCTGACCTTCAAGAACGTGGGCGAGGTCACCGTGACCCTGCCCGTCGACAACAAAAGGGTCGCAGACCCCGGCAGCGAGGCCACCGCCCATGACGCGGCCTCGCATGATGCAGCCTCGCACTAGGACGCCATGACCCCGTTTCACCTGATCCCCGAAGCAATGTCGCCCGCCGAATGCGCGGCCCTGGTGGATCTTTGTGCGGCGGGGCCCTTGCGCGATGCCGGATTGGTGCGCCAGACCACGGCGCACCAGATCCGCCGGGCCGAGCTCTCCTGGCTCGACGATCTCCCCGAGGCCGCCTGGGTGATGGACCGCATGATCCGCCTGGTGGCCGAGGCCAACCGCGAAAGCTTCGGCTTCGCGCTGGACGAATTCGCCGAAAGCCCGCAAGTCGCCCGCTATGGCGCCGAACGCGAGGGCCATTTCGACTGGCACTCCGACATCGGCGCCGGGGCGCTGGCCGCCAAACGCAAGCTGACCATTGTAGTCCAGCTCTCCCCGCCCGAAGATTATACCGGCGGCACGCTGGAACTGCGCCCCGACAGCAACATCCGCGAAGCGCCGCGCAGCCAGGGCACGGCGATCCTGTTCCCCAGCTTCGTGCTGCACCGCGTGACCCCGGTCACTGCGGGCACGCGCTGGTCTCTCACCCTCTGGTCGCACGGCCCCGCCTTCCGCTGATTCGAATTTTCTGCGAAAATTCCCGCCCGCCCCACCGCACCGCCCCCAAATTTTCGCAGAAAATTTTAACCTGCCACCCTTCCGAATTTTCGCAGAAAATTCGCGCCCGCCCCATCCGAATTTTCGTCGAAAATTCGTGTACCACCCGAGGACACATGAGCAAGCCATCCGCCCCGACCGACCGCACCCGCCTGCGCCGCATGGCGGGGAAGGGGGCGCATGACCGGGCCACGATCGACGCCATCCTCGACGCCGGTCCGGTGGCCCATGTCGGTTATGTGGTTGCGGGCGCGCCCCATGTCACGCCCACGTTGCAATGGCGGATCGGGGATCACGTCTACTGGCACGGCTCGGCCGCCAGCCGCTTTCTGCGCGCCATCGACGGCGCACCAGTCTGCCTGACCGTGACGCTGACCGACGGGCTGGTGCTGGCGCGCTCCGGCTTCGAACATTCGGTCAACTTCCGTTCGGTCGTGCTCTTTGGCGCGGCCCATGTCGTCAGCGACAAGGACGAGAAGGAAAGCCATCTCAAGGCGATGATGGATCAGATGTTCCCGGGCCGCTGGCCACAGCTGCGCCCGATGACCGCGCAAGAGCTGAAGGCCACCGCGATCCTGACCATGCGCATCGACGAGGCCTCGGCCAAGGTCGCCGCCGCGATGCCCGAGGACCCGCCGGAGGATCGCAGCTGGCCGGTCTGGGCCGGCATCGTGCCGCTCGTCACCACGCAAGGCACGCCAGAGCCAGCGCCCGACTGCCCGCCGGGCCTCGCCCTGCCTGAGGTGAAGTTCGGCTGACCCTCAGCCCTGCGCCGTTTCAGCCCGTGCAGGCCTGCTTGGCCTGGTTGCCAAAGGTCACATAGCGGCTCCAGAAGGCATCATCCTGGGCCGAGCGCGACATGCGGACCTTTTGCGCCTTGTCGGGGTCCTTGAAGAACGAGGCCGCCAGCCGCTGATCCGACCCGCCCAGCGTCACATCCGCCACCTGCTGGATGCAGGTGCAGAGCGAGCGGTTGGCCGAGCTGCGGTTTGATTTCATGCAGGCGTTTTCAATCGGCCCGGCCGAGGCAACCCCGGCCATGCAAAACAGCGAAAGGGCGGCGAAACCGGCCCCGAAAAGGAACTTGCGCATCATACTGCCTCTATCCGCAAGGTCGGGAATACCCCGCCTCGGTGGTTTTTCTTGCAAGCATGTTACCGATTCGAAAGGGATTTTTCAACCCTGACAGGGGTTTGTGCGGGATTTCGCCGCAAGCCCCGCCCGATCCCCTACAAACTGTGGCCCGGGCGGCAGCCGCCCCAAGAGCTTGAGGCGGGCGGGGCAGGGGCCCCGGCCCGCCCGCCTGTCTCAGATGGCCGACCAGCCGCCATCCACCACCAGATTGCCGGCCCGCATGTAGGCCGATTCCGCACTTGCCAGATACAGCGCGGCCTGCGCCATCTCGGTGGGCTGGGCGGCGCGTCCTGCCGGCACCTGGGCCACAAATCCCGCCACCGCCGCGTCCGGCATCCCCATCTTGCCGAAGATCGGCGTCTCGGTCATGCCCGGCGACAGGACATTGACCCGGATCCCGCGCGGCGCCAGTTCCTGCGTCCAGCTTCGCGCCAGCGAACGTACCGCCGCCTTGGTCGCCGCATAGATGCTGCCGCCCGGCAGCGCCTTGTCCGACACCGCCGAGCCGGTCAGGATGACCGAGGCCTTGTCGCTCAGATGCGGCAGCGCCGTCTGCACCGTGATCACCACGCCGTTGATGTTGATGCCCAGAAGCTCGGCCAGATGCACATCGTCAATCGCCTCCAGCGGCGACAGCGGCGCAACGCCCGCATTGGCGAAGACCACGTCGATGCCGCCAAAGGCCGCGACCACCTGCGCCACCGCCGCCGCCATCTCGGCACGCGAGGTGACATCGGCCCGCAGGGCCAGCACCCCCGCGCCGAGCTCATGCCCCGCCGCAGCCACCCGCGCCGCCGATTGCCCGGTGATGGCGACCTTGGCCCCCTCGGCCAGGAACAGCCGCGCCGTCTCCAACCCGATGCCGGTGGTGCCGCCGGTGATCAGCACGCGTTTATCCTGAAGTTTGCCCATGATCCGTCCTTTTCCCGCGCCCTGTTTTGCGCTATATCTGTACCAGGCGGTAATTAATACCGATCGGTACAGATATAGTCAACGGCCCACCCCTGGGTCCGGGAAAAAAAGAGCCAGCCATGTCCGCGCCCCGGGGTCGCCCCCGTTCCTTCGACGATGACGCCACGCTGAACTGCGTGCTGGATGTGTTTTGGAAACAAGGGTTTCTGGGCACGTCCCTCGTCGATCTCTGTGCTGCGACCGGGCTCAACAAGCCCAGCCTTTACGGCGCTTTCGGCAACAAGGAGGCGCTGTTTCTGGCCGCGCTCGACCGCTACAACCAGCTTTACGTTGCCCCGCCGATCCGCGCGATGGAGGCGGAGCCGGATGCCAAAGCCGCCCTGCGCCTTTACCTGCGCGCCGCGATTCGCCGGATGGCGCAGCCCGAACTGCCGGCAGGTTGCCTGTTGATGACCAATCTGGCCGCCTCCGGCAGCGATGATCTGCCCGACATGATCGGCGCCAGGATGAAAGAGCTGGCGCAGGCCTCGCGCCAGGCGATCGACGCCCGGCTCCGCCGCGCCGTGGCCGAGGGCCAGTTTCCGCAAACCGCCGATGCCAAGGCCTTTGGCGATTTCATCGAGGCCACCCTCTTCGGCATCGCCTCGATGGCGCAGGGCGGTGCGGCCATCGCGGCGCTGGATCTGGTGGTCGATACCGCCATGCAGGCCTGGCCCCGGGCTTAGGCCCCGAAAGCCCCGGATTTTCAGGCCCGAAGCGGGTTCCATCCCCCCTTTCCCGCTCCCCGGCTTCCGGCTATACGCGGGCGCATGACCCAGCTTGACCTCATCCGCAACTTCTCCATCGTGGCCCATATCGACCACGGCAAATCCACCCTCGCCGACCGGTTGATCCAGTCAACCGGCACGGTCAAGGACCGTGACATGAAGGCCCAGCTGCTCGACTCGATGGATATCGAGCGCGAGCGCGGCATCACGATCAAGGCCAACACGGTGCGGATCGACTACAAGGCCAATGACGGCAAGACCTATGTCCTGAACCTGATCGACACCCCCGGCCACGTCGACTTCGGCTATGAGGTCTCCCGCTCGATGCGCGCGGTCGAAGGCTCCCTCTTGGTGGTGGATGCGAGCCAGGGGGTCGAGGCGCAGACGCTGGCCAATGTCTATCAGGCGCTGGACGCCGGGCACGAAATCGTCCCGGTCCTGAACAAGATCGACCTTCCCGCCGCCGAACCCGAGCGGGTCAAGCAGCAGATCGAAGACGTCATCGGCCTCGACGCCTCCGACGCCGTCCTCATCTCGGCCAAATCCGGCATCGGCATCCCCGATGTGCTGGAGGCGATCGTCACCCGCCTGCCGCCGCCGAAAGGCGACCGCGACGCGCCGCTGAAAGCCATGCTGGTCGACAGCTGGTATGATGCCTACCTCGGCGTCGTCACCATGATCCGCGTCATGGATGGCGTGGTCCGCAAAGGCGACCGGATCCGGATGATGCAGACCAATGCCGTCTATGGCATTGAAAAGCTTGCCGTCCTGAAGCCGCAGATGGTCGACATCGCCGAACTTGGCCCGGGCGAGATCGGCATCTTCACCGCCCAGATCAAGCAGGTCCGCGACACCCGCGTCGGCGACACCGTCACCCATGAACGCAAGGGCACGACCGAACCGCTCCCCGGCTTCAAACCCGCGCAGCCCGTCGTCTTCTGCGGCCTCTTCCCCGTCGATGCCGCCCAGTTCGAAGACCTGCGCGAGGCGATCGAGAAGCTATCCCTCAACGACGCCTCCTTCTCGACCGAGATGGAAACCTCTGCGGCCCTGGGCTTCGGCTTCCGCTGCGGCTTCCTCGGCCTCCTCCACCTCGAAGTCATCCGCGACCGGCTGGAGCGCGAGTACAACCTCGACCTCATCACCACCGCGCCTTCGGTGGTCTTCCACCTCTACATGAAGGACGGCGAGGTGCGCTCGCTGCACAACCCCGCCGACATGCCCGACCTCACCTTCGTCGACCATATCGAGGAGCCGCGGATCAAGGCCACGATCCTGGTTCCCGACACCTATCTCGGCGATATCCTGAAGCTCTGCCAGGACCGCCGCGGCATCCAGATGGACCTCTCCTACGCCGGCAACCGCGCCATGGTCGTCTATGACCTGCCGCTCGCCGAGGTGGTCTTCGACTTCTACGACCGGCTGAAATCGGTCTCCCAGGGCTATGCCAGCTTCGATTACGTCCTGTCGGAATACCGCGAGGATTTTCTGGTCAAGATGTCGATCCTGGTCAATGACGAGCCGGTCGACGCCCTGTCCATGATGGTCCACCGCGACCGGGCCGAGATGCGCGGCCGCGCCATGGTGGAAAAGCTGAAAGAGCTGATCCCCCGCCACATGTTCAAGATCCCGATCCAGGCCGCCATCGGCTCCCGCGTCATCGCGCGCGAGACGCTGAGTGCCATGCGCAAGGACGTGACCGCCAAATGCTACGGCGGCGACGCGAGCCGCAAGAAAAAGCTGCTGGAGAAGCAGAAAGAGGGCAAGAAGCGGATGCGCCAGTTCGGGAAGGTCGAGATCCCGCAGGAGGCGTTTATTTCGGCGTTGAAGATGGATAGTTGAGGAATTGGAGAAGAAATTTGTATAGCGCCAAAGTCTTGCCAGTCATGATAGCGTCACCTTCGGATGTTCAAGAAGAACGCGCCATCATCTCGCAACTGATTTACGAATGGAACCACACGGAATCCTTTCACAAACAGATTGTGGTTCTGCCGATTTCTTGGACAACGCATTCTGCGCCGGAGCTTGGTGCTGCACCGCAGGACCAAATTAACGAGCGTTTGGTTGACAGGTGCGATGTTCTTGTTGGAATATTCTGGACAAAGTTGGGTAGCCCGACTTCAAAAGAAATTAGTGGCTCCGTCGAAGAGATCAAGCGGCACCATGCGGCAGGAAAGCCTGCGCTAGTCTATTTTTGTCGTAAGCCAATTGCGCCTCAGTCGATTGATCTTGCTCAGTGGGAGAAGCGGGAGGAGTTTAGAAAATGGTGCGAGCCGAGGGGCCTCTATCAGGAATTTGATAATGCCGCGGAATTGAAAGACCTCTTTAGTCGACAGTTTAAGATTTGCCTGAATGAGAATGATTATATCCAAAGTATTACGGCGCAGGTGCCCGCCGTTGAATCCGCGGATGATAAAGAGCTACGGAAAGTCACTATAAACGAAGATGCCGCGCGCCTGCTTAGAAAAGCCAGCGATTCGCGGGACGGATTTATTCTGTGGCGTGATTACATTGGAGGCTGGTCCTTGTCCGCCGGTGGTGAGGAAATTGCCAAGAATGGTGATCCGAGAGCCCAAGCGAAATGGAGGGCTCATGTTGAAAAGCTCGAAGAGTTCGGGTTAATTAAGGAAACAAAGTTCGGATCGGGCATATTTCAGGTGACCAACGAAGGGTATGAAGCAATCGAGCGAAATCCGGAGATATAATATACTCGATAGCTAATTCGATTTCTGAAAAAGTTCGTCGCGCGGCCCGATTTGACCCGCGTCAAATCGGGCCGCGCCTGCCTGCCCCCGGCAGGCGCGTTGCGCCCGCCCAGGCAGGCGCGCCCCGATTTCCATCGCTCCGGTTTGCGGCACATCCCCTCTTGGCCTCCGGCTTTCAGCCTCCGGCCAAGGGGCCGGGTGACCTGCCACTGGCAGGTCCCCTGATCGGCCCCGGGTCGCCCCGGACTCCGCTCTCGCAAGGCGCCGCAGGGGGCGGGGGCTCAGGCATTCGGCCACAGTTTGCCGCGTTGTGCCCCGCGCAGGGAACCCTCTGCTCCGCGCCGCGTTGATCTGCACATTCCAAAGGAGTTTGCCATGTCCCTGCGTCGCGCCACCCCCCTCATCGCCCTTGTGGTCGTTCTGGCCTTGTCTGCTTGTGAAACCATGAAAGGCGCGGGACGGGATCTTCAAGGCGCGGGGCAGACCGTCACCCAAAGCGCCGATCAGGTGCAAGGCGACATGTAATGGCGCCGGGTGCGTGATCTCACGCACCCAATCGCTTCGCCTCAGTTCGCCGCCTTCTGCGCCTCGTTGGTGACGACCTGGCCGGCGGAGGTCACGTCGCGGCCGGCGCCTTCGATGGTTTCGCAGGCGGTGGTGGCGAGCAGGGCGGTCAGGCACAGAAGCGGCAGGATGAAGCGCATGGGAAATCTCCTTGGGCTCGCAGGATGCGAGGCTGGAACCAGCCTATAGACCTCGCCCGCCGCGCCGCACTGATCTGCATCAGTTTTCGCCCGCAGGTTCCGCCCTTTAGCGCAGGCGCAGCCAGTCCTTCGGGTCGCCCTTCATCCCGGTTTCGGCATTGCGGCGCTGCAGTTCCTCGGCCATGCGGGCGCGGGCCTTGGCGGGGGGCGGCGGGCCGTCGTCCGCCCACTCCTCGCCCAGGCTGTGCGCCGTCGCCCCGAAGCAGGGCTTGGCGCCGTCATGCAGCTCCTCGCGCTTGCGGTAATGCGCCAGGGTTTCGGCGCCCTTGATCACCCCGGCGAGGCGGGCATGCATGTAGCTTTTCAGGACATTGTTGATGCGCGGCCCATAGCCTTCGCCCATCGACTTGAAGAATTTCACCACATCGGCATCAAGCCGCAGGTTGACCTTGAGGCCGGGCGCAGAGGGCGTCTCGCGCGCGATCTGGTGCCATTCCTCGGGGATGCGGGTGGTGGTTTCGATCGTGTTGTGCAGGTCCCATTCCAGACGGCGCATCACGTCCATCATGTAGGTGTAGTGCCTGGTCTGGGTCGCGGTCTGGTGTTTGAGATCGGTCATGCTGCCCTCCGGATTGCAGGATAGGCGGGGCTGGTTAACCAAACTTGAGCGGGGCGGGCGTAGAGACGGAAAGAAGACCGAAGGAAGACGCGGGCAAGACCTTGGGGAGTTCTTAACCGAAAATTAACCGGCACATGAGGATATGGCGCCATGGGCATGATATTCCTCATCCTTCTTCTGGCGGCTTGTGACGCCAGCCCCGCGCCGCAGATGATCGGCGCGCAAAGTGTTAAGGTCACGGTCGATGGCCGCGATTATACCGTGTGGCGGCAGGGCTCGGCGTTCGAAGTGGTGCGCCACGGCTGGGCTTCCCGGGCCGATCAGCCGCAGATCAAGGAGACGATGCTGCAGGTGGTGCGCCAGGTGACAGGCTGTAATCCCCTGCCAACTCAAGGGGATAGCGGCGAGATCCGGGGCAGGCTCAGCTCTTGTCGATGAACAGCTTCCAGCCGGCATAGGCGCCTGCGGCGCCAAACATCAGGCCCCACATCGGCTCGTTGTTCCAGAACTCGAAAGCGCCCCAGGCGAGGGGGAGGGCGGTGGTCAGCACCCGCACCCAAGTCTTTGCAAACATGGGGTGTTTTGCGTCAAGGAAGGGTTTGCGCTGTCTCATGTCGGGCTCTCCTGCGTGGCAAACCGGTCCGCCGGGTGCCACGGCAATGTAAGGCCTGACGCCGCCGATGCCAAGCTTGCCCGATGCCTCCGCGGGGGCTAGGCTGACGAAAAGGGAGGCCGCCATGACCAAGATCTCAGCCGATTTCCACGGGCAGACCGTGATCACCACCTTCGAGACCACCCCCGGCCACTGCGCCGATCTGCTGGACGAGCTGAACGCGGCCTATGATGCCTTTATCCGCCATCAGCAGGGGTTCATCTCGGCGGGCCTGCATGTGAACGACGCCCAGACCCGGATCGCCAATTACTCGCAATGGCAGAAGCGCGAGGACTTCATGCAGATGCTGCGCACCCCCGAAATGCGTGAGCGGAACCGCCGGATTGCGGCGCTGTGCTCGCGCTTCGAGCCAGTGATGTATGAGGTCGCCGCGGCGTTTTAGCTGCTGTTTCAAAGGGATGGCGGCGCCTGCTTCAGCGCCGCCTTTTGTTGCCGCCGCGCTGCCCGGCCCGGCCCGCGGTGCTGCGGCCGGATTTGGAGACCGCCTCTTCCACCGCCTCGTCGATGACGCTTTGCCGCGCTAGGGGGTCGTCGGCCACGGCGAGTTCGACTGCCTCCAACCGCTTGACCTCGTCGCGCAGGCGGGCGGCTTCCTCGAACTCCAGGTTCTCGGCGGCCTTGCGCATCTGCAGGCGCAAAGCCTCCAGATGGGCCGCAAGGTTCTGACCCACATTGGTTTTTTCGACTTTGGCCGTGATGCGCGCCTGGTCGGTATCGCCCTGCCAGAGGCCCTGCAGCACATCCTCGACGTTCTTTTTCACCGTATGCGGGGTGATGCCGTGTTCGATGTTATAGGCGACCTGCTTGGCGCGGCGGCGGTCGGTTTCGGCCAGCGCCCGCTCCATGCTGCCGGTGATGCGGTCGGCATACATGATCACGCGGCCTTCCTCGTTCCGCGCCGCGCGGCCGATGGTCTGGATCAGCGAGGTTTCCGAGCGCAGGAAGCCCTCCTTGTCGGCATCCAGAATGGCCACCAGCCCGCATTCCGGGATATCGAGGCCCTCACGCAGAAGGTTGATCCCGACCAGCACGTCGAAGGCGCCGAGCCGCAAATCCCGCAGGATTTCAATGCGTTCCAGCGTGTCGATGTCCGAGTGCATATAGCGGATCCGGATGCCCTGTTCGTGCATGTAGTCGGTCAGATCCTCGGCCATGCGCTTGGTCAGGGTCGTCACCAGCGTCCGCATGCCGCGGGCGGAAACCTTGCGCACCTCGTCCAAGAGGTCGTCGACCTGCATCTCGACCGGGCGGATTTCGACCGCCGGGTCGATCAGGCCGGTCGGCCGGATGACCTGTTCGACAAAGACGCCGCCGGCCTGTTCCATCTCCCATGACGCGGGGGTGGCCGAGACGAAGACGGATTGCGGGCGCATCGCGTCCCATTCCTCGAACTTCAGGGGCCGGTTGTCCATGCAGGAGGGCAGGCGGAAGCCATGTTCGGCCAACGTGAACTTGCGCCGGTAGTCGCCCTTGTACATGCCACCGATCTGCGGCACCGAGACGTGGGATTCGTCTGCAAAAACAATGGCATTGTCGGGGATGAACTCGAACAAGGTGGGCGGCGGCTCGCCCGGCGCGCGCCCGGTGAGGTAGCGGGAATAGTTCTCGATGCCGGCACAGGCGCCGGTGGCTTCGATCATTTCCACGTCGAAATTGGTGCGCTGCTCCAGCCGCTGCGCCTCCAGAAGCTTGCCCTCGGCGATGAAGCGGTCGAGCGTCTGCTGCAGCTCGATCTTGATGCCCTTGACCGCCTGTTGCAGCGTCGGGCGCGGGGTGACGTAGTGCGAGTTCGCATAGATGCGGATCTGCTTGAAATTGTCGGTCTTGGCCCCGGTCAAAGGGTCAAATTCGATAATCGCTTCAAGCTCTTCGCCAAAGAAGGAAAAGCGCCAGGCGCGGTCTTCAAGGTGGGCGGGCCACAGCTCGATCGTATCGCCGCGCACCCGGAAAGAGCCGCGGGCAAAGGCCATGTCGTTGCGCCGATAGGCCTGCGCCACCAGTTCCGCCATCATCTTTCGCGGGTCGTAGTTTTGCCCCACAACCAGATCCTGGGTCATCGCCGAATAGGTCTCGACCGAGCCGATACCATAGATGCAGGAGACCGAGGCGATGATGATCACATCATCCCGCTCCAGCAGGGCACGGGTGGCCGAGTGGCGCATCCGGTCGATCTGCTCGTTGATCTGGCTTTCCTTCTCGATGAAGGTGTCGGTGCGGGCGACATAGGCCTCGGGCTGGTAGTAGTCGTAGTAGCTGACGAAGTATTCCACCGCGTTGTCGGGGAAAAACCCTTTGAATTCCGCGTAAAGCTGGGCGGCGAGGGTCTTGTTCGGGGCCAGGATGATCGCCGGACGCTGGGTTTCCTCGATCACCTTGGCCATGGTGAAGGTCTTGCCGGTGCCGGTGGCGCCCAGAAGCACCTGATCGTGATCGCCGGCCAGAACCCCCTTGGAAAGCTCCGCAATCGCGGTCGGCTGGTCGCCCGCGGCTGTGAACGGCGTCTGCATGACAAAGCGGCGCCCCCCTTCAAGCTTGGGGCGGGTCAGGACTTCGGGGCGCGCGTTGAGCGCGTTGGAATTGTTGTGGGGCATGGTGATTCCCTTCGGCTCCCAATCTATTCCGTTTTTGTTCCCTTTAAAGGGGGCGGTTAACCTATCGGTAAGCGGACTTGCGCTAAAGTGAAGAAAGTCCGTTCAACTTTAGGGGAAAATGACAGAAGTAATACTTCTTTTGGTTGAAATGCGAAATGTTCCGGGGCAAGCTGAAGGGGCAAGCAGCAAACACTGTCGGCTGGGCGCACCACACACCCCACCCAACCCCAGCAACCAGCCGACAGCACCTTGCACTTTCCTCCCAATTTCGGAATAAAGCAGGTAGCCCTGATCTCGTGAGGTTTTCCATGCGTGCGCGCATCTACCAACCCGCCAAGACTGCCATGCAGTCGGGCACCGCCAAAGCCAAGGGCTGGGTGCTGGAATTCGCCCCCGCCACCGCCCGTGAGGTTGATCCGCTGATGGGCTGGACCTCCTCGGACGACATGGACAGCCAGGTCCGCCTGCGCTTCGACACCAAGGAAGCAGCCGAGGATTATGCCCGCGAACGCGGTATCGAGTTTGACGTGATCGACCCCCACGCCCGCCGCGCCAACATCCGCCCCGGCGGTTATGGCGAGAATTTCGCGACCAACCGCAAGGGCGTCTGGACCCATTGACCCTTTATGGCCCCGGGTGACGGGGCTTTTTCATTTTCGGAGTTTGTCATGAAAAAGCATGCACTTGCGCTTATTCCTCTGCTGATGGCCACAACCGCGCTGGCCAATCCTGCCACGCAGGAGGGCGCCGATCACCTGACCAAGGTCTTCCAGACCTATCTGGGGTCCACCGAAGGCGTGGTCGCCGTCGAAGCCGATGGCGACACCTATGCCGTCACGCTCGACGCCGCTCCCTTCATCGCGATGGGCAAGGATCAGGGCGTTGCAGGCACGATTTCGCCCATCGAACTGACCCTGACCGACAATGGCGACGGCACCTGGGCCGTCACCGAAGACCAGCCCCTGAAGGGCGAGCTGACCCTGCCTGAGGGCGGCAAGGTGAATTTCACCGCCGAAGCCGTGAAGTCTGAGGGCACCTTTGACGAAAAGCTGATGGCCTTCTCGACCTCGACCTTCGAGGCGACCGGCCTCAAGACCGAGACCGTGATGGGCAAGGTCGAAGGCGGCCTGTCGCACAACACCACGACGATCGATTCGGTGACCGGCACCAGCACCTCGGTGGCCAATGCCGCCGGCGGCGTGGATTCGCATGTGACGACCCTGGCCAAGAACCAGGCCGCGACGATGGAGATGCCGGGCGCCGGCGAAGGGGCTGCGCCGCAGTCGATCAGCTACACGGTCGAAAGCAGCAGCCAGGACATGACCGTTACGGGCATGAAGACCGATGCGACCTACAAGACGATCGCCTGGTTCGTCGCCCATCCCGGCGAGGAGGCGATGAAGGCCGACAAGGCCGGCCTGAAGGCCGCTCTCACCGATTGGTTCCCGATCTTCGGCAATGTCAGCGGCACCGGCAAGGCAAGCAACATCGCGGTGCAGTCGCCGGTGGGCGCCATCGGCATTGCCGAAATGACGACGAGCCTCGACGTGAACGGGGTTGTGGCCGACGGCAAGGCCCGCATGGGCTTTGGGCTGTCCGGCGTGACCCTGCCCGATGGTCTGGTGCCGGCCTGGGCCGCGCCGATCCTGCCGCAGAAAGCCTCGTTTGACGTGCAGGTCACCGATTTCGACGCCGCAGCCGGCGCCACCGCGGCGATGGGCGCCTTCGACCTGCCCGAGGGCATGGCCGACACGACCGAGTTCGACAAGGCGGTTCAGGCCGCTTTCCTGCCCAAGGGCACCGTGACGATCACGATGAACCCCGGTGCGGTCACCGGCGACGGCTATGAGCTGACCTATCAGGGCGCCATGATTGCCGGCCCCGACATGCCGGTGCCGACCGGCACAGCCAGGGTCACCCTGACCGGTGCTGAAAAGCTGCAGGCCGCACTGCAGGCCGCCCCGGATGACATCAAGGGTCAGGCGATGATGGGCTTTGGCATGGCGCAGGGTATGGCCAAGCAGGAAGACGGCAAGCTGGTCTGGGAAATCGACGCATCCAAGCCGGGCTCGCTGCTGGTCAACGGCACCCCGATGATGGGTGGCAATTGAGCCTGACCATCACGCAGGAAAGCCCGCTCGGCCCGGATCTCGCGCAGCTTTTTGCGCGGCATACGGCCGATATGCACCACGACACCCCGCCCGAAAGCATCCATATGATGGATGCCGGCGCGCTGGATGTGCCAGAGGTGGCGTTCTTTGTCCTGCGCGAAGCCGGGGCGCCCGTGGCCATGGGCGCCTTCAAGATCTTTGAGTCCGGCCATGCCGAGATCAAGTCGATGCATGTGCTGGCCGAACACCGCGGCAAGGGCCTGTCCTCGCGGATTCTGGTGCATCTGGTGGCGGCGGCCGAGGCCGCGGGCGTGATGCGGCTCAGCCTGGAGACCGGGTCGCAGGACATGTTCCTGCCGGCCCGCATGCTTTACGAGCGCGCGGGCTTCACCTATTGCCCGCCCTTCGGCGACTATGTGCTGGACCCGATGTCGGTTTTCATGACGCGCACTCTTGCGTGAAAGCCCCTCCTGCCGCAAAAGAGCGTCAGTGCGGCCCCGTAGCTCAACTGGATAGAGCAAGGACCTTCTAAGTCCGAGGTTGAGGGTTCGATTCCTTCCGGGGTCGCCATATTTCCATAAAAGAAGCTCGGACTTGGTCCGAAATCCTGGTGAAATCGGGGGAGGCCGCTAGCCCTTCACCCCGAGTGGAGCCGGAAACCCTGGCTTCGGGCGTTCCAACATTGAGGAGAAGATCACCGCTCGGGCGGTTGATATGGGGCAGGGCGGCTGACAGGTCTTGTCGCGATGCCGGTTCGGTGGATGATCATTCAGCCTGCCCTGCACCCGCTGGCCGTGCCTTGGGTGACGCTCAGCGATGCAGCAGCAGGTGGTGTTCCGGGGCTTGGTGCATGTCGGGTCTCTCTTGCGAGATACAGGCGCGCAACCCGGCGTGGAAGATCCTCGGCGCCGACGGGATCACCGCCGTCCTGTGGCCCGGCGATGCGGTGGCCCGGCTGCGGATGGCCTGATCCGATCACTTGCCCAAGGTGACAGACCCGGTGAGCAGCGACAGGGCGAAGGTGGCAAAAAAGCAGATCCCGCCCAGCGTGATCGCCAGTGCGGTCTGACCGATGGCATGGGCAAGACGGGTGTTGCGGTGGATCATGAAGCCGCGCGTCAGCGCCACGGCATACCATGCGAGCCCGAGCAGGAAGATCGCCAGCGCCGCAGGCTTGGCCCAGGGCAGGGGCGCATTTCCCAGCATCATCGCAAGATCGAGCGCAAGCACGAAAGGCACCGTCACATAGCATTGCGCATAGAACATCGGGCGCAGGGTCAAACGGCTGAGCGGCTGCCCGGCCAGCTGCACATGCTGGATCCCCAAGAGCAAGGGAAACAGGCTGAAGGCCACCGCCCGCAAGATCAACAGGTTGCGCTGATCCGACAGCACGCCCTCGAAGACCGCCTCATTGTGAAAAACCCCGCTCTGCAGCATGTGGGCGATCATCAGCGTCAGGAACAGGAAGATCGGCGGGCTCAGGGCCTCGGGGAACTGGTCCTCGGGCGGGCGGGTCAGCTCTTGTTCGGCATAGGCGATCATGGCCATCGGTCGCGTGATGCAGCGCCACAGGGTCAGCGGATAGAAGACCAGCCACGACACCACCTCGTAGAGCAACAGTTCCGCCGAGCGGAGGAGGTTCATGAAATCCATGGGATACCTGTGGTCCGGGTCGAGCGATCTTAGCGCAGCAGCCCGCGTCAGGCTATTCCGCAGATTGGGACAGGCTGCACAAGGGGCGGTCGTGTTGCCTCATTTGCCCCGCCGCACGCTCCCATGCGTTTCACATAAGTACATCACCGGACCCGCCAAGCCTGGGTCCGGCGCAAAATTCCGTGCGACAGCGCCATGTGCAACAGCCGCGCCCCGACATTGGTGTAAAAGATCATCATCCCCATCGCCGCCGCCGGGGCGATGTCGCCCGCGTCATCCATGTTCAGCACGGCGATCGACGCCAGTGCCGTCTGACTGGAATAGATGAACACCACCGCCGACACCGTCGTCATCGCATTCACGAAGAGATAGATCATGATGTCGAGGATCGCCGGCAGGCAGATCGGCACCGTCACCCTTCCAAAAAGCCGCCAGAACGGTTGCCGCATCGAGGTGGCCACCGATTCAAACTCGGGGTCGATCTGCTTCAGCGCGGTCAGGGCCGTGAGGTGGCCCACGGTGTAGAAGTGCGTCACGGTCGAGACGACCAGGATCGCCATCGTGCCGTAGATCGCATGCAGCGGGTTGGCCGGGTTGTTGAAGAAGAAGATATAGGCCAGCCCCAGCACCATACCGGGCACAGCCATCGGCAGCATGGCCAGAAACTGGAACAGCCCGCGGGCGAAATGCGACCCGTCCAGCTTTTCCACCATATAGGCGCCGGTGAAGACCACGGCCGTCCCGATCACCGCAGTCAGCGAGGCCAGCTTGATCGAGTTCCAATAGGCCGCCCAGCCGCCGCCATCCACCTTGTCGAAGGCGAAGTTCCTGAAGGTCAGGCTCATGTCATAGGGCCAGAATTTGACCACGGCGGCCAATTGGCAGGTGCCGATCATCAGAAGGATGAACCCCACCACCAGCCCGCACCCGACCAGACACAGCGCATCGAAGCCGGCGCGCGGCTTTGGCGCATAGGGCACCGAGCGTGCCGAAAGCTGCGAGACCTGCTTCTTTTGCACCTGCCGGTCGATCACGAAGGCCAGGACGGCCGGGATCAGCAGGATGACGGAAACCACCGCCCCCATCTCGAAATTCTGCTGGCCGATCACCTGTTTGTAGATGTCGATGGCCAGCACGCTGTATTGGCCGCCGATCACCTTGGGCAGGCCGAAATCGGTGATCACCAGCGTGAAGGTCACGAAAGCGGCCGAGATCAGGCCATAGCGTGCCCCGGGGATCGTCACCGTCCAGAAGGTGCGCCAGGCCGAAGCGCGCAGGGCCTCGGCGGCCTCGTACTGGCGCTGGTCGGCGATGGCGAGCGCGGTGGAGATGATGATCAGGGCATGGGGAAAGGTGAAGAACACCGAGCCGATCACGATGCCCAAGGGGCCATAGATCGACTGGCCCATCAGCAGGTCTTTCAGCAGACCCTGATTGCCGAAGAGATAGATCAGCGCGATCCCTGGCAGGAGCGAGGGCACGAGGATTGGCATCATGGCCACCAGCTTCATCGCCCCCTTGAACCGCATGCAGCTGCGGGTCATCGCATAGGCAAAGCCGAAGGCGGAGCTGACCGTCAGCACCGTGCTCACCAAAGCGATGAAAAGCGAGTTCTCGACCGAGCGGAACAGCGTCGGGTTGGAGATATAGGCGAGGTAGTTCTGCACGCCAAAGGTCGTGACCGGGCGCAGATTGATGCGGCGGAAGCTGTTGCTGTCGTAGGTCTGCCAGTCCCCGGCCCTGACCAGATCAAGCCCCATCAGCCAGGGCGCATCCCCCAGTCCGCGCATGCGGTATTTCACCGGGCTGCGAAAGTTGAAGTCGGGGAAAAGCTCGACCACCGACAACCTGCCTTCGGAGGAGGTGCGCAGATCCTCGGGGCCAAAGCGGCCAAGGGTCGCATTCAGCGCTGCGGCCGTCACGGGCGGGCCGAAGGTGGTGCCAGTCGGATCGCTGACCTCGAACTCGTAGCGGTCGAGATCGAAGCCATAGGTCACGAAGGATTTCGACAGCATGGTGTAAAGCGGCAGCGCCAGCGCCACGATCAGGTAAAGCGCGATCACCAGCATGAAGCCGCGCTTGATCACCCCATCCCGGTCGATCTTCAGGGTCACGGTGCGGCGCGGCAGGATCCAGTCAGCAGCGGACATCTCAGGCGCCTTTCGCGAAGACGAGCACACGCTCGGCGGGAAGTTCGACGGTCAGTTTGCTGCCTTCCGACAGATCAAACCGCCGCACGGCGTTCATCGAGAAATTGGCCACCAGCGGCGTCACCCCCAGTGCCTCGCTCCTCAGATGCATCCGCCACGACGCACCGAGGAATTCCTGGCCCTCGATCGTCACCGGCAGATGGTTGGGCCTGGGCTGGGCCTCGTGTCCCGCTGCATGGGGCAGGATATCCTCCGGGCGGATGGCGACCGTGACCGCTTGCCCCTCGCTCAAGCCAGGCACTTCGGTGTTCAGGACCAGATTGCCCAGCGTGACCGAACCTTGCCGGTAGTGGCTGGCGATGCGGTTGGTCTCGCCGATGAAATCGGCCACGAAAAGCGAGGCCGGGTGGCGGTAGATCTCGGTCGGCGTGCCGATCTGCTCGATCACGCCGTGGTTCATCACGACGATGCGGTCGGCCATCGACAGCGCCTCTTCCTGATCATGGGTCACCATGATGGTCGTCACGCCAAGCTTGCGCTGCAGTTCCTTGATCTCGTGGCGCAGATGGACCCGGACCTTGGCATCCAGCGCCGAAAGCGGCTCGTCCAGCAGCAAGAGCCCGGGGTTGATGGCGATGGACCGTGCCAAAGCGATGCGCTGCTGCTGGCCGCCCGAAAGCTGAGCGGGATAGCGGTCGGCCTTGTCGGACAGGCCGACCAGCGCCAGCAACTCGGCGACGCGCTTGGTGATCTCGGCCTTGGGGCGCCCGGTGTTTTCCAGACCGAAGGCCACGTTGCGGGCCACCGTCAGGTTGGGAAACAGCGCGTAGGACTGGAACACGATGCCGTAATCCCGCTGGGAGGCCGGCAAGTTCGAAATGTCGCGGCCCCCTTGCAGGATCTGGCCGCGAGTCTGCGGCTCCAGCCCGGCGATGGCGCGCAACAGCGTGGTCTTGCCGCAACCCGAGGGGCCGAGAAAGCAGATGAACTCCCCACGGCCGATCCGCAGCGACACGTCGCGCAAGGCCGCGAATTCGCCGTAGATCTTCCAGAGGTTGTCAATACGGAGATAGTCGTCGTTCACGGGCTTTGTCTCCGGCAGGATGGATAGGTTCAGGGAATTCAGGGCGTTCATGCTGCTGCTCCAGTCGGCTGGGGCGTGGGCCGAACGGGGCCCACGCGCATGTCAGATTCAGGACTTCGGCTCGCTCTTGTTGTCGTAGCGCTTGGACCATTCGGCCAGGATCTTGGCGCGGTTGTTGGCAGCCCATTCGAAATCGTTCTTGATCATCTTGCTTTCGGCATCGGCCGGGTAGTTCGCGACGGGCTTGGCCACACCGGGCAGCGCCAGAACGGCATAGCCGACGTTGTATTCCTTCATCGCCGCCGCAGAGATCGACCAGTCGACCAGTGTCTTGGCCGCCTCCATCTTCGCGGTGCCACCGATGATGGCGGCAGCTTCGGCATCCCAGCCCAGACCCTCGCTGGGGGTGATCACCTGGATCGGCGCGCCGTCGGTCACGGCTTGCGCACCCCGGAAGGCGAAGGACACGCCGACCACGGTTTCGCCCGCCGCCGCCATCTTGCAGGGCTTCGATCCGGAATGAGTATAGCTCGCCACATTGGCATGCAGGCGGTCCATGTAGTCCCAGCCCTTGGCCTCGCCAAAAGTCTGCAGCCAGGCCGAGACATCAAGGAAACCGGTGCCCGAGGAGGCCGGGTTCGGCATCACGACATGGCCCGCATATTCCGGCTTGGTCAGGTCCTCCCAGCTGGTCGGTGCGGTCAGGCCCAGTTTGGCACCCTCCACCGTGTTGTAGCAGATCGAAGCCAGCCAGGCGTCGAGGCCCACCCAGGAGGGCGGCTGGTCGCTGTCCACAAAGCGCGGGTCGAGTTTTTCCACGCCAGCGGGGGCGTAGGGTTCCAGCATGCCTTCGGTCTTCAAAACCAGAAGCGAGGTCGCGGCCAGTCCCCAGACCACATCGGCGCTGGGGTTGTTCTTTTCGGCCAGCAGTTTTGCCGTCACGACCCCGGTGGAATCGCGCACCCAGTTGATCTTGATATCCGGGTGTTCGGCATTGAAGGCCGCGGCGTAACGCTCCAGAAACTCCGCTTCAAAGGCGGTGTAAACGGTCAGTTCGGTCTCGGCATGGGCCGCAAATGCGCCAAACAGCGCAAGGGCGGAGGAGACCAGGAAAGTCTTTACGGTCATGTCTGTTTTCCTTGTTGGATCTTGGGTGAATCTTGCGGCGGCCTTGTTTGGCCACGCGTCGTTTCTTCTTGGGTTTCTTCTGGAGTTTGGGCCCGTTTCAGCCACAGGGTCCGGCGCCACGGTCTCAGGAGGCGGGAGTGGGTCTGATAAGTAAAATCTATTATTTTTATGAAATCATCGTCCTGAGCGATGATTTATTGCCGTTGCAGGCGCCGGTCAGCGCCCCCGGCAGAGACAGGCTCTGCCGGGTTCACCCCTGCGGCGCGGAGGGGCCTTTACGCCCAGGGCAGCGAGAAGGTCTTGACGTTGGTGAAGCTTTTCATCGCCTCGATCACGCCTTCCTTGTAGCCGTTGCCGCTGTCCTTGATGCCGCCGAAGGGCGACATCTCGATGCGGTAGCCGGGGACTTCCCAGATGTTGACGGTGCCCACGACCAGACCTTTGATATAGCTTTGCATGCGCAGGTAGTCGTTGGTGCAGACCCCCGAGGACAGGCCAAAGGCGGTGGAGTTCGAGATGCGCATCGTCTCGACATCGTCATCGGGCACGCGCACGATCGGGATGATCGGGCCGAAGGTTTCCTCGAGCACCAGTTCGCTTTCGTGGCGGACGTGATCGACCACGATGGGCGGCAAAAGTGCGCCCTTGCGGCCGGGGTGGTAGAGGATCCTGGCGCCCTCGGCCTCGGCCAGATGCACGCGGTTCTCGAACACTTCGGCGGCGCGGGCATGGACGACGCAGCCGAGGTCGGTCTTGGGGTCCATCGGATCGCCAAAGCGCAGGGCCTTGGCGCGGGCCAGGACCATGGGCACGAAACGATCAGCAACACTCTCCTGCACCAGGATGCGCTTGACCGCCGTGCAGCGCTGGCCGGAGTTCTTGGTGGCCCCCGCCACGGCCAGATCGGCGGCTTTGGCCAGATCGGCATCGCTGAGGTCGTTGCAGATGATCAGGGGATCATTGCCACCGAGTTCCAGCACCTGGCGTTTGTAGACCGCCTTGGCCGCGATCATCTTGCCGACCGGCACGCCGCCGGTGAAGGTGATCAGGTCGAAATCCGGGTTGGTGATCATCTCGTCGCCGATATCGGCCGGCCAGCCGGTGACGACCGACAGCATTTCCGGCGGCAGCCCGGCCTCATAGATCGCATCGGCGAGCCAGAGGGCGGTCAGCGGCGTCAGCTCGGTCGGTTTCACCACGATGCAGTTGTTGGTGGCAATCGCCGGGGCGATCTTGTGGCTGACCATGTTGAGCGGATGGTTGAAGGGCGTGATGGCCGAGATTGCCCGCAAGGGCTCCCGCGTGGTGAAGATCTTGCGCGCCTTGCCATGCGGGGTCAGATCGCAAGAGAAGATCTCGCCATCGTCATGGATGCACATTTGCCCGGTCAGGGTGTAGACATCGAAAGCCCGCCCGCATTCATAAAGTGCATCGGCCAGCGAGATGCCGAGTTCGGCGGTGATGATCGGCGCAAGTTCGGATTTCCGCTCGCTGATGATGCGGGCGATGTTCAGGAGGATCTTCTGACGCTCGTAGCGGGTCAGGGTCGGCTGATAGGCGGCGGCGATGGCAAAGGCCTCGCGCACGTGTTCGGCGGTGCCGGCGGGCACGGTGCCGATCAGCTCCTCCGTCCAGGGGTAGTGGACCGGCACGCGGTCCACCGTATCGACCTTGCGGCCGGCGATGCGCATGGTCTCGTGCCGGATCGCGATCGGGGGGGATCTTTTCAACATCTCACACCTCACAGCGCCGCAGCGGTGCAGGCGAAGTAGAAGGCGTCAAAGTTGCGCAGGACCGGGGCGTTCGGCAGGTCAATCACCCGGTTGACGATGAAGGGCACGACCTGTTCGGTCAGGCCGCCATGGCTGCGCAGGGGCTCGTTCAGCGCGGCGAGGTCGTGGCGGTGGGCCGAGGTGCCCAGCGTCATGTTCTCGCCCGAGATCATCACGATATCGCCGATCCGGTCGCCCGGCAGTTCAAAGCGGCGGACGGCTTCGGCCTTGTCGACCACCAGCGTCATCTCGGGAATGGCGGCAAGTTCCGCGATGACCTTCGCCTGATCCGCACTTTCGGGCAGATAGGCGGTGGCGAAAGAGCCAAGCGCGCCGTGATGCACGACATAGGGGTCGGTGATCGGCAGGATCACCCTTGCCGCATCCTTGCCCAGCATGGCATCCAGCTTGTCCTGGACATAGATCACCGACGGCGAGCCATCGGCGAGGTGCTTGGGCTTCATCCCATGGTCGGCGGTCACCACAATCGCCGCCCCCATCGCATCGAGCTGCGCGAGGTAAAGGTCGAACATCTTGTAGAAGCTCTGCGCCTGGGCATCCTCGGGCGCGTATTTGTGCTGCACATAATCGGTGGTGGTCAGGTACATCACATCCGGCTTCCAGTCGCGCAGCAGCTTCACGCCAGCGGCAAAGACAAACTCCGACAGGTCGGCCGAGTAAACCTCCGGGACCGGCATCCCGAGCCAGGCGCTGGCGTTGTCGATGCCGTTCTCGGCCAAGGTGGCCTTGTCCGAGCGTTCGGCCGAGAAGCAGATCGCGCGATCTTCGTCAAAGCGCAGGCCCGCCCCCAGCAGCGCGCGCAGCTTGTCCTTGGCCGTCACCACGGCGACGCGGGCGCCAGCCTTGTAGAACTGGCCGAACACCGTCGGCGCGCGCAGGAAGCGCACGTCGTTCATCATGACCTCCTTGCCGGTTTCGCGCTCGTACAGGTAGTTGCCGCAGATGCCGTGGACGGCGGGCGGGCGGCCGGTTGCGATCGACAGGTTGTTGGGGTTGGTGAAGGAGGGGATGACCGAATGCGCCAGCCGGTCGGTGCCGACCTCGCGCATCTTCTTCAGGGTCGGCATCAGGCCCTTGGCAATGGCGACCTCCAGATAGGCCGGTTCGCAGCCATCGAGGCAGATCGCGATCGCGGTGACTTTCGGCCAGGGATAGCTGCGGTCATTGGCGACGACGGGGGGGCGGAGATGAGCGTTCATGTTGGGGTCCGTTCTGTGAGGGGAAGGTCAGGCGGCAAGCTTCGCGCGCTCGGCAATTGCGGCGGCGGGCGGGGCGGCGGTGTCGACGCCCATTTCGGTCAGGCAGGCTGCGGCGGCGGCCACGACCCGGCGCATGATGTGTTCATTCATCCGGCCGATGCAGCCGACGCGGAAGCTGTCCACCACGGTCAGCTTGCCGGGATAGATGATGAAGCCCTTGGCCTTCATCAGGTCGTAGAAGGTCGAGAAGACAAAGTTCGGATGGGCCGGGTTGAAGAAGGTCACGATGATCGGCGACAGCCAGGCATCGGCGAGCAGGGTCTCAAACCCGAGGCCGCGCATCCCCGCCACCATCACATCGCGGTTCCTGGTATAGCGGGCGCCCCGACCGGCCACGCCGCCCTCCAGAGCGTGCAGCCGCAGCGCTTCAAGGAAGGCTGCGACAGAATGGGTCGGCGGGGTAAAGCGCCATTGGCCGGTCTTGACCATCGCCGCCCATTGCGCATGGACATCCAGGCTCAGCGAATGGGCATTGCCCTTTGCCGCCTCAAGCACCGACTTGTGGGCGATGACAAAGCCAAAACCGGGGACACCTTCGATGCATTTGTTGGCCGATGAGACGAAGGCATCGTACTGGATGCGGTTCACATCCAGATCCACCGCGCCGAAGGCCGACATCGAATCCACCAGCAGCCTGCGGCCGCGGGCGGCGACCGCCTCGGCAATCTCGGCCACCGGGTTCAGGATGCCCGAGGAGGTCTCGCAATGGATCGCGATGACATGGGTGATGGCCGGATCGGCGTCCAAGGCGCGGCCCACCTCGTCACCGCGCGGCGGCAGGTAGTCGCCCTTGTCAATCAGCGTATAGGCCCGGCCCATCACCCGCAGCGTTTCCGCCGCGCGCAGGCCGTAAGCGCCATTGGCCAGCACCAGAACCTTGCCATCGCGGGGCACCAGCGATCCCAGCATCGCCTCGCAGCAGAACGAGCCCGAGCCCTGGATCGGCACGCAGGCAAATTCTCCCTTCGTGTCGCCTGCCAGTGCAACCAGTTGATCACACATGGATTTCGTCATGGCGCGGAAGTCGCTATCCCACGAACCCCAATCGCGCAGCATGGCTTCCTTGACGCTGTAAGCCGTGGTCAGCGGCCCCGGGGTCAAGAGGAACGGCTCGCCCAGGCGGGGGTCGGCAAAAGCGGTGTCGGCATGGGTCATGGTAGGCCTCTTGGGGTTGAACGACGATCTGACCTCAGTTTTTCATGGTGCAAATCATCTGTAAAATCGTTATTTAAGATCAGATCATCGTTAAAAACGATGATCATGCCGGTTCTGCCAGACGGCTTTCCAACAGGAGCCCGGAGTCCGACAGGATCGGATAGGCGACCTTGACCAGAAGGGAGTTCACCTCCTTCAAGGCGCGCACCACTTCCATATGGATGTCGCTGGTGTCGATGCTGCGCAGGTTGCCGGACCGGAGCCTGGCAATGTGGCGGTCGTGAAAGTCGCGCTCGACCTGACGCAGCACGGCTTTTTCCGCCACCAGAAGCCGCGCGCTTTCCAGATCGCCCGAAACCAGGACATTCAGGGCAATCTGGGCATTCGCCATGACCCTTGCGTGCAGGCTGCTGAGCTCGCGCCAGCCTTCATCCGAACACCGCACCTTCAGCCGGGCCTTGTCGGCCGCTTGGGAGAGCAGCGTCTTGGCGATGATATCGCCGATCGCCTCGAAATCATTGGCAAGGCCCGCCAGTTCCAGCCCGCGCCGGGCCTCGTCCTCGGTCAGGACGCCGCGGTTCAATTCGGCCACGAAAAGCTTGATGTCGGTGTGGCGCTGGTTGATCTCGGCATCCATTGCCCGCAGGCGCGCGATGCCAAGGTCATCGCCGACCTCCAGCAGATCCATCACCGGGCGCAGCATCGCCTCCAGCGTCTCGCCCATCCGCAACAGTTCGCGCTGGGCGCTGGCGAGCGCCAGATTGGGGCGGCTGATCGCGCTGCGGTCCAAAGCGCTGCGCCAGGTGGCCGCGGCGGCGGCGCCCTCCGGCGTCGGCCAAAGCCGGGCGGTCAGCCGATCCATCAGGCCGGTGAAGGGGAGGGAGATTACAAGCAGGCTGAGGTTGAAGAGCACATGGAAGTTCACCAGTTGAACGCCCGCACCGGTCCCCAGATGCTCCAAGGGATGCGGCACCACCTGCAACAGCAAAAGGGCTGTCACCGCGCCCGCGCCGCGAAACAGAAGGTTGGCCAGCGGGATCCGCCGGGCGGGCAACCCCGCGCCACGGGTCAGCCAGACCGCGACCATGGCGCCGCCAAGGTTCGCGCCCAGCACCATCGGGGCCGCCGCCTCGACCGGAAGCACGCCGCTGACGGCGAAATTGGCGAAGATCAGCAGCGTGGCGACCGAGGAATGCAGCCCCCAGGCCATCAGCGCCGCGACGATAAACGCGGTCAGCGGGTCACCGGCCAGCCAGCCCGCCACCTGCGGCAGGACAGCACTTTGCCGCAAGGGCTCGGTCGCGGCCCCCACCATGCGCAGCGACAGAAGGATGAAGGCCACGCCCAGCACCACCCGGCCGATCTGGCGCAACTGGCGGTGTTCGAACTTCAGGAACAGCGTGGCCCCGGTCAGCACCAGAATCGGGATCAGCTCGCTCAGATCGAAGGACAGGAGTTTGACCACCAGCGTCGAGCCGAAATCCGCCCCCAGAAGTGCCGCGATCCCCGCGCTGATGCTGAGGATGCCAGAGGTGGCAAAGCCCGCGGCCAGGATGCCCACCGCCGTGGCGCTTTGCAGAATGATCGCGAGGATGGTCCCGGCCAGCGCCATGCTGATGGAGCCGCCCCCCGCCCGGCGCAGAAGCGTCCGCAAACCCGGCCCCCAGGCGCGGTCCATGCCGGTGCCAACCATGCGCACCGCCCACAAGAGCAGCATGACGGCGGCGGCGAGGTGAATGAGGATCAGAAACGGGTGCATTTGGGCCTCCTGCGGGTGATCCCCCAAAAGGCGCCATTGCAAAGCATAACTCAAATCGTTAGTTCTTATCCTATCATAAATTTTACAGGTGTCCGATGCGCTATGTCCAGCTGCGAGCCTTTCACTACGTGGCCACCTGCGGCGGCTTTTCGCGGGCGGCGGAGGCCCTGTTCCTGACCCAGCCCGCGATCTCGGATCAGGTCAGCAAGCTGGAGGAGGAATACGACGTCCTGCTGTTCAACCGGATCCGCAAGCAGGTGGTACTGACGGCGGCGGGGGAGCATTTGCTGCAGATCACCCGCAGGCTTTTTGACTGCGAACAGCAGGCGCTGGATTTCCTGTCGGAAAGCCGCGCGCTGCAATCGGGCAATCTGCGCATCGTCGCCGACAGCGCGCACCATCTGCTGCATATCCTCGCCGCCTTTCGCAAACGCTATCCGGGGGTCAAGATCTCGGTCCGCTCAGGCAATACCGAAACCGTCGTCACCAGCCTGCACAATTACGAAGCCGATCTGGGCATCCTCGGCGAGATGCCCACCCTGAAGAATTTCGACAGCGAGTTGCTCAGCTCCTCTCCCATCATCGCCTTTGTCGCCCATGGCCACCCGCTGGCGAAAGCCGAGCGTCTGACCTTTGCCCAGCTGGCGGATCAGGCGCTGGTCCTGCGCGAACGCGGATCGAAGACCCGGGTGAAGCTGGAGGAGGCCGCCCGCGCCCAGGGCATCGAGTTGAAACCCACCATCGAGGCCGAAGGCCGCGAGGCGGTGCGCGAGATCGTGGCCTCGGGCGTCGGCATTGGCTTCGTCTCCCTGGTGGAATTCGGAGAAGACAGCCGCCTTGTGCCGATCCGGCTGGAGCCCGAGGACCGGATGATGATGGACGAGGCCCTGATCTGCCTGCACGAAAGGCGCGGCTCCAAGCTGGTGCAGGCCTTCTTCGAGATGGCGCGGCAGGCAAACGCGGGCAAGGGCTGAACGAAGCTGGCGCCAATCCGCGCCAGGGCCTACCGCCGCTGCAGGGGCCCAAGGCGCACCGACAGCCGCGCCACCATCTCCATTCCGGTCTGGTTCGGGCGCAGGGCGGGCGCGCGGTCCTGTATCTCTTCGCCGACCCGGGCCGCGTAGAGCCTCTTGCCGTAACAGATCAGATGCTCCAGCCCCTGCATCGTCGCCACAACGGCGGGCAGCATGGCGGCATAGAGCGCCTCGGCTTCGTCCCCATCGCCCCGCCTGAAGGCCTCATAAGCGGCGACGGCGTAGTCGATGCAATCGGGTGCCAGGATCAGGCCACGACAGCCGATGCGGAAATTGTCGAGCATTTCCAGACCCGCGCGGCCGTTGAACACCGGCAGGCTGCCACCCGTCGCCGCGATGACGCCAGCAATCTCGGTCACGGCCCCTTCGCCCTTGATCGCACGGATGTTGGGGTGCTGGCGCACCAGATCGGCGATCTCGGCGGCGCTCAGGCCGCGGCCCATGAAGGCGGGGGCGTTCTGGATCGCGACAGGCAGAGAGGTCGTCTCGGCCACGCGGCCAAAGAACCGGATATATTCGGCAGCGCCATAGCTGCCGACCATTGGCGGCTGCAGGATGACCCAATCCGCGCCGACGCTTTCGGCATGCCGCACCTGCACCACCTGCTCGGCCACCGAAGCGCCGAAGATGGTGAAGCCCAGCGGCACGGCGCCCGCGGTATCCTCGGCCACCCAGTCCATCACCATAAGGCGCTCGGCCCCGGTCAGTTTGGCGACCTCGGTCGCAAGGCCAAGGGCCGCCATGCCATGCACGCCAACCGCCAGACACTGCGCGACCTGACGGCGCATCGCGGCGCGGTCAAGGCGCTCCTCGGTATCAAAGAGGGCGTAAAGGATGGCGTGGATGCCGTGCAGCTTGTCGGTTGAAAAGCCCTGCATCCTTCACCAATCGGCAATCGAGCCATCGGCGTGGCGCCAGACCGGCGCGCGCCAGGCATGGCCAAGGGCCGCGCGTTCGGCCACGACGGCCTCATCCACCTCGATGCCCAGACCCGGCCCCATCGGGATCGGCAGGAAGCCATCCACCACCTTGAAGCGGCTGTCCGGGGTCAGATAATCGTTCAGATCACCGCCCTGATTGTAATGGATGCCAAGGCTCTGCTCCTGAATCACCGCGTTGTAGCAGATCGCATCGACCTGCAGGCAGGCGGCCAGCGCGATCGGGCCCAGGGGGCAATGCGGCGCAAGTCCCACGTCATAAGCCTCGGCCATATGACCGATCCGCACCATCTCGGAGATGCCACCGACATGGGCGGTGTCGGGGTTGATCAGCCCCGCCGCGCGCTTTTCAAACACCGGGCGGAAGTCGTAGCGCGAATGCAGCCGCTCGCCGATGCACAGCGTGATCGAGGTCGAACGCGCCAGATCCGCCATCACATCGACATGGGCCGAGACCACGGCATCCTCGACAAACATCGGGCGCAGATATTCCATCTCTTTCAACAGCACCTTGGCCATCGGCGCATGGACGCGCCCGTGGAAATCAAAGGCGAGGTCGAGGGCCGAGCCCACCGCATCGCGCAAGG
Organism: Rhodobacter sp. P2_H5; assembly: GCF_056403335.1. Lineage (NCBI taxonomy): Bacteria > Pseudomonadati > Pseudomonadota > Alphaproteobacteria > Rhodobacterales > Rhodobacter > Rhodobacter sp. P2_H5. Next base: position 141,040 of record NZ_JBFUFS010000004.1, on the reverse strand, counting down.
CACCCAGGCGGGCCAGGATCTGGTCGACCTTGCGGTTGCTGTCGATGTATTGCAGTTCCTCGGTAACGTTGAACTTGCAGGCGTCATATCCGAGCGCCAGCAGGGCCTGCGCCTCCTCGATCAGGTTTTGCGGCCGGTCCCCGCCGATCCAGCGGTAGCTGCGCACCCGGTCGCGCACGCGGCCCCCCATCAGGGCATGGACCGGCTGGCCGTAAGCCTTGCCCTTGATATCCCACAGCGCCATGTCGATGCCCGACATCGCACTCATAAGAACCGGACCGCCACGATAGCAGCCGTTGCGGTAGATCATCTGCCAGGTGTCCTCGATCAGCATCGGGTCGCGGCCGATCATCACCGTCTCCAGCTCGCGGATCTTGGCGGCGAGGGTTTCGGCATGGCCCTCCAGCACCGGCTCGCCCCAGCCGGAGATGCCCTCGTCGGTCTCGATCTTCAGGAACAACCAGCGCGGCGGGACGACGAAGGTCTTGAGGGCGGTGATTTTCATGGGTCTATCCGTGCTGCAGGGTGCTGAGGCCGCCATCCACCACAAGGCAGGCGGCGGTCATGAAGGGGGTCTCGTCCGAGATCATGAAGACGGCGGCCATGGCGATCTCCTCGGGCGAGGCGATGCGGCCGCCGGGGTGCAGGGCCATCGTCGCGGCACGGGCAGCCACCGGGTCGGGGAAGCTCGCCCACCAGTCGAGGGTCTTTTGCGTCTGCACATAGCCCGGAGCGATGGCGTTGACGCGCACCCCTTGCGGCGCAAATTCCAGCGCCAGGGATTTCGTCAGACCCAAAAGCGCATGTTTGGCCACCGGATAGGGGAAAGTGCCGGGGATGATGGTGAAACTGTGGGTCGAGGCGATGTTGAGGATCACCCCGCCGCCCGCCGCGATCATGCCCGGAAGGGCGGCGCGGCAGCAGTTCCAGGCGCCTTTGACGTTCACATCAAAGTTGCGCTGCCATTCGTCGTCCGAGGTCTCCAAGGGCGCGTGGAACACGTTAATCCCGGCATTGTTGATCACCGCGTTGATCGGCCCGAGCAAGGCTGAGGCCTGCGCCAGCGCCGCCTCGATCGCCGCGCGGTCCGCTATATCGGCCACGGCAGAGCCGGCGCGGCCCTCCGCGTCCAGATCCGCGACGGTCTGCGCCAGCAGGTCCGCGTCGCGGTCCACAAGGAAGACCGCCGCGCCTTCGCGCAGGCAGGCCTTGGCGATGGCGAGGCCGATGCCCTGCGCGGCACCGGTCAGGAAAAGGCGCTTGCCCGCGAGACGCTCGGCCATGATCTACTCCAGTTCCGAAAGGTGAAAGGTGATGGTGCCGGACAGGGTTTGCCCGGGTGCCAGAAGGTGCAAGCCCTGCGGCCCCTGCAGCGCCAGGGCGTTGGGCAGATGTGTCATCGGCTCCAGGCAGAAGAAGCCGAGGTCGTCCTCGGGCGCATAGACCATCAGATGGGCGAAGACCGGATCGGCAGCCATATCCAGCCGCAACCGCGTCTCGGGCCAGTCGATGCGGGCTAGGCCGCTCCATCCCTCATAGGCGTTGTTCAGGCGGTGGGCGGGCAAAGCTGCGGCTTGGGTGAAATCCGCGCTGGCGGGAATCGCACCCCGTGCGCCGGGCAGATAGTCCGCAGCCTCGCTCCAGAACGCCCGCGCCGGGGCGGTGACGCGGGTTGCGGGGCTGCGCGGAAAGAAGGGATGCAGGCCAAGACCGAAGGGCACGGTCTGCGCGGCGTGGTTGGTGACGGAGACGGTGATTGAAAGGCTGGCCCCCTCAAGCGCCACGACCATCTCGGCGTGGTAGATGTGGGGCGAGGCTGCGGGCGCTGACTGATCCAGCGTGAGCCGCGCTTCGGTGGCGGTTGCGGCGGCCACCTGCCAGGCGGCAAGCCAGCCATCGCCGTGCAGATAAAGGGGCTCGGGCGTGTTGGGGGTGAAACGGTGAACTTGGCCCCCCAGCGTGAAAGCATTGCCCTCGACCCGGTTGCCGAGCGGCAGCATCGGAAAGCAGGCCTGTGGCGCCAGAAACGCCCGCCCGTCCTGCAGGGCCCCGGTCAGTCGGGCGCCCTGCGGCGAAAGGCTGACGACCAAAGCTTCGTTTTCCAGCCGAAGCATGGCCTAGCGCCGGCCCCAGGCGCTGGAGCGCAGGTTGTCGAGCAGGACTGCCAGCAGCAGGATCACGCCACGCACGATATATTGGTAAAAGGCCGGAATGTTCAGCAGGTTCATCGCATTCTCGGCGATGCCCATGATCATCACGCCGACGATCACCCCGGCAATCGCGGCACGCCCTCCCGCCAGCGACACCCCGCCCAGCACGCAGGCCGAGATCACCGACAGCTCCAGCCCCACCGCCGAGTTCGGCTGCCCCGAGGTGATCCGCGAGGCCAGAAGCACCCCGGCCACCGCACAGACCAGTCCCTGCAGCGCAAAGATCATGATGCGGGTGCGGTCCACATTGACGCCCGCGAGGCGCGAGGCTTCGGGGTTGCCGCCGATGGCGAGGGTGTTCTTGCCAAACACTGTCCGGTTCAGCACGAAACCGAAGAGGACGAACAAGAGGCCTAGCACCCAGATCGGCGCGGGCACGCCGAGGTATTTGTTCAGCGCGATGTTGAAGAAGGCCGGGTCATTGATGCCGACCGCACGGCCATCCGAGGCGATCAGCGCAAAGCCCCGCAGGATCTGCATCGTGGCCAGCGTGGTGATCAGCGCGTTGATGCGAAATTTCGCGATCACCACGCCGTTGATCAGACCCACGACAAAGCCGCAGACCAAAGCCGCCAGAATGCCCAGCAGGATCGACCCCGTGGCATTCGACGCCATCACCGCCACCATGCCGGCGAAGGCCACGATGGAGCCCACGGACAGGTCGAAATCCCGCGCGGCCAAGCAGAACATCATGGTGCAGGCGACGATCCCCACCGTCACCACCGATTGCAGCAGCCCCAGCATGTTCCGCTCGGTCAGGAAGTTCGGCACCATGAGCGAGACCAGCGCAAAGGCCAGAAGGAAGATGACGACAAGCCCCTGTTCGCCCAGAAGCAGTTTCTTGAGTTGGTCTTGCATGGCGGTCCTCACGAGGCTTTCATCTGGTCAAGGGGGGCTGCACGGTCCGGCAAAGCGGCGGCCAGGATGGCATTTTCCGAGAATTGGTCGCGGCTCATGTCGGCGCTGATCCGGCGCTCGCACATCACATGGATGCGGTCGCAGATCCCCATCACCTCGGGCAATTCGGAGGAGACGACGACAATCGCCATGCCCTCTGCCGCAAGCCCGTAGAGCAGTTCGTAGATCTCGGCCTTGGCCCCGATGTCGATGCCGCGCGTCGGCTCGTCGATGATCAGGACCTTGACGCCCTGTTCAGACAGCCAGCGGCCGAGGATCACCTTCTGCTGGTTGCCGCCCGACAGGTTGATGATGTCCTGCTTGCGCGAGGGTGTGCGGACGCGCAGGCGGGCGATGTAGGTGTCGGCGGTCTCGGCCTCGGATCTCAGGTTCAGGATGCCCCAGCGCGCGGAGTGGCGGCGGGAGGAGATCGTGATATTCTCTTCAATCGAGCGGCCCTGCAGGATGCCGTCATGCTTGCGGTCTTCTGAACACAGGACCAGACCGGCGCGGATCATCGCCTTGGGGTCGCGCGCCGCGACAGGCGCACCGTCGATCATGATCGTACCGGCGCTGCGCGGATCGGCACCGAAAATCAGGCGCATCAATTCGGAACGCCCCGCGCCGATCAGGCCAAAGAAGCCGAGGATCTCGCCCTGCCGCACCTCAAAGCTGACCGGGTGGGGCAGGGCCGCGCCGCAGATGCCCTCGACCTTCAGCCGCACGGCCCCGGCGGTGCGGGGCCGGTAGCCCCAGATGTCGGAAATCTCGCGCCCGACCATCTCGGACACCACCTGATCGCGGGTGACATCCGCCATGGTCGGATGGTGTGCCGCCAGTTTGCCATCGCGCAACACGGTCAGGCTGTCACAAAGCCGGAAGATCTCGTCCATCCGGTGCGAGACATAGAGGATCACCTTGCCCTCGGCCTTCAGCCTTCCGATCAGGGCGAAGAGAATTTCGCTTTCGCGCGACGACAGCGACGAGGTCGGCTCGTCCAGCGCGATCACCCGGGCCTCCAGCATCACGGCCTTGGCGATCTCGACCATCTGACGCTCGCCGATCGAGAGGGTTTTCACCTTGCGCCGCGGATCGATGTCGATGCCCGCCGCCCGCAGGCGCGCGCCCACATCCTCCAGCATCTGGCGGCTGGCGATGACCCCAGCCCGGGCGGGAAAGCGGCCCAGCGTCAGGTTCTCGGCCACGGTCAGTTCGGGCACCAGCTGCAATTCCTGGTGGATGACGATGACGCCATTGTCGAAGGCGTCGCGGGTCGAGGCATAGGCCTGCTCCTGACCGTCGATGCGGATCTGCCCCGCATTGGCGCGCAAATCGCCCGAGAGGATCTTGATCAGCGTGGATTTGCCCGCGCCGTTCTCGCCCATCAGCCCGTGGACCGCGCCTTTTTCAACACCGAAGCCGACCGCTTCCAGCGCCTTGACGCCGGGATAGCTCTTGGTGATGCCTTCAAATTCCAGAAATGCCATGCTCGCCCCCGCTTCGGGTGGTCGGGGCGGCAGGGAAGCCGCCGCCCCAAGAAACCTTACTCGATGCCCAGATCCTTGCGGACGCTTTCATAGGTGTCACGCTTGGCCAGCGCGCCAGCGGTCAGGATCAGCGGCTCGGGCGCTTTTCCGTTGGCGACCCAGTCGTACATGTTCATCGCGGTTTCATAGCCGTGCCGCTTGGGCGAGATGATGATGGTGCCGACAAAGCCGGTCGGTTCCGGCTTCTTGAACTCGTTGATCGCGGATTCCGCACCGCCGATGCCCACCGCAATCATGCTGTCCGCCGGAATGCCGACGCTTTCCGAGGCGCGCACGGCACCAAGGGCCGCTTCGTCATTCAGCCCGAAAGCCACCCAATGCTTGATCTCGGGATGGGCGTTCAACACCGTGGTCGCAGCATTCAGCGCAGCTTCGGTGTCGGTCTTGGCTTGGGGGGCGTCAAAGATGTTCGCTGCCGGGAAGCCGCCAGCTTTCAGCGCGGAGATCGCGCCTTCGACACGGTCCACCGCCGTCGGCAGCTGGTCGTAGGACACCCGGATCGCACCGACTTCGGCGAGGTTCCAGCCGCGCGCCTTGGCCTCATCGAGGATCGCGGCACCGACCGCCTCGCCGATCTTGGTGGCCGAGATGCCCATATGCGGCACCGATTCAATCGCGGCGCCGCTCGCGTCGACCAGACGATCATCCACCGTCATCATCTTCAGCCCGTTGGCCGCAGCCTTGGCCACGATGCCTGGCCCGAGCTTCACGTCCGGGGTGCAGACGATGAAGCCCTGCGCGCCTTGCGCCCCAAGGTTGTCAATCGCCGCGATCAGCTTTTCGCCATCCTCGGCGCCGATCTTGACCAGGGTGAAGCCCTTCTCGTCCGCGGCCTGCTGGGCGAACTTCCATTCATCCTGAAACCACGGCTCCTCGGGCTGCTTCACGATGAAGCCGATCTTAATGTCTTCCGCATAGGCCGCGCCCAACGACAGGACAGATGCAGCCACAAGAGCGCTCAGGCAGAGCGCCTTTTTCAAGAATCGCATGGGTATCTCCTCCGGGTGGGGCGGGCCTCCATACCCGCCGTGCCGATTTTGGTAAAACAATTCATCATACCAGTCAACACACTTGATATGATGAAACCATTGTGCAATCTGATGACCATCTGGCGACGTCGCGGGAGGTGGCGTTCGGCGTCAGATTGCAGGACAGTTTGCGGGACTGAATGCAGGAAGATGCCACGCAGCACCCCGGGCCTTGGGGGTGCGCAGAACGGGAGGATGAGATGACAGCAGCGGCAGAGATCAAGTTGCGCCGCCCTCGGGTGATGCCCGATGTGGTGCGCGCCTTGGCCGGTGATATCCTGTCCGGCCGCTATGCGCCGGGCGCCATGCTGCCGCGCGAGCCCGACCTTTGCGTCGAATATGGCGTCAGCCGCACGGTGATCCGCGAGGCGCTGAAGATGCTGGACGCCAAGGGGCTGATCGTCACGCGGTCGCGCGTGGGCACCTCGGTGGCCGATCCGGACCTGTGGAACATCCTCGACCCGCAGATCATCGAATGGCACCCGCCCGGCGCGCTGGATCAGCGCCTGTACGACGCGATCCTGGAAACCCGGATGGGGATCGAGCCCTTGGTCTGTGAACTGGCCGCCACCCGCGCCACCCTGTCCGAAGTCGCAGCCATCGAGGCGGCCTGGCAGGGCATGCAGAGTGCTGGTGCCGATATCGAGCTTTTCACCCGCCACGACATCACCTTTCACCGCATCCTCTATGCCTCCAGCCACAACCCGGTTTACCGCCAGATCGGCAAGATGATCGACGCGGCCCTGACCTTCACCATCACCGCCACGGCCACCCTGTCACCGGATGAACGGGCCGAAGCGATCCGCGTCCACCGTGATCTGGTCGAGGCGCTGCGCCTGCGCGACCCGCGCGCCGCCCGGCAGGCGGCGGACAATATCGTCAACCTCGCCGCGCGCGACCTGGCGCTGACCAAGAAACTCGGCAGCGATTAGCATTGCCTGCCGTCCGGAGCATGACCCATGAAAATCACCGCCCTGAAAACCTTTATCGTGCCGCCGCGCTGGCTGTTCTTGAAGATCGAGACCGATGAAGGCCTGTCCGGCTGGGGCGAACCGGTGGTGGAGGGCCGCTCCCTGACCGTCGAGGCCGCGGTGCACGAGCTGGCCGATTACCTGATCGGCCAGGACCCGCGCCGGATCGAGGACCACTGGCAGGTGATGTACCGCGGCGGCTTCTATCGCGGCGGCGCCATCCACATGAGCGCCCTGGCCGGGATTGATCAGGCCTTGTGGGACATCAAGGGCCGCGCCTTGGGCGTGCCGGTGCATGAACTGCTCGGCGGGCAGTGCCGCGACCGCATCAAGGTCTATTCCTGGATCGGCGGCGACCGACCTGCCGACGTCGCCCAAGGTGCGCAAGATTTGGTGGCCAAAGGCTTCACTGCGCTGAAGATGAACGGCACCGAAGAGATGCAGATCGTCGACAGCCACGCCAAGATCGATGCGGCCATCGAGCGGGTGGCTCTGGTCCGCCAGGCCGTTGGCCCGCATATCGGCATCGCAGTCGATTTCCACGGCCGCGTCCATCGCCCGATGGCGCGCGCCATGGTCAGGGAGCTTGAACCCTACAAGCTGATGTTCATCGAAGAACCCGTCCTCAGCGAGAACCGCGAGGCGCTGCGCGAGATCGCCGCCATGTCAAGCGCGCCGATTGCCTTGGGAGAGCGGCTTTATTCGCGCTGGGATTTCAAATCGGTGCTGAACGAGGCTGTGGTCGATATCATCCAGCCCGATCTGTCCCATGCCGGCGGCATCACCGAATGCCGCAAGATCGCAACGATGGCCGAGGCTTACGACGTGGCCGTGGCGCCGCATTGCCCGCTTGGCCCCATCGCGCTGGCCGCCTGCCTGCAGCTGGACGCCGTGACCTACAACGCCTTCATCCAGGAGCAGAGCCTGGGCATCCATTACAATGCCACCAACGATCTTCTGGATTATGCGCTGAACAAGGACGTGTTCAAATACGAGGACGGCATGGTCGCCATCCCGGACGGCCCCGGCCTTGGGGTCGATGTGGACGAGGACTACGTCCGCGAGCGCGCCGCCGAGGGCCACCGCTGGCGCAACCCGGTCTGGCGCCACAAGGACGGCTCTTTCGCCGAGTGGTGACCGTGCGCCCTGGCATTTGAAGGGTGGTGATTGGGCCTGCCCTCCGGGGGCCGGATGTGCCTTTCGCAAATGGCCCCTGCATGGTCCCGGGGCCATTGGTTCTGCCTTCCCCCGCAAACCGGAGGAGGCCGCATCGTCGGGGTCAGTGGGTGCTGACCGCAAGGAAAGGCGCGAGGCGGCGTTGAGAACCCGTGGCCAAGGGGCATTGGCCTGATCATTCGGTTCAAGCGGCTGACAAAGCCTCTTTAGCCTCATTCCCGCCGGTTCAAAATCTGGATCCGCCGAACACACGCGCCCAAGTTTGCGACACGATCTTCGACCGTCTGCCGCCTCCCAACTGGCGCCCTCAGGCAGCTTTTGCGGCAAGGACGGCGGCGGGAACCGCACGGAAGCCGATGCCAAGGCGGTTGTAGGTGTTCATCAACCCGATTGCGATGGTCAGATCGGTCAGGGCTTTCGGCGCGAAGACCGCGGCGGCGGCAGCGTATTCGGCATCCGGAGCGCCGGTATCGGCCACACGGGTCAGGCTTTTAGCCCAGCCGAGGGCGGCCTTTTCGGTGGTGCTGAACAGCTCCTCCGCCTCGCGCCAGACTGGCAGCAGGGCGATCTTCTCGGCCGGGATCTTGCGTTTGGCGAGGTCACGGCTGTGCATGTCGATGCAATAGGCGCAGCCGTTGATCTGGCTGATGCGCAGATAGACCAGATCCACTAGCCCGCCATCCAGGCCGGATTGCAGGATATGGCCATAAACCTGGCCAAGCGCCTTGATCCCGGCGGGGCTGGCAGCAGCGTAATCGATGCGATGGGACATGAGAATTTCGTTTCCAGGGTGAGGGGCGATCTGCCGGACCATTCCGGAGGTCCGTCGTCTCGACCCAAGCCTAGAGGAAATTGGTGCGTCGGATTATCCACCTCCGCGCCACCTCACTGATGCCGCTCAGGTGGATAATCACGGCGGCGTGACTGGCCTAGTCTTGGCGCATCCTCCCAATCGGGATGACAGGGATGCCCCAAGTCCCTGCGCCTTTGCCCGTCAGCCCCAGGAGACGCACCATCGCAGTGTCTGGCGCGATCACAGGTTCCGCCTTTCCGACAGCTGCTCTGTTTGTGACCAACCATCCCACCGCCCTTCCGAAATCGCCCTGCCATTCCCTCCTGCCTCAACCAAAGGATGACGCCATGACCCGCCATATCTCCCTCGCCACCATCGCCCTCTGTGCCATTGGCCTGGCCTCCGCCGCCCTGGCGCATGATCCGGCAGCCGAAACGGTCAAGCCCGTTCTGGTCCAGCCCTTGGCAAATGTGCCCGGCCAAACCCTGACCGCTGTTCTGGTGACCTACCCGCCGGGCGGCACATCCCCCGCGCATCATCACGCGGGCAGTGTGATGGCCTATATTCTCAAGGGTGACGTCCGCTCGGAAAATTCGGCCACCGGCGCCGTGCGCGTTTACCACGCCGGCGAAGCCTTCTTCGAGCCGCCCGGAAGCGACCACCTGATCAGCGAGAATGCCAGTGCGACCGAACGGGCAAGCCTTCTGGCGGTCTTTGTGGCCGAGGACGGTGCCGTTCTGAAGACCAACGACTGACAGATCTCCCGCTTAGCGTAGCCCCCATCCCGGAATTCCGGGAATGGGGCAGCTTTGGCGTGCCCGCCTGAAGTCGTCCGCGAGCGAGGATGGTATGGCCCCTTTTTCTGGAGAACCCGAAGGCGGCGGGGCTGTGAGAGAAGCCCCACGACATCGTCTTGAACCAGCGGCAGATCGAGGTTCGGCCGGGGCTGCTGCCCAAGCGACCAGCACCGCGCGACGAAAGCCGTGAGCCGCCCTGAGGCCAGCCAGAGGAAGAACAGCAGAACGACGGATCCTGTATCCGGTTGAGGCCGGTGTGAGGCCCACCCGAACCCCGTTGGCCCGCATGCGCGGAAGCCTGCAAGGCTGGCGCCGGATGCGGCCCGGCTTTCGTAGATCCGTCTTTCATGGATCGGTGGGCGCCAATCATGCGGTCACGCGCTGCCGAAGGAAGCTGGCGCGCGCGACCGGATTTTGCACCCGATCGCAGGGGTCAAGATCGGCTACTGGGCCTTCTTGAACAGGTCTTTGAAGATGAGCTTGCCCCAGACGCCATCCTGCGCATGGACCAGCGCGCCGCCCTCGCCAAGCTTGCCCAGATCGACCGGTGCGAACCCAAGCTGTTTGGCCATCAATGCCACGGGTGCGATGGCATCCTCGTCATCGCTCGACAGAAAGACGACCCGATGTCCACCCTCGACAGCCGGATCCGTCGCCAGGGTGGTCGCGATCAGGTGATTGAAACCCTTCACCACCTTGGCGCCCGTAAACGCCGTCGCGACGTAGGCCGAGGAGAGGAGGCCGCCCATCTCGTCACGGGGTGCCAAGCTGTTCATCGCGTCGATGATGGTCTTGCCCGTCCAGTCCGGCAGGGCTTTTGCAATCCCACGGTGTTCTGCGAAGGGCACCGCCAGGATGATTGTGTCCGCCTCAATCGCTTCCCGCAGCGACTTGGCGATGACCCTGGGGCCGATCGCCCGTGCTTGCGGGGCGAGGGCCTCGGGTGGGCGGCGGCTTGCTACGGCCACCTCGATATTGCTGCGTGCGAAGGCCTGGGCGAGAGCCTGGCCAATCTTGCCGAATCCTATGATGGCATAGGTCATGATATGTCTCCGTTCTTGTGTTTGATTGAGAGTTTCGGGGACGCGGTCCCCACCCGGCGCGCCGGCCACGGGACCGCGCCGGGTCAGACCTGCGCCATGCCGCCATCGACGGCGAGATCCACGCCGGTGATGAAGGAACTTTCATTCGAGGCGAGGAACACGACGGCCGCCGCGATTTCCTCGGGCCTGCCTCTGCGGCCAAGCGGGACTTGCGACGCGAAATGTGCCGCCGCCTGTTCCACCTGTTCCGCGCTAAGACCAGCATTTGCCAAGGCCGGCGTGTCGATCGGCCCGGGGCTGATCGAATTCACACGAATCTGGCGGTGCTTCAGGTCCGTCGTCCAGCCGCGTGCAAAACAGCGCACGGCCGCCTTGCTGGCGGCATAGGCGGAGAAGGCGGCATCCCCCCTGACATTCGCGACCGAGGCATTCAGAATGATCGAGCCGCCATCCTTGAAGAGGGGAAGGGCCTTCTGCGCCGTGAAGAAGGTGCCCTTGACGTTCAGGCCGAACGTCTTGTCGAAATGCGCTTCGGTCGCCGTTTCAAACGGTGCCACCTCACCCCAGCCAGCATTCGCGAAAAGCACGTCGATGTGACCGTATTTTTCCTTCACCACAGCAAAGAGCCGGTCCAGATCGGCCAGGCGCGAGACGTCGCCTGCAACCGTGGTGACCTTGCCGCCGATCAGGGCCGCTGCCTCGCCCAGCTCTTTTTCGCGCCGGCCGGTGATGACGACATGCGCCCCCTCTTGCACAAAGCGCTTGGCCGTGGCCAGACCGATGCCGCTGTTGCCGCCCGTGATGACGGCGACCTTGCCTTCAAGCTTTCCCATGACTTCTCCTATCGTGGTGTCGAGACAGCATCTGTGCCTCAGAGCCACGAAATGGGCCCACCTGTGCCGCTTGTTCAGTGCGCAGGTGCGCGGATCGGTGGTGCGTAATCCATCCGGCTGTACGGAGGGCGCCGCTGGATCGGATCACAGCACCTCATCCGGGGGAGAGAGGTAAACAACGACCTTCGCTTGGGAAAATTGCTTTTTCGACCTGGAATGCATCCTGCGCGGGATCTGGGCAGTGCACCGGGTGGTGCCGGACTGAACCAAGACTGCCTCGGATGTCATTCGCCACTTTCTGGCCGTCGCAAGCGGCGGCTCGGCGCGGGCCGCGGCCGAGCGCATCGGGGTTCGCGCGACATCTGCACGGCGTGCTCTGGCTTCTGACGCAAGGGGAGACGCGCAAGACAAGGCGCGTGCGGCTTTTGACGGAGTTCCTATCTGGCCGGTTTGCCGCTTACGCTTGCCTTTTCGCGGGGAAATCTGTTTCTGAAGACGGAGGCCCTGACCGTCACTGGTGGCGCCGGGAATCCGGTCAGATGTCAGGCAGCAATAGCTTGAAGAAGCGGCGTTCAATTCAGGTCAAATTGACTTGCGTCGCAGCCAGAAGCGCACTGCGGCAATGTCGGTGACGCCCAGCGAACCCGCGGCTGTCTTGCCACAGCTTGGGGCAAAGCGGGGTCCAGCACGACGTTGAAGCTGATCCATTTCAGAAAGCGCCGCGGTCGCGCACCAATTTCTCACCATGGACACGTTGATCGAGAGGCCCGATTTGGGCAAAACTGAAAGCCAAAGGCGCTCAAGCCGGAGGGAGCTTGGGGCAGCGTCAGGGATGCCATGCAGGAATGGCATCGCCCTGACGGCTCTCCGGAGGGGAGGCGATCGGTTTCAGCCAACGATCACATAGATCTTGCGCACCGTCTCGATGGTTTTCCAGAGGCCGCGAAACCCCGGTTTCAGGATGAAGCTCTGCCCGGCTTTGTAGACTTGCGGGGCGCAACCCTCCTCGGTCAGCTCGATCACGCCCTCCAGCAGGTGGCAGAATTCGAACGTGTCGCCCTTGATCGAGAGGGTCTCGCCCGGCGTGGCCTGCCAGATCCCGGTGCGGACCGGCCCGTTCGCTGCGGCTTCGCGCGACAGGTCCAGCGCCCAGGTCAGATAGGACGGATCGCCCGCGATCAGGCGTTCGGGCAGGGCATTGTTGGCTTCGGGTGCGGTGACGGGGTTATGGTCGACGGTCAGCAGATAGGGCATGGCAATCTCCGGGACAGGGTCTTTCGAGGGGGTATGTGGGCAGGGCGCAGGCCGTCAGCGGGGTTCGGGGGGCTGCTGTGGCATCCTTGGCCTTTTCAACTGGCGGCGGGGGCCGCCTTGATCAGATCCGCGATCCGTTCGGCGATCATGATCGTGGGAAGATTGGTATTGGCGCAGGGGATCGACGGCATGACCGAGGCGTCCACGACGCGAAGCCCGCTTACCCCATGCACCGCGCCATCCGGTCCGGTGACGGCCAGAGGGTCGCCCGCAGCACCCATCCGGCAGGTGCCCGAGGCGTGCCAGGTGCCGCCGACATTGGCGCGCACGAAGGCCTCCAGCGTGGCGTCGTCCGACAGGAGGTCGCGCAGGGTCACGCCCTTGGTCACAAGCCCGTGGATCAAGGCGGCGCGCAAGGGGCCTGCCAGATCCAGCAGGGCCGAAAGCGCCCCGCGTTGCACCGCATTCTGCCAGCCGGGGGCGGCGACTTTGGCCACGCGGGGGGTGTAGCTGGTCGGAAAGACCACCGCGTTGCGCATCGTCAGGCGCGGGTCGGTCAGCACCTCGGCCCCTTTGCGCAGCGCCTGTTTCAATCGGTCCAGATCGCGGCGGTCCGACAGCATGTTGAAGTTCACCTGCGGTTCGTGGTGCGGGTCCGCGCTGGCCACCGTCAGATGGCCGCGCGAGAAGGACTTGTTGACCCAGAAGAAGATCGAGCCGATCCGCTTGCCCACTGCGTGCCAGCCCGACCGCGACAGGATCGCACCATGCATGTCACCCTGCGGCGTGCCCGCAACCCCGGAGGAATAGCGCCAGACGCCCTGCTCGTGATGCTCTTCCGGGTCGCGCACCCGCAGGGCGGGCGGCAGGTAGCTGCCGAGGGCGATCGAGGGATGTTCCATCAGGTTCTGCCCTACGCCCGCCAGCGCCACCACCGGGGCGATGCCCGCCGCCTGCAGCGGCCCCGCGGGACCGATGCCGGACCGGAGAAGCAGGGCCGGGCTGTGGATCGCCCCCATAGACAGGATGGTCTGGTCCGCGGCAAGGCGCAGGATCTGGCCCGCTGGTGTCTCGACCTCGGCCCCGGTCACGCGGCGGCCCTCGATGGTCAGGCGCAGGGCCAGGTGGTCGGCCAGGATGCGCAGGTTCGGCCGGGCGCGCACCGCATCGGTCAGCCAGGTGAGCGAGGTCGGCTGGCGCTGGCCGGAATCGGACGCCCCCACCGCACCGCGAAACGCGCCGTCCTGCCACTCGCCATTCTGATCGGCGCGGATCGGGTGGCCCTGCGCGGCCAAAGTCGCCATCACTTCGGCCACAAAGGGCGACAGGGCGCGGTCACCGGGGCGGCGGATCTGCAGGGGGCCGCTTTTGCCATGCAAGGGGCCGTCAAAGTCGCAATCCTGCTCCAGCTTGCGAAAATAGGGCAGGACCGAAGCCCAATTCCAGCCCTCGGCGCCGAGGGAATGCCATTCGTCATAGTCAGAGGGCGCACCGCGGTTCGACATCAGCGCGTTGATCGCCGAACCGCCGCCAAGAAGGCGCGCCTGTTCATAGGTCCGCTCGGGGCCTTCGCCATAGCGCGCCTTCAGCGCGGTCCAGATGTTGCGGCGGTCCAGATAGGCGCGGCCGGGGTAGCGGGAGGCGATCTCGGACGGCAGGGCGGGGGGATGGATGTCGCGGCCCGCCTCGACCAGCGTCACGTCAAAGCCCGGCACCTCGGACAGGCGGGCGGCCAGGACGCAGCCGGCCGATCCGCCGCCGAGGATAAGGAACCGTGTCATCGCCTCAAACCCTTTCGCGCACACGGATTTTTCGGGCGTTGATCGCCATCAGCATCACCATCAGGAAGGAGACCGCGGTCAAGAGGGTGGAGATTGCTGCGATCGTCGGGTCAATCTCATCCCGCAGGGCGGTAAACATCCGCTTGGTCAAGGTCTGGTTGTCGCCGCCCGAGATGAACAGGGACACCACGGTTTCATCAAGCGCCGAGATGAAGGCGAAGAGCGTGCCGGTGATCACCGAAGGCCGGATCTGCGGCAGCACGACGGCGAAGAAGGCGCGCCAGCGGTTCATGCCCAGGCTGCGCGCCACCATCTCTTGCGTCGGGTCGAACTTGCGCAGCCCGACCAGAACCGAGGTGATGACATAGGGCATCCCCAGCATGACATTGGCCAGGATGAGCCCGGTCATCGTCGCAATCAGGCCGACCTGGGCATAGATCAGGAACACCCCGACGGCGGTGATGACGATCGGCACCACCAGCGGCAACAGCAGCACCACCTGCAGGCTTTTGACCAGCCGCGACTCGCTGAGGTTCAGCGCATAGGCGGCAGCGGTGCCCAGCACCGTGGCCAGGGCCGAGCTTGTCACCGCGATGATCAGGCTGGTGCGGGTCGCCTTCATCCAGCCGGGATTGCCCAGATAGGCCTCGTACCAGCGCAGCGACCAAGTTTCCGGCGGAAAGGCCAGAAAGCGCCCGCCGGAGAACGACATCGGCATGATGATCAGCACCGGCAGGATCAGCCAGGCCAGCGCCAGGATCACGAAGCCACGCAACAGGATCTGCGGCAGCGAAAGCGGGAAAGCGCGCATCGGATTACCTCGTGCCCATCAGGCGGTCAAAGGGGATGAGCAGGCTGGCCAGCCGGAAGATCGCAAAGACCAGCACCAGAAGCACGACCGAGATCGAAGAGGCCGCCCCCCATTCGTTGTAAAGTTCGATATTGCGCGAGACGAGCATCGAGACGAGGAAGGTCCGCCCGCCTCCCAAAAGCTCCGGGGTGATGTAAAAGCCCAGGGTCAGCACGAAGACCAGCACCGAACCGGCAATGACCCCGGGCAGCGACAAGGGCAGAAAGATCGAGCGGAAGATCAGCCAGCCATTGCCGCCCAGGCTCGATCCCGCCATCTCCAGCTCGGCCGGGATTTTCTTCATCGTGGCGTAGAGCGGCAGCACCATGAAGGGCAACAGGATGTGCAGCGTCGCCATCACGGTGCCGAATTCGTTGTTCACGAGGATCAGTGGCTGGTCGATCAGCCCGCTGTTGACCAGGGCGGTGTTCACCAAGCCCTTCCTTTGCAACAGGATCAGCCATGCGTAGGCGCGCACCAGGACCGAGGTCCAGAAGGGCAGCAGGACCATGCCAAGGATGATCGGCGGCCAGATCCCCTCGGCCTTCGCGGCGACATAGGCGATCGGATAGCCAATCAGGATGGCGGCGATGGTGACGACAAAGGCAATGCGGAAGGTCTGCACGAAAGAGGTCAGATAGACGCTGTCGGTGAAGAAGCGCGCATAGTTGATCAGGGTGAAGCCGTCAGGCCCGCGGATGGATTGCCAGGCCATCCAGACCAGCGGCATGATCAGCAAAAGGCCCACCACGATCAGCGCGGGGGCAAGCAGCATGAGGATCATGCGCCGTTCGCGGCGGTCCTCGGGGCTCGGGGCATCTGACATCGGGCTCTCCGCGAAAAGGGGCCCTGCCGCGCGGGCGGCAGGGCGGGGGGCTTATTGCTGGACGAAAGAGGCCCAGCGTTCCTGCGCGGCTTCACCGGCGGGCGAGCTCCACCATTCGGTGGAATTGAGCACCTGGGCCGCCGCATTGTCCGGCGAGTTGGGCATCTGGGCCGCACGCTCTGCCGTGATCTTGCCGGTCGCATAGGCAGCGGGGTTGCCGGGGCCGTAGTCGATATAGGCCGGGAAATTGGCCTGGATCTCGGGGTCCATCGCGGCTTCGATGAACTTCATCGCGGTGTCGAGATGCGGCGCGCCTTTCAGGACGCAAAGCGAGGTATATTGCAGGATGCCCTGGTTATAGGTGAAGCCGACATCGGCGCCCTCTTTCATCACCGCCGAGACGCGGCCGTTCCAAGCCATGACCATATCCGCCTCGCCATCCGACAGAAGCTGCGCCGATTGCGCGCCCGAGGTCCACCACACGGTGATGTTGGGCTTGATCTCTTCCAGCTTCTTGAAGGCGCGGTCGACGTCGAGCGGGTACATGTCCTTGGGCGCCACGCCATCGGCCATCAGGGCCGCTTCCAGTGTGGCCACCGGGTTGTTGCGCAAGGCGCGCGTGCCGGGGAATTTCTTGACGTCCCAGAAATCGGCCCAGCTTTGCGGCGGGTGATCGCCATAGGTCTTCTTGTTGTAGGCCAGAACGCTGGAGTAGAATTCGTAAGCCACCGAGTAATCGGTGCGGTATTCCGCCGGCATGGCGGCCACGGTCGGCATCTTGGAGAGGTCGAATTTCTCGATCATTCCCTGTTCGCCGCCGCGCAGGCAGTCCTTGGTGGGGGTGTCGATCACATCCCAGATCGGCTTGCCGGTCGCGGTCTGGGTGCGGATCACCGGCCAGGCGTCGGGGCTGGTGTCCTGATTGACCACGATGCCGGTCTTGGCGGTGACGGGGTCGAGAATGGCCTTGGTCTGGGCCTCCTGATAGGCGCCGCCTTGCGAGACGAAGGTCACCTCTTCAGCCCAAAGGGCGCTGGTGCCGAGGCAGAGGGCAAGGGCCGAGAGTGCGAGTTGTTTCTTCATTCTTTTCACCTTCCTGTTTTTGATTTCGCGTGTCGTCTATTTCCCGATGGCATCGAGAAACTGGTACCAGCCCGCCACCAGACGCACGCCGAGTTCGCGCGCCGGATAGAAGGGAACATTGGGCAGGGGCAGGGCGCCGATCAGACCGGCGCGCGAGGGCCGGCCCTGGACGCAATCGGCGACATGGGTGCCGATATAGCTCGACAAGGCGACGCCGGTGCCGTTGTAGCCCATGGCATAGACCACGCGCTCATCGAGCCGGCCCAGATGCGGCAGGCTGTCCATGGTCATGGCGACGAGGCCAGACCAACGGTGCGTGACCTGCACGCCGCCCAGCTGCGGGAACTGGCGGCGCATGGCGGCCTCCAGTGCGGCAAAGGCGGCGGGGCTGTCGTCCTTGCCGAAGGCGCCGCGCCCGCCATAGATCAGCCGGTCGCCGGACTTGCGAAACCAGCGCATCATGCGGCGGGTTTCGGTGTAGCTGCGGCCTTGCCCCAGAAGATCCGCGCCAGCCGTGTCGGTCAGAGGCTGGGTCGCCACCATGGCCGAGCGGAAGGGCACCACCTTGCGTTTGATCGCATCGGTGGCTTCCGTCAGGCTGGAATAGGCGTTGGTCGTCAGAACCACCTGCCGGGCGCGGACGCGACCTTCGGGCAGATGCAGCCGCACGCCGTCGGGCAGATGCTCCAAAGCCGTCACCGGGCTTTCGTCATGCAGGCGCAGGCCCTGACGGCGCAGGCCTGCGACCATCCCGGTCAGGAACTTCAGCGGATGGATCACCCCGCCATGCCGATTGAGCATCCCGCCGCAGAAATCGGTGGAGCCGGTTTCCTGCGCCATCTCCTCTGGCCCGAGGATCGAGACCGCGCTATCGCCCAGCGTGGTCTTCAGCCAGGCGCATTCGGCCTGCAGGGCGGCCAGCGCCTCGGGCCGGTGGGCGCAGCGCAACGATCCGTGGCCGGTGTAATCGGCCTCGATCCCCAGGTCTTGCAGCAAGGTGCCGATGTTCTCGATCGCCTCGATGCCGAAGTCATGCATGCGCCTGGCGGTGTCGATATCCCAGCGGCGGGCCATTTCGGCGAAGGTCATGCGGAACTTGCCCGACACGACCCCGCCGTTGCGCCCCGAGGCGCCCCAGCCGAAGCGGTTGGCCTCCAGCACGACCACATCCAAACCGCGCGCGGCCAAAGCGCGCGCGGTGGACAGGCCCGCATAGCCTCCGCCGATCACGGCGACATCGGCTTGCACATCGCCGCGGAGCGGCTGGCCGGCGGCCAGCGCCGGCGCCGTGTCGCGCCAGAGCGAGGCCGCTTCGGGGAGGGGGGCCAGGGTCATGCTTCAGGCCGCCGCGCCAAGGCGCTGACCCGCCAGTTCGGCATCGACCGCATCGGCCAGTTCGCCCAGCGTGGTGAAGCGGAAGTCGGGGGTCGTGACTTGCTTCGGGATCGGCGAGGCGCCAAAGCCCTCTTGCCCGGCGCGGCGCTGGATCCAGCAGGTCGTATAGCCGAGCTCGCGCGCCACGCCGATGTCATGGTGCTGGCTTTGCGCCACATGCAGGATCTCGGATTGCTTGAAGCCAAAGGCGGACTGGCGGCCCTTGTTGAAGGCAAAGAACTCCGGCGCGGGCTTGGCATAGCCGGTCTCGTCGGTGGTCACCGCGTCATGGAAGGGGCGGCCGAGCGTGTGTTCATAGGCTGTGAAGGCGGTGCGGTCGGCGTTGGTCATCGCCACCAGACGGAAATTCTTGCGCAGGCGGGCCAGGGCCTGGGCGGAATCTGCAAAGGCGGGCCAGCGCAGGACCGACAGCTGGAAGGCATTGGCGATCTCTTCGGTGGCGTCAAACCCGGCTTCGGTGGCGAGCGACAGATAGACATCGCGGAAGGCAAAGGAGGACCGGCCATAGAACTTGTCGCGACCGCGCAGATAGGGCTCGAAGATCTCGTAATCCGTCGCCGCCGCGGCCTTCTTGCCGCCAAGCGCGCGCACGGCGTCCAGAACGCCTTTCTCGAAGTCGATCAACGTTCCGACCACGTCAAAGGTCATCACCTTGAAATCCGTAAGTTTCATGTCCCATTTCCTTGTTGTTGAGGGGGGTATCTTGCGGCGGCCCGATCTCAGGCCGCGCGGGGAACGACGATGGTGTCTTGCGGGTGCAGCGCCAGCGTGACGGCCTGACCCGGCGCCGGCATCACCTGCCAGCCCGCATGGTTGGCCGGCAGGCGCAGGCTGACCGTCTGGCCCGCTGCAAGCGCGACAAAGATCCGCACACTTTCGCCCTGATAGAGGCAGGAGGTCACCGTCCCCGGCAGCAGGTTCGATTCCGGCGGGGTCGCGGCATCGGCAAAGGACAGCTTTTCGGAGTGGAGCGTGAGGTAAAGCTCATCCGCCTGCGGCACGGGATGGACCGAGCGCAGCACCTTGCCGGCAAAGGTCACCGTCGTGGCATCCGACCGCTCGACCGGCACCAGCACCGCCTCTCCGATGAAGCTCGCCACGAAGGCGTCGCAGGGGCGGTCGTGCAACTGGCGAGGGGTGTCGACCTGCACCAGCTTGCCCGACTTCATCACGGCGATGCGGTCCGACATGGTCAGCGCCTCGCGCTGGTCATGGGTCACATAGATGATCGTGGCGCCCAGCTTGGCGTGCAGCTGCTTGAGTTCGATCTGCATCGTCTCGCGCAGCTGCTTGTCCAGCGCGGACAGGGGCTCGTCCATCAGGATCAGCCGCGGCTCGAAGATCATTGCCCGCGCCAGCGCCACCCGCTGCCGCTGCCCGCCCGACAGGGCCGAAATGGCCCGGTCGGCATAGCCCGAGAGTTCCACCATGGCGAGGGCGGCTGCCAGCTTTTGCGGCCACTGGGACTTCGGCATCCGGCGGGCGCGCAGGGGAAAGGTGATGTTCTCGCCCACCGTCATATGGGGAAAGAGCGCGTAGTTCTGGAACACGATGCCGATGTTGCGCAGATGCGGCGGGCTGTAGGTGATGTCCGTCTCGCCCAGATGGATGCTGCCCGAGGTCGGCTGCACGAAGCCGCCCAAAAGCCCCAGAAGCGTGGTCTTGCCCGAGCCCGACGGGCCAAGGACCGACAGGAACTCGCCGGGGGCCACATCCAGGCTCACATCGTCCAGCGCCGAAAACGTCCCGTACCGCTTGACCGCGTTGCGGATCGACACGCCGAACTTCTGGGGCTGTGGGGAGGAAGTCATGAAACGGCGTCTCCTGTGGATCGGTCAGGCAAGGGGAGGCCACAGGCACGCATGCCGTGGCATCCGCCACTTGCAGGGGCGCGGTGGGGCCGGGATCTTCGATGTTCGGGCTGATTTCGGCGCGTCCTTGCGCCGCTTGAAAGCAAAGATGAAGAATTAATGACGTGCGGGCAATTGAAAAAAAGACGCGCCTGTTGTTACATCATGTAATGACGAAACTGCGCCGACAGATCCCCTCGCTCAACGCGCTTTTCGCCTTCGAGGCGGCGGGCCGCCTGCTGAATTTCTCGCGTGCTTCGGAGGAGTTGAACGTCACACCCGCCGCAGTGAGCCGGACGATGCAGCGGCTGGAGGGGCTGATCGGCACCGAACTTTTCCAGCGGACCGGGGCTGGCGTGGCGCTCAGCGACAATGGTCAACTGCTCTATCAGGCGACGCGGCGGGCGATCACGCAGATCGAATCTGCCCTGGTCGAAATCGCAGATCGCGGGAAAGGCGCCGATACGGTGACGATTTCGGTGTCCACCGCTTTCACGACCCATTGGCTGATGCCGCGCATGACGGCGTTCAAGGCGGCCTTTCCCCAGGTGGATCTGCGCTTCCAGCTGCTGATGGGGCCCCTGACCGGGCCGGTCGACGATGTGGATCTGGGCATGCGCTTTCTGACCGGAAAGGGCGCAGGCTTGCGCATCTATCCTATCATGCCCGAGGTGATGGTGCCGGTCTGCAGCCCGACCTACCGCGACGCCCGCGACCCGGCGGGGCGTGGCGATACGCTGATCAAACTGTCCAGCGGCGAGCCCCTGTCGCCCTATGACCTGCTCGACGGGCTCGGCCCGGATCAGCCGATCCCGCTGTTCTTTGCCGATTATGCCATCGTGTTGCAGGCCGCGCTGCTGGGTCAGGGCATCTGCTGGGGCTGGTTGAATGTGGTCGGCCACTGGCTTCTTGAGGCGCATCTCGTCCCCCTGGGTCAGCGCAGCCATGTGACGCCCCGGCAATGCTGCATCGTCCAGGTGGCCGACCGCCCGCTGCGCCCGGTGGTGGAGGAGGTCCGCACCTGGATCGTCGAAGAACTCCGCGCCGATTACCGCAAGGTGCAGGCCCACTATCCCGCGCTGGATATCCCCGATGTGGATTTCTGGAGCGGCGCCTGAAGCCCGCCGCAGCTTCTGCTAACACGGCCCGAAAACGCGCAGGAAATGCTCGTACATCGCGGATAAGATGGGCAAACTGCGAAAAGAGATGCCTGAGGAGTGCTGTCGTGCAAGCTGCGCCTACCAAACTGCTGGAATCCTACGAGCTTGCGGTCTCGCCGATGGAGATAGCGGATGTGCCGAAGTTGCACGAGCTTTCCATCGGGGTCGGCTGGCCGCATCGGCCGGAGGACTGGGCGCTGGTGATCGGGCTCGGGCAGGGCATCGTGGCGCGGGACGAGATCGGCCGCGTGGTGGGTTCGGCCATGTGGTTTCCCATGGGGATGGATCATGCGGCGATCGGGATGGTGATCACCTCGCCCCGCTTGCAGGAACATGGCGCCGGGCGCTGGCTGATGGGCCATATCTTCGATCAGGTGGGCGCGCGCGGCAAAGTGCTCAATGCGACGCGGGCGGCCTATCGGCTTTATATCTCGCTGGGGTTCATGCCCCTGAGCCCGTCGTTCCAGCATAACGGCGTGGTCACGGGCCTCGCGCCAAGCCCGCGCACCGCGCGTGTCCTGGACGAAGCGGACCGCCCCTTTGTCCACGCCCTCGACACCGCCGCGATGGGGATTGCCCGGCCTGAGGTGATCGAGCGGCTTCTGGCCTTGTCCGAGGGCCGGGTGATCACGCGGGATGGCCAGGTGACGGGCTTTGCCCTCTGCCGCAAGTTCGGTCGTGGCCATGTGGTCGGCCCCGTGGTTGCCGAGACCGAGGAAGACGCCATCGCCCTGGTCGCGCCCTTCGTCGAGGCGATGCAGGGCCAGTTCCTGCGGCTTGACACCCGCCAGCCCGAAGGGCCGTTCCGCGAGTTTCTGGTGGCCTGCGGCATCCGCCATTATGACACCGTCACACGCATGGGCCTTGGCGCGGTTCCGGCGCCCACGGGGCCGGTGCAAAGCTTTTCGCTGGTCAATCAGGCGCTTGGCTAGGGTGCCTTGCCTTACATCATGCCCATCGCACCCAGATCGGTGCCGTCGATCATCCGCTCATAGCGGAAGGGCCGCGGGTCGACCGAGGGTGCATCGCCGCGGATCAGATCCGCCGCGAGCCGCCCCGCCGCAGGACCGGTGCCAAAGCCGTGCCCGGTGTGGCCGGCGGAAATGAACAGGCCCGGATGCGACAGGACCGGGCCGATGACCGGAATGGCATCCGGCGTGCAATCCACCATCCCGCCCCAGGCGCTGGCGATCTTCAGGCCCGCAAGTGCCGGATAGGCCTCTGCCATCCCCTGCAAGCCGCGCCGCAGCAGGGCGGCATCGGGCGAGGGGTCCAGCACGCGGCTCTGCTCGAAGGGCGAGATGCCATCCGCCGTCCAGCGCCGCAGGGCATCGGGGCCGTTCAGAAAACTGCGCCCGAGGGAAAAGCGCAACTTGGCCCGACGCTTGACGAAAGTCGGCCAGAACTCCCGTGCCTGCAAGATCCCCATCGGGGCGAGGTGCAGCTTGCCAAAGCCGCTGAGGCCGACCGTATACCCGCCATCCTGCCGCCGGCGCAGGGTCAGATCGGGGGTGGAATGGCCGCCCGCGATCACCTCCGGCCCCGGTTCGGTGAAGAAAGAGGTCGACTGGATCGAGGCTTGCAGGAATTTGAGCCCGTGGTGGCGCAACAGCATCCCGGCCCAGGCGCCGCCGGCCACCAGAACCGCAGCGCAGCCGATCCGCCCGGCCTCGGTCACCACGCCCGAGACGCGGCCTGCGGAAAACTCGATCTCGCGCGCCGCACAGGATTGATGCAGCGTGGCGCCGTGGCGGCGGGCGGCCTCGGCGATGCGCGGCACGGCGAGGGCGGGCTCGGCCCGTCCATCGGTGGGGGAATGGACGCCGCCTTTCCAGGTTTTCGCATGATGCGGCAAGAGGGTCGCGGCCTCGACGCCGGAAATCATCCTTGTATCAACGCCGTAGCCATGCGCCATCTGGCCCCAGGCCTCCCACGCCGCAAGGTCGCTCGGCGCGTTCGAGGTATAGACCAGGCCTGCACGGCGAAAGCCCATGTCCCCGGCCTGTGCCGCCAACTCGTCCCACATCCGCAGGGCCAGGATGGCCAGCGGCAATTCGCGCTCGTCCCGGTTCTGCTGGCGGCACCAGCCCCAGTTGCGGCTCGACTGCTCGCCCCCGATCACACCCTTTTCGACCACCGCCACCGAAGTGCCGCGCCGCGCCAGATCCCATGCCGCCGCGATGCCGGAGATGCCGCCGCCGATCACGACGACATCGACGTGACGGGGCAGGGTGGCGTCGCTGGCAACGCGGTGAACCGGGGGGGACAAGGGCAGGTTCCTTTCTGGCATTTCCCGGTCACGGGCTTGGGAAATGGCGTTTGTGGCGGCTTGGATGGGTTCGGTCCGCAGGGCGGGCCGCAAGGCGCGGGTCAGAACTCCGCAACCTTGCCCCAGGACGAGCGTTCAAATCGGGCCGGGTCATAGTCGGAAGGGTCGACCAAGGGCGGCGCGCCAGTGACCAGATCGGCGATCAGATGGCCCGCACCGGGGCCGATACCAAAGCCATGCCCGCTGAAACCAGCGGTAAGGATCAGCCCCGGCACCGTGGTTTCGCCGATCGCGGGCACCCCATCTGGTGTGCTGTCGGTGTAGCCGGCCCAAGCGGCGGTGACCTTGGCATCGGCAAGTGCGGGGAACAGCAGGCGGGCGCGGCGCAGGGTCTCGTCGATCTGGGTCTTGTCGGGGGTCGGGTCGAGGATGCGGTTGGCCTCCATCGGGGTGGGTTGGTCAAGCCGCCAATGGCGCAGGCGCTCGTGGCCGCCGCGCAACCCCTCCAGCCCGCCGAGGGCGAGGGATTTGCGCCGCTTGAAGAACATCGGCAGGAAGCTGGTCGCAAAGCGCAGCTGTTGCAGGGTCATGTCGACCCGGGCCTTGCCGGAAATCGCCAGCGTATAGCCGCCGTCGCCGCGCCGGGTGGCAGATACTTGCGCGGTGTGCAGCGCGTCGGGCAGGTCGGCACCGGGCCCGACGGCAAGGATCGAGGCGCGTACCGAAGCCTGCGGGAAGCGGATTCCGAGCTGGCGGCAGAAGGAGGAGGCCCAGGCCCCACCCGCCATCACCACGGTTCGGGTGCGGATCACCCCGGCCTCGGTCACCACACCGCTGACCCTTCCCGCCTCCAGCTCCAGCCCACGGGCGGCGCAGAATTGGTGGACCGAGCCGCCGAATTTCTCGACCCCCAAGGCGATGACGGGGGCGGCGCGTTGCGTGTCAGCGATGCCGTCGGAGGGTGAAAAAACCCCGCCTTTCCAAGGCTTTCCTGTGGCGTGACCGCGTGCAGTCGCCTGCGCGGAGGACAGCATTTCGGTGGTGACGCCCTCACCCCGCGCAAAATCGCGCCAGCGTGCCCAGCCGGCGATCTCGGCCTCGTTGTTGGAAAGATACATCAGCCCGCAGCGACGAAAGCCAAGGTCGAGACCGATTTCGGCGGCCAGCGTGTCCCAGAGGGCGAGGCTTTTGGTCGCCATCGGCAGTTCGCGGGCGTCGCGGTTTTGCTGGCGGCACCAGCCCCAGTTGCGGCTGGATTGTTCGGCGCCGATCCGGCCTTTCTCGACCAGGGCGACCTTCACGCCGCGTCGGGCCAGGTAATAGGCGGTGCTGCAGCCTACGATTCCGCCGCCGATCACCACGACATCGGCGGCATCCGGCAGGGTGGGGGCGGTGGTGATGTGGTAGAGCGGTGCGGGCATCGGGGCCTCCTTGGCCCTTAATTTAGGGCGGGCGGGGCGGGCGGGGCTACCGCTCGCGCGCCGAATGCAGCATTTCCTGCTGACATTGGGGCGGCGGGCAGAGCGTTATACTTTTTAGTTTTTGTTGCCCGCGACCTCGCTGCGGCAGGTGAATCGGTTGAGGTTTCGGCAGATCCTGCGTAGCATGGGCGCAGGCGTTGCGAAGGGGTGCCGCATGAAACTTGACCGGATCGACATCCGCATCCTGCACGAATTGCAAAAGAATGGCCGCATCACCAATGTGGAATTGGCCGATCTGGTGCATCTGTCGCCGAGCCCTTGCCTGATGCGGGTGAAAAAGCTGCAGCAGGCGGGGTTCATCCTGGGCTATTCGGCGCAGATCGACATTGCCAAGCTGGGTCAGACCATCACCGTTTTCACCGAAGTCACGCTCAAAAACCACCGCCAGATCGACTTTCACCGCTTTCAGCAGGCGGCCGAGAAGGTGGAGGAGATCATCGAATGTCACCTGATTTCCGGCGGTTATGACTATCTGTTAAAGTTCGTCACCGCGGGCATCGGCGATTACCAGACCCTGATGGAGAAGTTGACCGACATGGACATCGGGATCGACAAATACTTCAGCTTCGTCGTGATGAAATCGCCCTTCATCAAGGCGCATCTGCCGCTGAAGACCATCTTTCCGATGTAATCTGCCCAGGTCCTTCAGATCGCTGCCTTAAAGGACCGCAACCCGGGGGGAGGCGCGGTCTTTTTGCTGTCTTCCTTCTGTCTTCCTTCTGTCTTCCTTCCGTCTCTACGCACGGCGGCTGAAGACCCTGTTAACCATGATCCGCGAATCAGCCTCAGCCGAGGGCCGGGTCGCGCAGGGGAACGGAATCGAGCCAGGTGCTGTCGAGTTTCGGGACCGAAGCGAAGAGGAGCCTCGAATAAGGATGCTGCGCGCCGCCTGCGAGGTTGGCTGCGGCCAGACGTTCGACCACCGCGCCGTTGTGCATCACCATCACATCGTCGCAGATCGCCTGAACCGTCGAAAGGTCATGGCTGATGAAGACGTAAGACAGGTGCAACTCGCGCTGAAGCTCCTTCAACAGGTCGATGATCGCGGCGGCCACCACGGTGTCGAGGGCCGAGGTGATCTCGTCGCACAGGACCACATCGGGCTTGGCGGCCAGCGCACGGGCGAGGTTGACGCGCTGCTTCTGGCCGCCCGACAATTCGCCGGGCAGGCGGTGCCGCATGGCGCGGGGCAGGCGGACCATGTCGAGCAAAGCTTCCACCCCGGCGTCGCGGGCGGCGCCCTTTTGGCCGTGGTAAAAGGTCAGCGGGCGCCCGATGATCTCCCCTACCGAGCGGGCGGGGTTCAGCGCGGTATCGGCAAGCTGGAAGACGATCTGCAGGCGGCGCAACTGTTCCTTGTCGCGCTGATGGGCGGTGGGCGCCAGGGCTTGGCCGTCGAGCAGCACCGAGCCCGAAACCGGCGGCAGAAGCCCCGCGATGGCGCGGGCGAGGGTGGATTTGCCCGAGCCGCTTTCGCCGATCACGCCGAGGTTCTGGCCACGGTCCAGCCGGCAGCTGACATTGTTCAGGGCCAGTTTGTTGGGCATGCCCTTGGCATCGACCGGGCCATATCCGGCGAGGACGCCCTTCACCTCCAGCACCGGCAGCTTGACCGAGGTGTCGGCGCGGGCGGCGGAGGCATAGGGGATCGGCTCGAAAGCCGCGAGGAGTTCTTGCGTGTAGGGGTGGTTTGCGTGGTGGAGGATCTGGTTGGTGGCGCCTTCCTCTTGCACCTCGCCGCCTTTGAGGACGAGGATGCGGTCGGCGATCTGGGCCACTACGGCAAGGTCATGGCTGACATAGACCCCCGCCATGCCGCCCGCCTTCATCACCGATTTGAACGCGCGCAGCACCTCGATCTGGGTGGTGACATCCAGCGCGGTGGTGGGTTCGTCGAAGATCACCAGCTTCGGCCCGCCGATCAGCGCCATCGCCGCCGAGACGCGCTGCAACTGCCCGCCCGAAACCTGATGCGGGTAACGCTGGCCGATGGTTTCGGGGTCGGGGAGGGCCAAGGCGCGGAAGAGGTCGACCGCCTTGGCGCGGGCCTCTTCCATCGGCATCAGCTTGTGGATCTGCGCCACCTCGATCACTTGGTCGATCAGGCGCTGGGCCGGGTTGAAGGCGGCGGCGGCACTTTGCGGGATATAGGCGACCTCGGTGCCGCGCAGGCTTTGGCGGCGGGCTTCGGGCATCTTGACCAGATCCTGCCCCGAAAGCCGGACCTCTCCACCGATGATGCGGCAGCCGGGGCGCGCGTAGCCCATCATGGTCAGCGCGATGGTGGTCTTGCCAGAACCGCTTTCGCCGATCAGGGCGACGATCTCGCCCTCGGCAATGTCAAAGCTGACGCCCTTGATGATTTCGATCTTGCGGCCGGCATCGCTGGTGGCCTGGACCTTGAGGTCACGGATCTCGACAAGGTTGGGCATCACGCACTCCGATCGCGGATCTTGATGGGAAGGTTGTCGATCAGGAGGTTGACCGAGATGGTGAGGCTGGCGATGGCAAGGCAGGGCATCAGCACGGCAGGGGCGCCATAGGGCAGGCCGCCGATGTTTTCCCGCACCAGCGAGCCCCAGTCGGCATTGGGCGGCTGCACGCCAAGGCCGAGGAAGGAGAGGCCGGAGAGCAGAAGCACGATGAAGACGAAGCGCAGGCCAAGGTCGGCGAGGACGGGGCCGGTGATGTTGGGCAGGATTTCCTGTGCGATGAGGTAGCCGGTTTTCTCTCCCCTGGCGCGGGCGACGGTGACGTAATCCATCGTGTTGATGTTGACCGCCATGGCGCGGGCAAAGCGGAAGGCGCCGGGGATGTAGATGATGGCCAGCAGCACGATCAGCACCGGGATGGACGAGCCGATGGCGGCCACCATGACGAGGCCGAACATCTTGGAGGGGATGGAACTGAGCGCGTCCAGCGTGCGGCTGAGGACGGTATCAAGCCAGCCGCCGACCACCGCCGCCGTCATCCCCAGCACGACGCCGGAAAAACAGGCGAGGCAGACCGAGGCGAGCGAGATGCCGACCGTATAGCGCGCGCCCAGCAGGATGCGCGAGAACATGTCGCGGCCGAGGTAGTCGGAGCCGAACCAGAGCTTCGCGCTCATCGGGCCGAAATAGTCGAAATCGACGATCTTGCCGGGGGCATAGGGGCTGATCCAGGGGCCCAGCACAGCGACGACGGCCCAGAAGGCTACGACGCAGGCGGCGATGATGCCGACGGTGGGCATGTGATAGCCAAGGCGGCGGGGGGTCAGGGCGATCATTTGCGCAACCTCGGGTTCGAGAGAATGGCTATGATGTCGGCGGCGGTGATCAGCACCAGATAGCCAAAGCAGAACACCATGACGCAGGCCTGAATCAGCGGCAGGTCACGGGTGGCCACGGCATCGACCATCAGCTTGGCGATGCCGGGGTAGTTGAAGATCGTCTCGACGATGATCACCCCGCCCAGCAGGTAGGACAGCGACAGCGCCACCGCGTTGACGATGGGGCCTACCGCATTGGGCAGGGCGTGGTGCAGCACCATCCGGGGCCGCGAGGCGCCCTTCAGAAGCGCCATCTCGACATAGGGCATCTTCAGCGCGTCGATCACGGCGGCGCGGGTCATCCGGATCATCTGGGCCGAGATGACACAGCACAGTGTGATGACCGGCATGGCAAAGACCTTGATCAGCGCGCCAAAGCTGGTGATCTCGTTGGTGAAGGACAGGGCGGGCAACCATTTCAGCCAGACCGCGAAGGTCAGGACGGCGAGGGTGGCGATCAGGAACTCGGGCACCGAGATCACCGCGACGACGCCCATCGTGATCACCCGGTCGTAGACCGAGCCGCGGTACATGGCGGTCGTAATGCCCAGAAACAGCGCCAAGGGCACGGCCACGACCGAGGTCACGGCGGCCAGCTTCAGCGTATTGGCAAGCCGCCCGGCGATCATCGAGGCAATCGGTAGGTTGTTGGCGTAGGAGGTGCCGAGATCGCCCTGAACAAAGCCCAGAAGCCAGCGCAGATAGCGCAGGATCGCGGGGTCGTTGAGGTGCATGGCAGTGCGCAGGCCGGCCACGGCCTCGGGTGTGGCGGCCTGACCCAGAAGGATCGTCGCCACATCGCCGGGCAGCATCTGCGTTGCGGCAAAGACCGCGAAGGACACGATGGCCAGCGTGATCAGGGCAATGCCCAGCCGCGCCATCACAAGGGAAACTGTCTGCGCCGTCATCGAAGTCTTCCCCTCATTGGCCCGATCATCCGAAAATCAGGCGACCGGAAGGGGGGAGCATCCCTTCCGGTCGCCGCGGTCTGGCTTGTGTTACGCCTCGAGCCAGACGTATTCGGCGAAAGCATAGCCCATCATGCCGCCCAGCGGGTTGGCAACCAGGCCTTGCAGCTTTTTCGACTTGGCATCGACGTTGGACAGGTAGGCCGGAATCGCGGTGCCTGCCTCGTTGGAGACCATGACCTGCATTTCGTCATAGATCTCCTTGCGCTTGGCGAAGTCCTGCAGACCGCGCGCCTCGACCAGCATCTTGTCGAACTTGGGCGAGGAATAGTGGCTTTCGTTCCACGGCGCCTTGGTGTCGTAGAGCAGCGAGAACAGGATGTCGGGGGTCGGGCGCGGGTTGATGTTGCCGAAGTGGATCGGCGCCACCAGCCAGTACTTGTCCCAATAGCCATCCGACGGCACGCGCTGCACGTCGAAGTTCATGCCGATCTCGGCCCCGGCCTGTTGCACGACGGTGGCCATCTCGATCGAGGAGGTCGCAGCTTCGGAGGCCACGATCGGGATCGACTGGCCGAGGAGACCGGCCTTTTCGAACAGCGCCTTGGCCTTTTCCGGGTCATAGGCGCGCGGCTTGAGGTCCGCATTGTGATAGCGGCTCATCGGCGGGATGGGCTGGTCGTTACCGACCTCGGCCAGACCGCGCAGCACGGATTTCTGGATCGTCTCGCGGTCCAGAAGCAGCTTCATGCCCTCGACAAAGTCGGCCTTGTCGCCCGGCGCCATGTCGAGACGCATGTTGAGGTTGGTGTAGTTGCCGGCGGTCGATTTCAGCATGTCCACGTTGGACTGGCTTTCGATCAGGCGCATCGACTGCGGGCTGATCGAGGCGGCCAGCTGGATATCGCCGGAAATCAGCGCGTTGACCCGGGCGGAATCGTCCGAGATGCCGAAGAATTCAAAGCTGTCGAGCGGGACCGGGCCTTTGAAATAGGCCTCGTTGCGCGCCATGACCGAGCGGACGCCGGGCTCGAAACTGTCGAGCTTGAAGGCGCCGGTGCCGTCGCCCTTGGAGAAGTCGGTGGTTCCTTCGGAGACGATCATGAAGTGGTGCAGGGCCAGGATCGTCGGCAGGTCGGCGTTGGCGGCGGAGAGGGTGATCTGCACGGTCGAGGGATCGACGGCCTTGATCTCGACCATCTGCTTGGCGATCGAATGGACCTTGGAGCCGGTGGCCTCGTCAAGGTGGCGCATCAGCGAGAAGACCACATCGGCCGAGGTCAGGGTCTTGCCGGAATGGAAGGTCACGCCGGATTTCAGCTTGACGGTCCAGACGACGGAATCCTTGCTTTCGATGCTGTCGGCCAGTTCCATCTGCACTTCGCCGTTCTCCGGCAGGAAGGTCAGGCGGTTGTAGATGGCACAGCAGCGGACGTAATCGGTCGACAGCGAGGCCTTGGCCGGGTCGAGCGTGTCGGAGGTCGAGGCGGACCAGCCGGCAGCCTTGAGGTGCCCGCCCTTGACCGGCGTGGCGGCCAGCGCGGAAGAGGCGCGGCCGAGGATCATGCCGCCGGCGGCCAGGCTGATGCCGCCCGCCATGAACATCCGCAGAAGGTCGCGGCGCGTCGCCCCGCCCCGCAGCGCCTTTTCAACCATCGCGTCGTCGCGGCGGGTCCAGTTCTTTACTTCGGTGTCTTTCATGGCATTTTCCCGTGTTGCTGCGCCTGGGCGCATTTTTATGGCAGGTCCCTGCCCAAGCGGGCCGGGGGTCTGGTTCGACACTTGCGGCATTTACTGCCAGAGAGATATCTGACCGCTCTGGCCGGAAAACCTCTGCAATTCTTGCGGAGAATTGCTGGTCTATGCCGTCATTCTGGGCCAATTCTCCAAAGGTAAACTTTGAAAAATCCGGTCAGACGGCAGAATATGCTGAATCGTTCAAGCCCTGCGGCATCCGGTCAGTAGCCCTTTGTGCGGTCAATGCGGCCCGGCAGCGGGGCGCCGCTTCGATCGGCGCGCAGGACGGCGGTGACATGGGCGGCGGCGGTCTCGGGCCGGGTCTGGCAGGCGATGTGCGGTGTGACGATGACACGCGGATCATACCACAAGGGATGGTCGGCGGGCAGGGGTTCCGGGTCGGTCACGTCCAGCATGGCGCCGGCCAGATGGCCCGCTTGCAGCGCCGCAAGCAGGGCTTCGGTGTCAAGCTGCCTGCCGCGCCCGGCATGGACCAGCTGCGCGCCCTTGGGCAGGCGGGCGAAGAGGTCGGCGTTGAGGATGCCGGTGGTCTCGGGTGTCAGCGGCAGGAGGCAGATCAGCAGGTCGGTGCGGGCCAGGAAGTTGTCCAGATCGGTGAAGCAGGTGACGCCCTCGATCTGGTGCGGGCTGCGGCTCCACCCGGCGAGGGGGAAGCCGAAGGGGCGCAGGGCGGAGAGCGCGGCCTGTCCCAGTTGGCCCAGCCCCATCACCCCGATGCGGCGTTTGGCTGCGGGTTGGTTCGGGCTGGTCTGCCAGTGCCCAAGCCCCTGACGGCCAAGGTACAGCGGCAGATCGCGGTGCAGGGCGAGGGTGGCGAGGGTGACATATTCCTGCATCTGCTCGGCAATGCTGGGGTCGAGCATGCGCACCACCGCGACCTCCGGTGGCAGGCTGGCCAGATCGAACTGGTCGACGCCGGCGCCCACCGACAGGATGATCCGCAGGTTGGGATAGGTCTCGGCCAGGTTGGCGGGTGCCTCCCAGGTCACGAGGTAGCGCACGGCCTTGGGGTCGGGCGCCTCGCCGATGTGGAAGGGCAGGTCGGGGAAGGCCGCGGCCAGCGCGGCGCGGAAAACCGCACCGCGCGCCGGGTCCGACAGGTACAGGACCGCCATCAGGCCAAAGCTGCCCGCACCTCGGGGTCCTCCAGCGTCTGGTCGAGGGTCTGGCGGGTGCGGGCGACGATCTGGTCGATCTCCTCCCCCGTGCAGCAGAGCGGCGGGGCAAAGCCCAGGACTCCGTTGCCGAAGGCGCGGATCACCAGGCCATTGGCCCAGGCGCGTTCGAAGATGCGGGTCGAGGGCAAGGACGTGGCGGGCAGCGGGGTTTTCCTGGCCTTGTCGGTGACCAGCTCCACCCCCGCGAGCATGCCGCGGCCGCGGACATCGCCGACCAGCGGATGGTCGGAGAGGCTGGCGAGACCTTCCAGCAGGCGCGCGCCCATGGTGCGGCCGTTGTCCAGAAGCCCGCCCTCGTAGAGGTCCAGCACGGCAAGGCCGACGGCCGCGCTGACCGGATGGGCGGAATAGGTGAAGCCATGGCCAATGGCGGCGGCGCCGGCATGGTCGGCGATGGTGCTGTAGACCCCTTCCGACAGGAAGACCGCCCCCATCGGCACATAGCCCGAGGTCAGGCCCTTGGCGCAGGTCAGCATGTCGGGCACCACGCCATCCTCGGCGCAGGCGAACAGCGGGCCGGTGCGGCCAAAGCCGGTGATGACCTCATCGGCGATGAAGAGGATGTCAAGCTCGGTGCAGACCGCGCGCATTGCCGCCATCCAGCCCCGGGGCGGCACCAGCACGCCGCCGGAGCCCTGGATCGGCTCGGCATAAAATGCCGCGACGCGGTCCGGGCCGCCGATCTCCTCGACCTTGGCGCGCAGTTGCGCGACCGAGGCCGCGATGATCGCGGCGGGGTCCTGGCCCACCGGGTTGCGGTAGATGTAATGCGACGGCAGTTTGTGCTGCCAGTCCAGAGGCACGCCGAAGCCCGCATGAAACAAGGGAATCCCGGTCAGCCCCGACCCCACGGTGGAGGAGCCGTGATAGCCCTGTAGCAGCGAGATGAACTGATCCTTCCCCGGCATCCCGCGCGCATTCCAGTAGTAGCGGGCAAAGCGCACCGTGCTGTCCACCGCATCCGAGCCGCCGAGGGTGAAATAGACATGGTTCAGATCGCCCGGCGCATGGTCGGCCAGCCGGGAGGCCAGCAGGATCGCCGGCTCCGACCCCAGGCCGAAATAGCCGGTGGCGTAGGGCAGCTCGCGCAGCTGGCGGGTGGCGGCCTCGATCACGCTCTCCTGCCCGTAGCCGGCATTGACGCACCAGAGGCCGGAAAAGCCGTCGATCAGTTGGTGGCCGGTGGCATCGGTCACCGTGGCGCCCTTGGCGGAGGCTATGACCCGCACGCCCGCCTTTTCATGCCCGCGCCACGAGGCGACGGGATGGATCAGATGTGCGCGGTCAAGCTCGATGAGGGAATTGCTGAGCATTTTGGTCTCCGGATCAGGTCAGCCGAGCGCTTGCGCGGCCAGGGCATAGGTAAGGAAAATCGGGGTTTGGGCGGGGGAGGTCTGCGCCACGGCCGCGCCGCGCCGCATGGCGATGCCGCCGCCCACCGGGGCGAGGCCCGCCGCCTGCAACCAGGGGGCCAGGCCCGAGGTCTGCGGGATGTCCACCCGCAGAAAAGCACCGGGGCGCGAGGAAAACAGAAAGGATAACAGGTTCTTGGCCACATCGTCGCTCTGTGCCACCACCGGGCCCACCACCTCGCCGCGACCAAAGGCGCGCAGGGCGGCAAAGCCCGCCAGACCCTCCGCCTCGCGGATCACGGCGATCCGCCCTACATCGGCCAGCCGGGTCAAAAGCGTGCGACGGTCGGCGCCGGTCGCCTGCTGGTCCAGGGCGATGACCCCGGGCAGATCGGCAGGCGTGGCCCAGTCGACGCCCGCAGGTGCCGTCAGCGCGGCGACCGGGCCTTGCAGTTGCACGATCTGTCCGGTCTCCTCGAAGCCGAGCTTGCGGTAGAGGGGGAAGCCCTCGGTCGTGGCGGTCAGGCGCCATTCCTGCGGTGCGGCAAGCGCCATCATCCGCTCCATCAGGCTGCGGCCGAGGCCACGGCCGCGCATCGCCGCGTCAACGATGATCATGTTGGCAAAGGCGACGGGGCCGAAGGTGGTGGCGATGGCGGTGCCCACCACCTTGTCGCCCGCCAGGGCCACCACGCCCTGGCTGAGGCCGAGGACCAGATCCCAATCCGCGCGGCGATGCGGCCAGTCTGCGGCCTGTGACAGGCGTAAAGCGCCGTCCAGGTGATCCGGGGTGAAGGGGGCGAAGGTGAGTATATCAGTCATGGCCAACCTGTCAGGCGTCTGGAATGGCACTCAGACTAGGCCGCATCCGCTGCCTTATGCGGTTGCAACAGGCAAGCCCGGCGCAATCTTCCGCCGTTCCTGCCCCGGCGCACCGCAGGATGTGCCACGCGCGGTCTTTGGCACCGGCAGCCGGGCCCAGGGAAAGCCCCTCTCCGCAACTCTGTGCCGCAGCGCCGATTTCATACAGCGTTTTGTGCTTTGGCGGGGTGGGATTGCAACAAGGCCAGCCGCGCTTTTGCCGCTAGACTCGACAAAATGCACCCCGGGCCACTGCCCGCAGCGCCCCAGCCCAAGGATACCGCCATGCCCGCCTTCCGCCCGAAATTCGTGACCTTCGATTGCTACGGCACGCTGATCAACTTCGACATGGCCGGCGCCGCCCGCCGCATCTATGGCGAGATGCTCGACGAGACCGCCATGACCAAGTTCATCAAGAACTTCTCCGCCTACCGGCTGGACGAGGTGCTGGGCGCCTGGAAGTCCTATTCCGAGGTGGTCTACAATTCCCTCGAACGCACCTGCAAGCTGAACAAGGTGACCTTCCGCGACGAGGACGCCCTGCGCATCTATAACGAGGTGCCGACCTGGGGCCCGCATGCCGATGTGCCGGCGGGTCTTGCGAAACTGGCCAAGGAGATCCCGCTGGTCATCCTCTCCAACGCCGACAATGCCCAGATCATGTCGAATGTCGAAAAGCTCGGCGCGCCCTTCCATGCCGTCTTCACTGCGGAACAGACGGGAAGCTACAAGCCGCAGATGAACGGGTTTGAATATATGTTCGACCAGCTTGGCTGCGGGCCGCAGGATGTGACGCATGTCTCCTCCTCGTTCCGCTATGATCTGATGACGGCCTATGATCTGGGGATCACCTCCAAGGTCTGGGTGAACCGCAAGCACGAGCCGGCCAACCCCTTCTACGAATATACCGAGATTACCGATGTCGGCGCGCTGCCCGGCGTGTTTGGTCTGTAAATGGCCACGCAGTTCAGCTCTTACTGGCACGAGACCGCCCCGGCCTTCACCGGCGGCAGCAAGGCGGCGCCGCAGGGCCAATACGATGTGGCGGTGATCGGGGCGGGGTTCACCGGCCTTGGCGCCGCGCGCAAGCTCGCGATGGAAGGGCGCCGCGTCATCGTGCTGGAGGCGCATCAGGTCGGCTTCGGCGCTTCGGGGCGGAATGGCGGGCATCTGAACAACGGCATCGCCCACAGCTACGGGCATGCCTGCGCCTTGTTCGGCGCGGCGCGGGCAGAGGCGATGTACCGCGCCTTCGATCAGGGCATCGAGACGATCGAACGCATCATCGCCGAGGAGGGGATCGCCTGCGATTTCCGCCGCTCGGGCAAGCTGAAGCTCGCCTCCAAGCCCAAGCATTTCGAGGGCATCGCGCAGAATTACAAGGCGATCCATGCCAGGGTCGACCGCGAGGCGGAACTGCTGACCCGTGCCGACCTTGCGCGCGAGATCGGCTCGGACGCCTTTTACGGCGGGGTTCTGATGCCGAAAAGTGCGATGATGCATATGGGGCGCTTTGTCGTCGGTCTGGCCGAGGCCGCCGCCCGCCGTGGGGCGGAGATCCACGAGCATACCCCCGTCACCGCGCGGCGCGCGCAGGGCCAGGGCTGGGCGCTGACCACGCCGAAAGGCACCGTGACCGCCTCGAAAGTCTTCCTCGCCACCGGGGCCTATACGACAGCGGCCTTCCCCTTCTTCCGGCGCCGGATCGTGCCGGTGGGCAGTTTCCTTCTGGCGACCCGCCCGCTGACCGGCGCCGAAGTGGCCGCCACCATGCCGGGCAACCGGACCTGCGTGACCTCGCTCAACGTCGGCAACTACTTCCGCCTGTCGCCCGACAACCGGCTGATCTTCGGCGGCAGGGCGCGGTTCTCGGCCCGGTCGGACCAGCAGTCGGACGCGAAAAGCGGCGCCATCCTGCAAGCGGCGCTGGCCGAGATCTTCCCGCAGCTGAAGGGAGTCGAGGTGGATTACTGCTGGGGCGGTCTGGTCGACATGACCAAGGACCGTTTCCCGCGCGCCGGCCAGGCCGATGGCGTCTATTACTCGATGGGCTATTCCGGCCACGGCGCCCAGATCGCCACCCATATGGGGGAAATCATGGCCGATCTGATGACCGGTGCGGCCACGCAAAACCCCTGGGCCGATCTCCCTTGGGCCGCGGTGCCCGGCCATTTCGGCAAGCCCTGGTTCCTGCCCGTGGTCGGCGCCTGGTACAAGTTCCTCGACCGGGTGCAATAACCGGCATCCCTTTCATTTTGGCGCAAATATCCTGGGGGGTGCGAAGCAGCTTGCTGCGCAGCGGGGGGGCTAGCCCCCCCTTTTCCCGTTCAGAGACCCGCCATGTGGAAGGCCTTGCTCTCCAGATATTCCTCGATCCCGAGCCTGCCGCCCTCGCGCCCCAGGCCCGATTGCTTGACGCCGCCGAAGGGTGACACGGTGGTCGAGACCGAGCCGGTGTTCAGCCCGACCATGCCAAACTCCAGCGCGGCCCCGACGCGCCAGGCGCGTTTGTGGCTTTCGGTAAAGAAATAGGCGGCGAGGCCGTAGGGCGTGGCATTGGCCAGCCGGATCGCCTCTTCCTCCGTCTCGAAGCGGAACAGCGGGGCGACGGGGCCGAAGGTCTCCTCCTGCGCCAGGTCCATCGCCTCGGTCGCCCCGGTCAGCACCACGGGGGCGGCGTATTGCGCGCCTGCGGGCACTGGCGCCTGGGCTGCGACCTTTGCGCCTTTGGCCAAAGCGTCCGCCACATGGCGGGCGATCTTGTCGATGGCGGCAGCGTTGATCATCGGGCCGATGTCCATGCCGGGGGTCAGGCCCGGTCCGACCTTCATCGCCGCAACCCGGGCGGAGAGCTTCTCGGCAAAGGCATCGTAGACCCCGGCCTGCACCAGAATCCGGTTCGAACAGACGCAGGTTTGCCCGCCGTTGCGGAATTTCGACAGGATGGCGCCGTCGACGGCGGCCTCCAGATCGGCGTCGTCGAAGACGATTAGCGGCGCGTTGCCGCCGAGTTCCAGGCTCAGGCGTTTCACGGTCGGCGCGCATTGCGCCATCAGAAGCGAGCCGATCCTGGTGGAGCCGGTGAAGGACAGTTTGCGCACCACCGGGTTGGACGTCAGTTCCGCACCAATCTCTTGCGGCATGCCGGTCACGATATTGACCACGCCGGCCGGGATTCCTGCCCGTTCGGCCAGAACGCCGAGGGCCAGCGCCGAAAAAGGGGTGAACTCGGAT
This sequence comes from Rhodobacter sp. P2_H5, assembly GCF_056403335.1. Taxonomy (NCBI): domain Bacteria; kingdom Pseudomonadati; phylum Pseudomonadota; class Alphaproteobacteria; order Rhodobacterales; genus Rhodobacter; species Rhodobacter sp. P2_H5. The sequence continues at coordinate 103,195 of NZ_JBFUFS010000004.1, read as the reverse complement.
GGCTTGATCACCACGGTGCAGCCGGCGGCGAGCGCCGGGGCCACCTTGCGGGTGATCATCGCATTGGGGAAGTTCCAGGGTGTGACGATGGCGCAGACGCCCACCGGTTCCTTCAGCACCACGATTTGGCGGTCTCCGGCGGGGGAGGGGATGACCGAGCCGTCGATCCGCCGCGCCTCTTCGGCGAACCATTTCACGAAGGAGGCGCCATAGGCGATCTCGCCCAGGGCCTCGGCGAGGGGTTTGCCCTGCTCCATCGTCAGGATCAGGGCGAGGTCGGCGGCATGCGCCTCCATCAGGGCAAACCAGCGTTCCAGTGCGGCGGCGCGCTGGGCATGGGGGACGCGGCGCCAGGTCTGGAAGGCGGCCTCGGCGGCGTCGATTGCGGCGCGGGTCTGGGCGCCCGACAGGTCTGGCACGGTGCCGATCACGGCGCCGGTGGCGGGGTCGGTCACGTCGACGGTCTTTTCGCCCTCCACCCAGGCGCCGCCGATCAGGGCGGTCTGGCGGAAGAGGTCGGGGTCTTTCAGGCCGGGCAGGGCGGGATAGGTCTGGGTCATCGGGATCTTCCTAGTCGAGGGCGGCCAGAACGGCCTTGGTGATGGTTTCGGTCCGGTCACGGCCCGGCGCGGTGCCGATGCCTTGGGCGGTCGTGGCCTCCACCGCGGCCATGATGCGGCGGGCGGCATCGGCCTCGCCCAGATGGTCCAGCATCATCGACGCCGACCAGATCGCGGCGATCGGGTTGGCGATGCCCAGATGGGCGATGTCGGGGGCCGAGCCATGCACCGGTTCGAACATCGAAGGCGCCGAATGTTCGGGGTTGATGTTGGCCGAGGCGGCAAAGCCAAGCCCGCCCTGAATGGCGGCGCCAAGGTCGGTCAGGATGTCGCCGAAAAGGTTCGAGGCGACCACCACATCAAGGCTTTCCGGCGCCATTACCATCCGCGCGCAGATCGCATCGACGTGATAGGAGGTGACCTCCACCTCCGGATAGTCTTTGGCCACAAGGGCCGTCATCTCGTCCCAGAACACCATCGAGTATTTCTGGGCGTTGGATTTGGTCACCGAAGCCAGCTTGCCGCGCCGCTTGCGGGCCTGGTCAAAGGCAAAGCGCAGGATGCGTTCGACGCCTGAGCGGGTGAAGATCGCGGTTTCGACCGCCACCTCGTCGGGGGTGCCGACATGGACGCGGCCACCGGCGCCGGAATATTCGCCCTCGGTATTCTCGCGGATGCAGAGGATGTCGAAGCCGTCCTTGCGCAGCGGCCCCTCGACGCCTGGCAGCAGGCGGTGCGGGCGGATGTTGGCATATTGCACAAAGGCCTTGCGGATCGGCAGCAAGAGCCCGTGGAGCGAGACGGCATCGGGCACCTTGGCCGGCCAGCCGACCGCGCCAAGGAAGATCGCGTCAAAGCCGCGCAGGGTTTCGAGGCCGTCTTCGGGCATCATGCGGCCGGTTTGCAGGTAGGTCTCGCAGGACCAGGGGAAACTGGTGGTCTGCACCGCGGGGCAGGCCTTGGCGGCCACCTGCATGGCGGCTTCGGTCACGGCGACGCCGATGCCGTCGCCGGGGATCAGGGCGATGCGGTGGGTCTTGGATTGGGTCATTTCAGCCTCACAGGTCGATCAGGACGGATTTGGTGCGCCGGTTGGCGTGGTAGACCTCGCGCCCCAGATCCTTGCCGAGGCCGGAGGATTTGTAACCCCCGGTCGGCAGGATATGGTCGCGCGAGCGGCCATAGCGGTTGATCCAGACCGTGCCGGCCTGCAGGCCCTTCATCACCCGCAAGGCGCGGGAAAGGTCGCGGGTATAAAGCCCGGCGCAGAGGCCATAGGTCGGGTGGTCGGCCAGGGCCAGGGCCTCGGCCTCGGTGGTGAAGGTTTGCAGGGTCAGGACCGGGCCGAAGATTTCTTCGGTGACGGCGGGGTTTGTCTGGGTGACATTGGCCAGAAGCGTGGGGGCGTAGAAATAGCCCGGGCGGTCGATGCGGCAGGCGCCGGTCAGAACCTCGGCGCCCTCAGCCACGGCGGATTGGACAAGGCTGTCGATCCGGTCGATCTGGCGGGCCGAGATGATCGGTGAATAGGCCGAGGCGGCATCCCAGGTCACGCCGGGGGCATGGGCTTTCATCCGCTGGGTCAGCGCTGCGGCGAAGGCCTCGGCGACCGAGGCCTCGACGATCACCCGGCTGCCCGCGACGCAGGCTTGGCCTGCGTTGAACAGGATGTTGCGGGTGATGCAATCGGCGGCGAGCGTCAGGTCGGCATCGGCAAAGACGACTTGAGGGCTTTTGCCGCCCAGTTCCAGCGTCATGGGTTTGACCCCGCTGCGGGCGATATTGGCCATGATGGCGCTGCCTGCGGCGGTTGACCCGGTGAAGCTGATCTTGCCGATCCCGGGGTGGCCTGTCAGCGCGGTGCCGGTGGTGGGACCGTCACCCAGCACCACATTGATCAGCCCGGCCGGTATCCCCGCCCTCACCGCCAGTTCGGCCAGGCGCAGGGTGGAGAACGGCGTCATTTCCGATGGCTTGATCACCACGGCATTGCCCGCCGCCAGCGCCGGCCCCAGCTTCCAGCCCGCCATCGAGATCGGGAAGTTCCACGGAGTGATGGCACCCACGACGCCGTAAGGTTCCGAGACGATCATGCCCAGCTGATCGCCCCTTGTCGGGACCAGATCGCTGCCTTCCTTGTCGGCCATCTCGGCGAAGAAGCGGATTTGTTCGGCGGTCACGGCGATATCGCCCGCCACGATCTGGGAGATGAGGCGGGTGGAGGGGACGGCCTCCAGCCTCGCCAGATCCTCGGCCTCGGCCTCGATCAGGTCGGCCCAGGCGTGCAGGGCGCGGGTGCGGTCGCGGGGCTGGCACTGGCCCCAGCCGGAGGTCTTGAGCGCAGCCTTTGCCGCCTCGACCGCCTGATCGACCATGTCGGCTTCGGCGATCGGGCAGCTGGCGAAGCCCTGGCCATCCGAGGGGCGCTTGAGGTCCATGCCCCCCTTGGCCGGCACCAGACGGCCGCCGATGAAGTGGCCCTGCGGCAGGTTCAGGGCATCGGGGTTGAAGGATTGGCTCATGGGTCTCTCCGGCTTGGCTTGCGCCGAAGATAAGGGCAGGGGCCCCGCAGATTGCGTCGGGCCCAAGGGGTGCGCAGTGGATTATCCTGTTTGCCGGGGTGGTGGCGCAATTCTGTGTGGCGTCACAGCCGGGCGCGCAGGGCGGCAAGGAAGGGTTTGGCCAGCCGCGACAGGGGCCGCGCGCTGTCGGTGGAGGCGACAAGCCCCATATGGACCGCAGGGCGGAAGGGGCGGCGGATCAGGCCGGGCCAATCGGCCATGCCATCGACGAGGGCCACCCCCAGCCCCGCCGCGACCAAAGGCGCCGCCGCGACCGAGGTGGTCACCTGCAGCGCCACCTCGCGCGCAAATCCCGCCGTCTGGAAAGCCTCGTCCAGCGCGGGACCCACGACGGCATGGCTGCCGTAAGAGATCAGCGGCAGGCCTTGCAGGTCGGTGGGGCCGATGGTGGCGCGTTCGGCCAGGGGATGGCCCTGTGGCAGAAGGACGGCGACCTCGACCGGGGCCAGCGCCTCGGTCCGCACGGTGGGGGCGAGGATGGGCGAGAGGGTCAGGCCAAGATCCAGCTCGCCCGCGCGCAGCGTCTCGGTGATCTCTTTGGCGGTCAGGTTGTGCAGGTGGATCTTCACGGTCGGATGCAGGGCGCGGAAATCGGTCAGGGCCTGGGGCAGCACCGACCAGATCACCGGCAGGCTGGCCCCGATGCGCAGAAGGCCGACCTTGCGGCTGCCCACGCTGCGGGCCAGATCGCGCAAGACCTCGATCTGGCGGAACACGCGGTCGGCGTCGTCCTTCAGAAGCTGCGCCTCTGGCGTGGCGATCAGCCGGCCGCCGAGGCGTTCAAACAGCGCATAGCCAAGGTGATCCTCCAGATGGTGCAAGAGTTTGGAGGCGGCGGGCTGCGAGATGCCAAGGCTCGCCGCCGCGGCGGTCAGCGACCCGTCGCGCAGGATGGCACGGAAAAGCTCGATCTGGCGGGCGTTCATCCGGGCAGGGGGCCATATCGCGACGGGCCGCGCAAGGTCACAGGGCGTATTGCGCGGTGAGGCCCGCAAAAATCTCCGCCATCGCGGTGGAGGGGCGCTGGGCGACCTCGGCAAAGACCCGGTGTTTGAGGAAGAAGCGCCAGCCGACGGGTTGTGCGGCGAGGAAGGCGGTCAAGTGGTCATAACGTTCGGGTGTCCAGACCGCCTCGAAGGCCTGACGTTGCGGGGAAAGGCTGAAGGTTTGCGGCGCGGGGCGGGGGGCGGCGCGCAAGGCTGCGGTGGCTTGCCTGTCCACCGTGCCATTGCGGATCACCACGCCGTAATCGCGGGCGGCAGAGGCGAGGCTGACCGCCCCGGCCTGCACATCGCGCAGGACCAGCGCCTCTGGCCGCCGGAAGGAATCGCCCCAGCCGCCCGCGCCGGGGCCTGTGACGCGGATCACGTCGCCGGGCGCGCAGGCGACGAGGTCGGTGTTGCCAAGGTCGATGGCCTCGCCCTCCGGGTTCTTCACAAAGCGCGAGACGCAGGCTGCCCCCGCCCCCTGCAAGCCCCAGGCCGCCATGACCGAGCGGTTGCGGTTGCGCGCCGTCACCACGGTTTCGGGGGCGGAGATCTGGAACTCCATCACCGCCGAAAGGCCACCGCGCCAAAGACCGGGGGCGCCGGTGTCGGGCTCCAGCCCATAGCGCAGGAAGCGGATCGGCACTTCGGCCTCGGTGATCTCAACCGGCGTGTTGCGCAGAAAGCCGGTGGCGCCGCCCGCGCCGTCGCTGCCATCGGCAAAGGGCGTGGCCCCGCCGCCGCCGCCCACCGGGCCGATCGAGGCCATGATCGGGCGGCCGTTGCGGGCCGAGGTCTTGATGTTCATGATCGCATTGCCGCCGGGGGCTGCGGTGGGGATCAGGTCGGGCAGGGCCTGGGCAAAGGCGCCGACGGTGACGATCTGCGTCATGGCACAGGTGAGCGAGCGCATCCCGATGGCGGCCCCGGGGGCGGAGTTCACCATCGACCCCTCCGGCAGCACCGCCCGCGCCGGGCGCAGGGTGCCGGCGTTCAGCCAAAGGGTCGGGTCCAGCGTGTAAAGCACATAAGTCAGCCCGACCATCACCAGCGGGTGTCTTTCGCGGCCCCCGGTCGGCATGTTCAGCGACGATCCAAGTTGCGGGTCGCTGCCGGTGTAATCCAGCTCCACGCTGTCGCCCCTGATGCGCAGGGTCAGGGCGACGCGGGCGGGCAGGCCTTTCGGGCTGTCCTCGTCGGCATAGTCGGCGAAGAAATAATCGCCGTCGGGGACGCGGGAGATTATGGCGCGGGTCTGCGCCTCGGCATGGTCGAGGATCGCCGCGATACCCTCCAGGAAGTCCGGCAGGCCGAAGCGGCGGATGATCTCGCCCATCTTGCGCGCGCCCACGTTGACGGAGGCGATCTGGGCGGCAAGGTCGCCAAGGTTCTGGTCGGGCAGGCGGACATTGGCGCGGATGAGGTCGGCGATATAGGGGTTCTCGACGCCGTTCTGCACCAGCTTGACCGGCGGGATGCGCAGGCCCTCCTGCGCGATCTCGGTCAGGCTGCGCGACAGCGAGGCGGGGACGGCGCCGCCGACATCGGTGTTGTGGATGTGACCCACGACAAAGCAGGCGAGGGTGCCCTCGTGGAAGACCGGCTTCCAGATGTGGATGTCGGGGGTGTGGGTCGCGACATGGCCGGCCTCGGGGTCGTTGGTGATGCAGATGTCACCTTCGGCATAGGTGGCGAAGCTGGCGAGAAGCGGGCCGTAGTCGATGCCGGAATACCAGGGCGCGCCGAACTGGCGCGGGTTGGCGAAGGCAAGGCCCTCGCGGGTGACGACCTGGCAGGAGAAATCCTCGGTCTCTTTCACAAAGGCCGAATGGGCGGTGCGCATCAGGGTGAAGGCCATGGCATCGGCGGCGGCACCGCAGAAATTGGCGAGGACTTGCAGGGTGCGGGGGCTGATCTGGGTCATGTTACACCTGACGCGTGATGACGAGGTTGCCGAAGGCGTCGACCGTCAGGGCAAAGCCGGGCGGGATGACGGTGGTGGTATCGTCCTGGGCGACGATGGCGGGAGAGGTCAGACGATGGCCGGGCTTGAGGCTGGCGCGGGGGTAGAGCGGGGTCTGATGCGGCTTGCCGTCGAACCAGCCGGTGACGTGGCGCTCGGGCGTGACGGGGGCACTGGCGGGGTCAGGCTTGCGAACCACGGGTTTCGGCGTGGCGCCCGAGGCCACAAGGCGCAGGTTGACCACCTGCACCTCGGCCCCGGCGCGGGCATGGCCGAACAGGCGGGCGTGTTCGGCGTGGAAGGCCTGCGCGATGGCTTCGCTGTCGCCTTGGGTGATCCAGTCGGGGGCGAGCGGTGTTTCGATCTCGTAGGATTGGCCCAGATAGCGCATGTCGGCCGAAACCCGGATCTCGACCGGGCCGGTGTAACCCTGGCCGCTGATCCAGGCGCGGCCCGTCGCCTCCAGCTCGGTCAGGGCGGCGGCGAGGGCGACGGTGCCCTGGCCGAGGTCAAGGAACAGCGTGCGGATGAAATCGTTGCGCAGGTCGGCGATGAGCCCGCCCAAGGCCGAGACGACGCCGGGGGTGGGGGGCACGACGACGCCTTTCATGTCCAGCTCGCGGGCGAGGAAGCAGGCGAGCATGGCCCCCGCGCCGCCGAAGGCGAAGAGGTGGAACTCCCGCGGGTCGATGCCAAAGCGCGAGATCAGGCCCGAAACCTCGGCATACATGGCCGAGACGGCAACCTCGACGATGCTGGCGGCGGTTTCCTCGATCGTGGCGTTCAGGCGGGCGGCGAGGGGGGCGATGGCGGTGCGGGCGGCGGATTGGTCCACCGTGACCGCACCATAGCCCAGCGTGCCGTGGCCGATCAGGTTGGCGGCGGCGATCGCATCGGTGATCGTGGGTTTGATGCCGCCCCGGCCATAACAGGCCGGACCGGGGGTGCTTCCGGCGCTTTCCGGGCCGACGGTCAGCAGCCCGGTCGCATCGACCTGCGCCACCGAGCCGCCGCCTTGACCCACCGAACTGACCGCGACCGAGGGGATATGGATCTGGAAATCGCCGATCACCTCGCCCGTGCCATATTGCGCAACGCCGTCGAGGATCACCGCGACATCTGCCGAGGTGCCGCCGATATCAAGGCTCAGCACCTTGTCAAAGCCGCAGGCCTGCGCCAGAAACCCCGCCCCGATGACGCCCGACGCGGTGCCCGACAGGATCATCTGCACGCATTCCGCCTTGGCCTGCGCAATCCCCATCACCCCGCCGTTCGACTTGGTGATATGGGCGGGGACGCTGACGCCCTTGTCCTGCAGGGCGGTCTCGAACCGGTTCAGGTAATGCGCCACGCGCGGCTGAACATAGGCCGAGATGGTCGCGGTGATGGTGCGCTCGTATTCCCGGATCACCGGCCATGTGCCCGAAGAGGTGATGACGGGCAGTCCCGGCGCCAGGCCTTCGATCATCGTCTGGACCGCCTGTTCATGGGCGGGGTTGCGGTAGGCGTGCAGGAAAGCCACGACGATGCCCTCGGCCCCGGCCTCGCGGGCGCGGGTCAGGGCTTCGGCCACATCGGACAGGCTGGGCAGGGTCAGGGCGCTGCCATCCGACGCCATCCGCTCCGCAATGCCGAAGACCCGTTGGCGCGGGATCAGCGGGGCGGGGCGGCGGGAGTAGAGGTTGTGGATCTGCGGGATCTTGAGGCGGGCAATTTCCAGCACATCCTCGAAATTCCGTGTGGTGAAGAGGGCCAGTTTCGGGCCGTTGCGCTGGATCACGGTGTTGATGCCCACCGTGGTGCCATGGGTGAAATAACTGACCTCCGCCGCGCTGAGGCCATGGTCGGCGGCGAGCCGGTCCAACCCCGCGCCAATCTCCGCCCCCGGCGCATCGGGGCGCGAGACGACCTTGAGCGTGGTCAGGGCGCCGGTCTCTTCCTCCAGCACGGCGAAGTCGGTAAAGGACCCGCCCACATCCACGCCAATCCGATAGCCCATGTCATGCTCCCTTGCCGGTATCGTTCCGTGTCCTGCGACAGTCTCGCAGGCCGCCGTGGCGGAGGCCAATTCAAAGGGGATGGGTATCCATAGCCTTGGGTTATGACTTCGGCAGGCTCATGTAATATTCCGGATGCGGCACCGGGGCGAAGCCGGCCTTGGCATAGACGGCATGGGCGTCACGGGTGGCGAGCATCCAGGTCGTGACGGTGGCAAGTTCGGGATGGCTGCGGATCTGGGTCGCGAGCCAGACCGACAGCCCGCGCCCGCGATGGTCGGGCAGCACGAAGACATCGCGCAGATAGGCGAAGGTCGCATAATCGGTCACGAGGCGGCCAAAGCCCACCATGGCCCCCTCAGGCGCGTAGAGGCCGAAGGGCAGCGAGTTTGCGAGGGCGCGTTCCAGCAGGGGGCGGGGCAGGCCTTTCGACCAATAGGCCTCTTCGGTCAGAAAGCGCTCGATCCGGTCAAGGTCAAGCCGGCTGCGGTCGGTGCTGAGGCTGTAGCCGTCGGCGCGGGTCCAGGTCACGGGGGGGAAATCTTGGGTCATCGCGGTCTCCATCCCGGCAGTATGGCAGAGCGGGCGGGGGCGTGCAGCCTGCGCTGCGGGCAAGATCCGCAGGAAATTGTGCAAGGCCCGTGGGCTTCGGCAGGATCTGCGCGGCCCCTCGGCGATGATGCCGGAAAGCGAAATGAGGCGTCATGTCCCCCGAAAAGCCCCCCGAAACTTCTGCCGAAGCCATCCTGGTCGATCTGGTCGCCATCCCCGACCTGCCCGGCCAGTCCAATGCCCGCATGGCGGCCTGCGTGCAGGAGCATCTGGCGCGGTTCGGGGTTGAGTGCACGGTAATCCCCGGCCCCGAGGGCGACCGGGTCAACCTGTTCGCCACGATCGGGCCGCGGGATGTGCCGGGTTATATCCTGTCGGGTCATATGGATGTGGTGCCGGTCGAGGGCCAGGTCTGGACCACGGACGCGTTCCGGCTGCGGCGCGAGGGCGACCGGCTTTACGGGCGCGGCGCCACCGACATGAAGGGCTACCTTGCCTGCATGATCGCGATGGTGCCGGAGTTTCAGGCCATGGCGTTGCAGCGCCCGGTCCACCTGGCGTTTTCCTATGACGAGGAGATCGGCTGCCGGGGTGTCGGCCATATGATCGCCCGGCTGCCCCAGCTTTGCGCGCCGCCCCTGGGCTGCATCGTGGGCGAGCCTTCCGACATGCGCCCGGTCCTGTCGCACAAGGGCAAGCAGGCGGTGGAGCTGGTGATCGAGGGGCGGGCCGCGCATTCCTCGCAGCCCGGCCTTGGGCTGAACGCGCTTTATGCCGGGGCGGAGGTTTTGCTCTTCATCCGCGATCTGGCGGCCAGGCTGGAGCGGGAAGGGCCGTTCGACGACCGCTTTGCGCCCGCCTGTTCCACCGTGGTCGCGGGCATCGTCCGGGGCGGGGCGGCGGTCAACATCATCCCCGACCGCTGCACGATCCAGATGGAGGTCCGCTCGGTGCCCGGCCAGCCGCCGCAGGCCATCACCGCCAAGGTGCTGGAACGGCTCGCCGCGCTGGTGCCCGAGGGCAAGGCGCTTTCGGTCTCGCATCGGGAACTGAGCAGCTACCCCGCCCTGCCGCCGCCCGAGGACCGGGCCTTGGCGGACCTGCTGGAGGGTTTGACCGGCCAGCCCGCGCTGCAATCGGTGAGCTACGGTACCGAGGCGGGGCTGTTCCATGCGGCCGGCGTGCCTGCGATCATCTGCGGGCCGGGGTCGATCACCCGCGCCCACAGGCCGGATGAATATGTCACCCGCAGCGAACTCGCCGCCTGTTGTGCGATGTTGCGGGGGCTGGGGCGGGCGTTGTCTTAGATGTCTGATCCCACGGTTTGAGGGTGCGACAGGGGGCTGGTGTCTGAGCCCGCCGTTCCAAGCGCGGAGACAAGCGATGCGAACTGTCGCAAGGCGTGCCGCAAGGAGAACCTGACTGCGGTCGAAAACGGGGGAAGTTACCTCTGGTTGTCCCATATCGGGCATCGAGGGCGATGGTCTTTACTGAACTACCTTGTTGATGATTTGCTCTCTCGTCGGGTTCTGGGCTTGCTCGCACGTGTAGCGGTAGCCTCGCGCGTGCACGATAGGCCCGAGATTGCGCTCGAAATCCGAACAATGGTAGTCGGCAACTCCAAACTCGACCAGCCAGGTGAAGAGGTCAATATAGTTCTTTTTGGCGCCAAGGGACGCTTCTGAGGGCAGCAGCAGGCAATCTGCCGTCAGCGTGTCGTCGCGGCTGGATAGAATTGAGCAAGCCACGGTTTTGTTTGACAAAATCTGGCTTACGCGTTGAATGTCCGTTATTTTCAATCCCCAAAGATGAACGCGTTCGCCTCCAGCGAAAATGATATCGGCTTCGGAGTTCAGATTGCGGACCGTGCCGTTCATTGTACCGACTGCCGGAGTATCGTGGCCGGCTGACGGCCATGCGAGTGCAAGCGTGGCGGCAAGGATGAACAGGCGGGTCAAGGGAGGCATTCAACGGCGCCTTCAAGATGGTCGCAGAAATGGGAATCCGCAGGTCGGTTCTTCGGTCGGGATCCTGATCGACAGCCGCTTCAGCCCAACCGGAGCGTGTGTCCCGGATGGCCCGTTATGGTGCGGGGGGCCACATCCGTCAAGCTGGCGCAAATTCCCGGGTGGCCTTTGGTCATGATCAGGTGACTTTGGTTCCCAAATCCTTTTGGCCGCGCGATCTCAGCCAGTGATCCGCCCCGGAGGGTCAGTAGGCCACGACATAGATCTTGCGGACCGTCTCGATGGTTTTCCAGATGCCGATAAAGCCCGGCTTCATCACGAAACTGTCGCCGGCGCGGTAGGTGACCGGGGCCTTGCCGGTCTCGGTGATCTCCACCACGCCTTCGAGGATATGGCAGAACTCGAAAGTCTCGCCCTTGATGGAATGGGTGACGCCGGGGGTGGCCTGCCAGACGCCGGACTTGATCTTGCCGTCCTTCGCCTCGTCCATCGCCCAGGTGTCGAACTCCGGCGCGCCGGAGATCAGGCGTTCGGGCGTGGGCAGGGCATGGGTGGGGGCGAAGGTCGGGTTGGGGTCGAGGGTTTTCAGCAGGCTCATGGCGCGGCTCCTTGGTTAGAGCGCCTTGGTAGCCCGCGTCCGGCGCCAGCAGATGCCGCACTGGCCGGGGTGGACAGTGGATCGTGCTGCAAAGAGGGGGGCGCGCGGGGTGATCTTGCGCGGGGGTCTCTGAGCGAGCGTCGGCGGCCTTGGCGGGGCCCGATCCTGCGCCGGGTGGCCGCTGGTCAGTTCAGCAGCCGGTAATGCACCTCGGTCGGCTGGCAGGCGGCGCCGTTGATCGGGATCATGTCCTGCGGGCAGGTCGACATGACGACGATGCAATCCATCAGGGCGCGCAGGGTCACATGATCCCCCGGTTTGCAAAGCGGCTCGCCCCAGGTGATCTTGCCGTCGGGGGCCACCGGGATGTTCATCCACAGGTTCAGGGGCGCCGGGCAGTCGGGGGCGCGCAGGTCCAGCTGCCTCAGCGCCGCGTGCAGGTTGTCGGTGCAGTTGTCGTGGTACTCGCGGCAGCCGAGGGAGGCATAGCGGTGCACGTCGCAGGCCGCGATGATCGTGTCGTGGCGGCCTGGGGAGGTGTCCTCCTCCAGCGTCAGGATCGGCCGCCGCCGGTTGGTCGCAAGGCCGTCGCCCTGCGAAGGGAAGATCCCTTGCAGGCTGGCGTGCAGGTGTTCCATCGACATGAACTCCGACAGGTCATCGGCGTTGAAACACCAGGTGTCGACGACCTGGCTGCCATGGGTGTTGATGATCTGAATGGCCTGGCCCTTGGCCAGACGCACGGCCCTGCCGCGCCGCGCCGGGACGACCTGAAGTTCTGCGCTCATCGTCCGGTTCCTCCGCTGCTGGTCCATGCGACCGATGGGCCAGTGTCGAGCGGTGCGGGGCGAGGGTCAAGCCGGATCGCGACCGCCGGCCGATGTTTCGCGGCGGGGGGCGGCTCCAGAAAAGCGCCCCCAAGTCCGAGGTCGCGCAGCCTTCTGGCCAGAAGGTTGCAGGTGAGCAGGAGCGCCTTGTCTTCTTCGTCCGCCCCGGTTTCGGGCCGGCCTTCCAGCTGCCGGGCCAGCTGGAAGGCCAGGGCTTGCAGGGAGGCGCGCGGTTCCGGGGTCGGGGCGAAAGCGAGCAGATGGATGGAGGAGACGCCGCCATCGCGGTTGAAAACCAAGGAGGCAAGGCCATAGGGCAGGGCATTGGCGCGGGCGAACGCCTCGTCGTAGGTCGTGAAGGAGAGGTTCGCGGCTAAGGGCCGAAGGGCTCCTCATGCAGGAGGCGGGAATCGGCGGGGCCGTTGTTCGGGACGGTGGGGCAAGGAAATTGCCCGGGCCCTTCAGCCGTTGGCCGCCAGTCATATCCCCCCTTGGTTGCGTCCTCCGGCCCCTTGCTGCGTTTCAGGGCCGTGTCCATCGCTGCGCTTGCCCTTTTCGGCATACCAGCGCGTGGCTTTGGCTGAAAAGTCGATCGCGCCCCGCGCCTCCGTCAGGGGATTGCCGTTTTCCGTCGTCATGGTGCGGGGGAGGCAGTTCCGGCTTTCGTCGATCAGGGCGGCGGACTTCGTCACGATACGGAGCACGCCAGCGCGGTTTCGGCCTTCCACAGGGGGGAAGGCCCGATCGTCGACTGCGGCGTGAGGAACATGTGGGCGCTTGATTGTCCGAGCATCGTGAGATCACCATGTCGCAGCCTGCCTACAATGCAGGAGCGCCACTCCGTACATGTCCGTTGGATCGCGGAATGAGCCGCTTCAACTTGCTATACCGTGGCGTGGATTGATGTTTGACGCCCGGCAAGGGCCGCCATGACGGCAGACCCGACCGAACCTCGGTGGATTTCAACTGCCGTGTGGCGGAGAGGGCGGGCCTGCGGTGCTTAGCCGCGCCGCCAGCGGTGGAAGGCTTTGACCACGGCCAGCGCCCAAGGGCTGACATGGGCGCGGCGCCAGGTGCCGGCGGCGTATTTGTTCGCCTCGGCCAGGGTCGGGTAGATGTGGATGGTGCCGAGGATCTTGTTCAGGCCCAGCCCATGCTTCATCGCCAGCACGAATTCCGCCATCAGATCGCCCGCATGTTCACCGACCAGCGTGACGCCCAGGATGCGGTCCTTGCCCGGCACGGTCAGCACTTTGACAAAGCCGTAGGCAGCGCCATCGGCGACCGCGCGGTCAAGGTCCCTGATCTCGTAGCGCGTCACCTCGTGCTGGATGCCCTTCTCCCGCGCCTCGGCCTCGTTCAGGCCCAGGCGGGCCACTTCGGGGTCGCAGAAGGTGGCCCAGGGGATCACCCGGTAATCGACCTTGAACCGCTTGAGGCTGCCGAACAGCGCGTTGACCGCAGCGAACCAGGCTTGGTGGCTGGCGGTATGGGTGAACTGGTAGGGGCCCGCGACATCGCCGCAGGCGAGGATATTGGGGTGGAGGGTTTCGAGGTAGTCATTGGTCTCGATCACCCGGTCGGTCGGAATGCCCAGCTCCTCCAGCCCGTAGCCGGTAATCCGCGGCGCACGGCCAAGCGCCACGATCACCTCGTCAAAGACGATGCGGCGGGTCTGGCCGTCATGCGCCATCTCGACCCATTTTTCGCCCTCGGCAAGGCCGAAACCCAGTGCCTTGTGGCCAGTCAGGACCTGAACGCCGTCGCGCTCCAAAGCGGTGCGGACGAGGGTGGAGACCTCCTCATCCTCGCGCGACAGCAGGCGGGCGCCCTTCTCGATCTGGGTGACCGAAGAGCCGAGCCTTGCGAAGGCCTGCGCCAGTTCAGTGCCGATCGGCCCGCCGCCGAGGATGACGAGGCGCTTGGGCGGGGATTGGTGGGCGCTGAGGCGTTGCCACATCGTGTCGGAGGTCAGATAGCCCACCTCCTCCAGCCCCGGCAGGTCCGACACAAAGGGCGCGGCGCCGGTGGCGAGGATGATCGCCCGCGTGGTCAGGCGTTGCTTTTGCCCGTCGGGGGTGGCGACTTCGACCGTCCAGGGGTCGATCAGGCGGGCGTGGCCCAGAAGCACCTCGACCCCCAGCCCAGTATAGCGTTCCACGCTGTCATTCGGGGCGATGGTGGCGATCACGGTCTGGATGCGCGCCATGATGCGGGCGAAAGAGAAGGCAGGGGGGACAGGCTCCAGCCCGTAATGGTCGGCATGGCGCATCTGATGGGCGAGCTTGGCGCTTTTGATCAGGGCCTTGGAGGGCACGCAGCCATAGTTCAGGCAGTCGCCGCCCATGACATGGCCTTCGATCAGGGTCACCTTGGCCTTGGTCGCCGCCGCAATATAGGCCGAGACGAGGCCAGCTGCCCCGGCGCCAATCACGATCAGGTTGCGGTCAAACTTGCGCGGTTTCGTCCAGCGGTCATCGGTCTTGCCGCGCCGCAGGGATTTGAACGGGTTTTCCATCGCCCAAGTCAAACCTGCATGGGAGGCGATGGCAAGGGGCAGAGGGCACCCGGGCGTTGACAGTTGGGGGAGCGGGGGCTTTGGTGGCGCAGCCTGTGGGAGAGACCCGATGAAACCCGGACCAAGGAACCTGATAACCGATGTCGCGGGCCTGCAGGTCGGGTTGGCGGAGGACGCGGGCCTGCGGTCCGGCGTCACGGTGCTTCTGGGAGAGTGGCCCTTCACGGCGGCGGTCTCGGTCATGGGCGGCGCGCCCGGCACGCGGGAGACCGATCTGCTTTCGCCCGACCGGCTGGTGCAGGAAGTTGATGCGCTGGTCCTGTCGGGCGGTTCGGCCTTCGGGCTGGATGCTTGCAGCGGCGTGGCGGATGGCTTGCGGGCGATGGGGCGCGGCTTTGCGGTGGGCGATCAGCGGGTGCCGATCGTGCCGGGGGCGATCCTGTTCGACCTCTTGAACGGCGGCGACAAGGCTTGGGCGCGCAATCCCTACTACGATCTTGGGCGGCAGGCGCTGGATCAGTCGGGGGCGGAGTTTGCGCTGGGCACGGCGGGGGCAGGTTATGGCGCGATGACCGGGCGCTGGAAGGGCGGACTTGGCTCGGCCTCGGTCGTGCTGGACAGCGGGATCACGGTGGCGGCTTTGGTCGCGGTCAATGCCTTGGGCTCGGTCACGGTGGGGGAGGGGCCGCAGTTCTGGGCGGCGCCCCTCGAGATGGCGGGGGAGTTTGGCGGGCTTGGGCCTTCGCCCCAGATGGCCGACACCATGGACCCGGAGCCGAAGAAACGGCTGGGGGAGGCCACGACCATCGCCATTGTCGCCACCGACGCCCGGCTGACCAAGGCGCAGGCGCATCGGATGTCGGTGGCGGCGCATGACGGGATGGCGCGGGCCATCGTTCCCTCGCATACGCTACTGGATGGCGATCTGGTTTTTGCGGCGGCGACGGGCCTGCGGGATCTGGCCGACCCGATCCGCGACCAGTTCCAGCTGGGTCATGCTGCGGCGACCTGCCTTGCGCGGGCGATTGCGCGGGGCGTCTATCTTGCCCGTGCCATGCCCGGTGATTTGCAACCGACCTGGGCCGCGCGCTGGGCTACC
The DNA here is from genome assembly GCF_056403335.1 of Rhodobacter sp. P2_H5. Classification (NCBI taxonomy): domain Bacteria; kingdom Pseudomonadati; phylum Pseudomonadota; class Alphaproteobacteria; order Rhodobacterales; genus Rhodobacter; species Rhodobacter sp. P2_H5. The sequence continues at coordinate 87,546 of NZ_JBFUFS010000004.1, read as the reverse complement.
AGCGGGTAAGGGCGTCCTCGTCCTCGTCCTTGGCGGCAACCCAGGTGGCACCGTCGAGGCCGATTTCCTTCTTCCAGAAGGGGGCGCGGGATTTGAGGTAGTCCATCAGGAACTCTGCCGCCTCAAAGGCCGCGACGCGGTGCGGCGAGGCGGTGGCGACCATCATGATCTGCGCGCCGGGGGCAAGGGCGCCGTGGCGGTGGATGACAAGGGCATCGGTCAGCGCCCAGCGTTCCATCGCCTCATCCATGATCGCGCGAATGGCGCTTTCGGTCATGCCGGGGTAATGCTCGATCTCCATCGCCTTCAGGGAGCCGGTGCTGTCGCGCACCACGCCGGTGAAGGTGACAACCGCGCCCGCGCCGGGCACGGCGGCGCTGAAGGCGTTCAGCTCGGCGCCGGCATCGAAAGCCTCTTCCTGAACCGAGAGCTTCATCTCAACCCCCGGTCATCGGCGGGAAGAAGGCCACTTCGCGCACGCCCGCCAGAGGCGCGTCAAACGAGGAGAGCTTCTGGTCCAAAGCCACCCGCAGGCTCTTGAGGTCGGCGAAGGCCAAGGCATAACGCTCCTCGCGGGCGGAAAGCTCGGCGATCAGGTCATGGACGTTCAGCGCCGCGGTTTCGACCTTTTCGCGCGGCAGGCCGATGCGTTCGCGGACCCAGGCAAAGTACAGAACCTCAACCATCATCAGTCTTTCAGCTGCGGCAGGGATTTGCGGAAGTAATCCCAGCCGGTGAAGGCGGTCAACAGCGCGGCAATCCAGATCAGGGTCAACCCCGCCTCGGTCGCATAGGAGGAACAGCCGCGCATCCCGCAGCTGCGGATCGGGTCGGCAAGGCCCTTGGCCACCAGGTCGGCATATTGCTCCACCGTCTTGCCCTGGCGGGCGATGCCTTCGAGATGCTCCAGCCCGGTGCCAAGGAACAGCACCGCGATGGCGATCATCTGGGCGGTGGTCTTCCATTTTGCAAGCTTGGTGACCTTCAAAAGCCCGGCCTTGGCGCCAAGATATTCGCGCAACCCGCCGACGAAGACCTCACGGAACAAGATCACCGTGGCGGGCAGGATCAGCCAGGGGTTCATCCCCGAATAGCCGGTCAGGATCAGCAAGGCGATCACCACCATCGCCTTGTCGGCGATCGGGTCCAGCATGGTGCCGAACTTGCTTTCCTGCTTCCAGAGCCGCGCCAGATAGCCGTCGAAGTAATCGGTGATCGCGGCCGAGACGAAGAGCGTCAGCGCGAACCAATCGGCGATCGGGCGGTGGAAATAAAGAAACATCACCGGCACGCCCGGGGCGGCCAGAAGACGCATCGTGGTCAGCGTATTGGGGATTGTCCACTTCATGCGCCTTTCCTAGCCCAAGGTCGCCCGGCGTGAAAGGGGGGCTGGGTCACATCGGCAGGAAGTCTGGCGGGCGCCGGCTCTCTTGCGGGGCACGGCACCCCTCCGGCGCCGGTCTCAGTATTTCTGCGGGACATAAAGCTCCGGCGGCAGGGTGGCGCGTTCGTAGGCAGGGTTGAAGACACGGTCGGGCAGATGGATCTCTTCACGCTCGACATCGACATAGGGAAACAGCGACAGAAGGTGGCTGATGCAGTTCAGCCGGGCGCGTTTCTTGTCGTTGCCCTCGACGATGTACCACGGCGCCTCGTCGATGTTCGAGCGGGCGAACATGTCTTCCTTGGCCTTGGTGTACTGCTCCCACCGGATGCGCGATTGCAGGTCCATGGGCGACAGCTTCCACTGTTTGAACGGGTCATGGATGCGGACGAGGAAGCGCATCTGCTGTTCCTCGTCGGTGATCGAGAACCAGTATTTGATGACCCGGATGCCAGAGCGGACCAGCATCCGTTCGAACTCGGGGACCGAGCGGAAGAATTCCTCGACCTGATCCTCGGTGGCAAAGCCCATGACGCGCTCGACCCCGGCGCGGTTGTACCATGAGCGGTCAAAGAGGACGATCTCGCCGGCGGCGGGCAGATGCGGGATATAGCGCTGGAAATACCACTGGGTCTTTTCACGGTCAGACGGGGCGGGAAGGGCCACGGTGCGCACGACGCGCGGGTTGAGGCGCTGGGTGATACGCTTGATGACGCCGCCCTTGCCCGCGCTGTCGCGCCCCTCGAACAGGACCACGACCTTTTCGCCGGTGTGCTGGACCCAGTCCTGCAGCTTGATCAGCTCGGCCTGCAGGTGGATCAGGCTGGTCAGATAGGCCTTGTTATCCAGCGCGTCGGGGTGGCGGTCCTTGTAGATGCGGGCGATTTCCCGGCTGAGCGCCGCATCCTCCATCTCCAACTCCAGGTCTTCGACCAGGGCATCGGCCAGTTCTTCGGCAAGCCAATCCTGCGCGGGTTCGTCGGAAATCTGTGCCATGCGGGCCTCCAAGGGTGCGACGGGGCGGTTCAGTGGGGGTCAAACACAGTTGCGTGACGGTTTTGCGACGGGGCGGGCAGTGCCGGGCAGGCCTCAGCCCTTGGCGTGGAAGAAGTTGTAGATCCCCTCGGCCATCGCCGCCGAAATGCCGGTCACCGCCATGAGGTCTGGTAAAGCGGCGCGGGCCACCGCCTTGGCCGAGCCGAAATGCGCCAGAAGGGCACGCTTGCGGGTGGCGCCGACGCCCGGAATGTCATCCAGCGGCGTGACCGAGACTTGCTTCGCGCGCTTGGCCCGGTGCGCGCCATTGGCCCAGCGGTGCGCCTCGTCGCGCAGGCGCTGGATGAAATAGAGGACCGGATCATTGCGCTGAAGCGCCATGACGGGCTGGCCGGTGCGGTAGAACTCCTCCTTGCCGGCGTCGCGGTCGATGCCCTTGGCGACGCCCACCATCGCGATGTCATCCACGCCCAGTTCCGCCAGGATGCCCGCGACGGCCGAGACCTGCCCCGCGCCGCCGTCGATCAACAGAAGGTCGGGCCAGGCGTCGGTCTTGCGTTCCGGGTCTTCCTTCAGCAGGCGTTCGAAGCGCCGGGTCATCACCTCGCGCATCATGCCGAAGTCGTCGGAATTGGCCCCGGCGGCGGATTTGATGTTGTACTTGCGGTACTGGCTTTTCAGGAACCCCTCCGGCCCCGCAGCGATCATGCCGCCCACGGCGTCCGAGCCCTGGATATGGGCGTTGTCATAGACCTCGATCCGCTTCGGCGGGCCGTCGAGGTCGAAGGCATCGGCGAGGCCCTGCAAAAGCTTGTTCTGGGTCGAGCTTTCCGACATCCGTCGCGCCAGGCTTTCGCGGGCGTTGCGGGCGGCGTTTTCCATCAGTTCGGCCTTCTCGCCGCGCTGGGGCACGGCGATTTCGACCTTGCGCCCGGCGCGTTCGGACAGAAGCTGGCCCAGAAGGTCGGGGTTTTCGACCGGATGCGACAGCAGGACCAGCGGCGGCGGTTCCTTGTCGTCGTAGAACTGGGCCACGAAGGCTTCCATGATCTCGGGCTCTTCCGCGCCCGCCCCGGTCTTGGGGTAGAAGTCGCGGTTGCCCCAGCTTTGATGGGCGCGGATGAAGAAGACCTGCACGCAGGCCTGGCCGTGTTCCAGATGCAGCGCCACCACATCCGCCTCGGCCACGCCTTTGGGGTTGATGCCTTGGGCGGACTGGATCTGGGTCAGCGCCTTGATCCGGTCACGCAGGGCGGCTGCGCGTTCGAACTCCATCGCTTCCGAGGCTACCTGCATCTGGGTGGCGAGGTCGGATTGCACGGTGGTGGTCTTGCCCTGCAGGAACAGTTCGGCATCGGCGACCAAGGCGCCATAGCTCGCCTCGTCCACCTTGCCGACGCAGGGCGCCGAACACCGTTTGATCTGGTACTGCAGGCAGGGCCGGGTGCGGCCTTCGAACATGCTGTCGGTGCAGTTGCGCAAAAGGAAGACCTTCTGCAGCTGGTTCAGGGTGCGGGTGACCGCCCCGGCAGAGGCGAAGGGGCCGAAGTAGCTGCCCTTTTCAGTCTTCTTGCCGCGGTGCTTCTTGATCTGCGGGAAGGCGTGTTCCTTGCCGATCAGGATGTTGGGGAAGGACTTGTCGTCGCGCAACAGCACGTTGTAGCGCGGCTTCAATTGCTTGATCAGGTTCTGCTCCAGAAGCAGCGCCTCGGTCTCGGTCCGCGTGGTCAGGAACATCATCGAGGCGGTCTCGAAGATCATCCGGGCGATCCGCGCCGAATGGCCGTTGCCGCGCGCATAATTCGACACCCGGGCCTTCAGGTTGCGCGCCTTGCCGACGTAAAGCACCTCGCCCTTGGGGTTCAGCATCCGGTAGACGCCGGGCGAATTGTCCAGCGTCTTGAGGTAGGCCTGGATGACCTCTTGGCCGGTTTGGATCTCTTCCGTCACTTGCGGGATTTCGCTTTCGATTCTGCTTTGGCTCGGGTCTTGGCTGCAATGATATGGCGGTTGGGGCAAGGGAAAAGAAGTCCACCGTTTCTGTGGATAAGTTTATGGAGAACTTTTCAGAAGCGCGGATTTTCCCTTGAAATCTGCCCCTTTCGCTGAGTTGATTAAAAAAGAGGCGATTTGCTAAGTCTTTGATAATGGCCGAAACTTTTTTGACCGTTAGGCAAATCCCTGATAAACATAAAGAATTCGTGACTGATTTGTGAAGGCGCGTGCGAAAGTGGACAAGTCGCCGCACCCACGAATTTTTGTTACTCGAGGCCGATCACATCCGGGGTCGCCCAGGCCAGATGCTGGCCACCGTCGACGGCGATCAGCTGGCCGGTCACGGCGGGGGAATCGAGGAAGAATCCAAGCGCCGCAACGATATCGGCCGGGCCCGCGCCGCGCTTCAGAATGGTGGCTTCGCGTTGGCGGGCAAAGTGGCTTTCGGTCTGGCGCGTGCCCTGCATTGTGGGGCCGGGGCCGATGGCATTGACCCGCACATGGGGTGCCAGCGCCTGGGCCGAGGTCTGGGTCAGCGCCCAGAGCCCCATCTTGGCGATGGTGTAGGACATGAACTCGGGCGTCAGCTTCCAGACGCGCTGGTCGATCATGTTCAGCACCATGGCCTGGGCCAAAGGCTCGCCATTGGCGTCGGGCAGGGCCTGCGGCGCCTGGGCGGCGAAGGCCTGGATCAGCACGAAGGGCGCGCGCAGGTTCGAGCCTATGGCGCGGTCCCAGCTTTTGCGGGTGGCGCTGCGGATATTGTCATATTCGAAGATCGAGGCGTTGTTGACCAGAACCGTCAGCGGCCCGCCAAGACCGGCCACGGCTGCGGGAACCAGCGCCTGCACCGCGTCCTCGTCCAGAAGATCGGCCTGCAACAGCACCGCCTTGCGGCCGAGGGCGCGGATCTCGGCGGCGGTGGCCTCGGCCTCGTCCTGCGACGAAGAATAATGCACCGCCACATCCGCGCCGCGCCGCGCGAGGTACAGCGCGATCTCGCGGCCAATCCGCTTGGCCCCGCCGGTGACCAGCGCCCGCATCAGCCTTTCCCGCAGATGCAGGGGGCGGTGCCGACGACGGTGCGGCCGCAATGGGCGCATTTGGCCTTGGTCTGAACCTTGGGAGGCTCGGGCGGGGGCGCCAGGAACTTGGTCACCAGATTGCCGATCATCGAGACGATGAGCAGCAGCATCAGAAAGACGACGACGATCTTGACCATCTTACATCCCGTAATGCGCCCGCATCAGGCGCTCTTCGACCGTCATCAGCATGTCTTCGGCAAGGGTCAGGCCAAAGCGGCTGAGGAGCCCGCGCTTCTGGCCCAGGGGTTGCAGGCGGACCTTCTCGCCATAAAGCTCTTTCATCTTGGGCACCAGATGCGCCACGCCGTCCGCCAGCCCCAGATCGACCGCCTTCTGGCCGACCCAGACATCGGCGTTGAACAGGTCCTGATCGGCGAGCCTGCTGCCACGCCGCGCCTTCACATGGGCGATGAAGGCCTGATGAATCGGGTTTTGCAGGGCCTTCAACCGCTCCACATCCTCGGGCTTCTGCGGCAGGAACGGATCGGCGAGGCTTTTCGAGGTGCCGGCGGTGACCACGCGACGCTCGATCCCCTGACGCGCCATCAGTTCGGGGAATCCGAACGAGGCGAAGATCACGCCGATCGAACCGAGGATGGAACTGTCATCGACCCAGATCTGATCGCCGGCGCAGGCCAGCCAATAGCCGCCCGAGGCGGCCATATCCTCGACGAAGGCATGGACCGGCACATTTTTTTCGGCGGAAAGCCTGCGTATGCGGGCGGCGATCAGGCTCGACTGCACCGGCGAGCCGCCGGGGGAGTTGATCAGCAGCGCCACCGCGGTCGGTTTCGACCGGAAGGCCTTTTCGATCAGGGGGCCGATGCCCGCATCGTTCAACCCCCGGCTGGAGGAAGAGATGGTGCCCGACAGCCGGATCACCGGCACGCGAGGGGGTTTCTTCAGGAAGGGGATCAGGTTGCGCATGTCCAAGGAGGTAAGGTGCTTCACCCTTGCGGGCAAGGGCGGATTGGGGCGAGGATGCTCACATGATCGACAAGCTGGAAATGTTCATCGCTTTGGCCGCCGAACGCCACTTCGGCCGCGCGGCCGAGGTCTGCGGCGTGACGCAACCCTCACTCTCCTCCGCCATCCGCCAGCTGGAGGATCAATTGGGCGTGCAGCTGGTCTATCGAGGTAGCCGGTTTCAGGGCCTGACGCCGGAGGGGCAGAGCGTTCTGGATTGGGCACGGCGGATCACCGGCGATGTGCGGGCGATGAAGGACGAGATGCGCTCGGTCCATGCGGGTCTGTCGGGCGTCTTGCGGCTGGGGGTGATCCCGACTGCCCTGCCGATGGTGGCCGATCTGACGGCGCCCTTCACCAAAAGGCACCCCAATGTGCGGGTGACGGTGCTGTCGCGCACCTCGGCTGAGATCCTGTCGGGGATCGAAAGCCTGGAGCTGGATGCCGGGATCACCTATCTCGACAACGAACCCCTGGGCCGGGTGGCGCAGGTGCCCTTGTACCTGGAATACTACCGCTTCCTCTGCCTCGCCGGATCTGCCTTTGCCGAGCATGAGAGCGTCACCTGGGCCGAGGCGGCGGGCGCCCCCCTTTGCCTTCTGACCGCCGACATGCAGAACCGCCGCATCGTCAACCAGCTTCTCGCCGAGGCCGGGGTCCGGGTGCAGCCTTCGGTTGAAAGCAATTCGACGATTGCGCTGATCGCCCATGTGCGGAGCGGCCAATGGGCCTCGGTCGTGCCGATGCGGCTGGCGCAGATGTTTCAGGACGCGAAGCTGCGGTCGATCCCCCTGGTGCAGCCCGAAGCGGAACATGTCGTGGGCCTGATCACCCCGCGCCGCGATCTGCAGACCCCGGTATTGGCCGCGCTGATTGATGAGGCGGCGAAATTCGGGGCGCGGCATCGTTAGCCGGACCCGGGGGGGCGCTCGGCGGACCCGGCTGGGGGGGCTGCCGCCGCCCCCAGACCCCCCCCGCGAGTATTTGAGCAGAGGGCAAGGGGTTTGATAGTTTTTACCTATTGATCGACGGCACTCTGATATTGATTTTGCGATCAACTGGCGTAGACCGGGCGCGGACCATGGGAGGCGCCTCTGATGCTTGATACCGCCAGCACGATTGCACGGGTTGAGGAGATCCTCGCCCGCCATCACGGGATGGAGGGGGCCTTGCTGCCGATCCTGCATGCCATTCAGGAAGAGTTCGGCCATGTGCCGCAGGAAGTTCTTCCGACCGTGGCGAAGGCGATGAACATCAGCCGGGCCGAAGTGCATGGCGTGATGAGCTTTTACCATGATTTCCGTGAGGCGCCGGCGGGGCGGCATGTGGTGAAGCTCTGCCGGGCCGAGGCTTGTCAGGCGGTGGGGGCGGATGATCTGGCCGACCATGCCAAGGGGAAGCTCGGGCTCGACTGGCATGAGACGGCGAAGAATGGGTCGGTGACGCTGGAGCCGGTGTTCTGCCTGGGCCTTTGCGCCTGCGGGCCGGCGGCCCTGGTCGATGGCAAGCTGGTGGGGCGGCTCGATGCGGCCAAGCTGGACCGCGTGCTGGAGGAGCTGAAATGAAGATTTACCTGCCGCTCGATTCGGCTGCCGTGGCTTTGGGCGCGGATGAGATCGCCCATGCGATTCTGAAACATGCCCATGCCAAGGGCGTGACCGTCACTCTGGTGCGCAATGGCAGCCGGGGCATGGTCTGGCTGGAACCCCTGGTCGAGATCGAAACGCCGGAGGGGCGCCTGGCCTTTGGCCCGATGGAGCTGGCCGATGTGCCCTCCCTGTTCGGCGACCTCGCTGAGCATCCCAAGGCCCTGGGCCTGACCGAGCATCTGCCCTGGATGAAGGCGCAGACGCGTTTGACCTTTGCCCGGGTTGGCGTGATCGACCCGCATAACCTTGAGGAATACAAGGCCCTGGGCGGCTTGACCGGGCTGGCGCGGGCCTTGACCATGGACAAGGCGGCGATGGTGGCCGAGGTCACCAACTCCGGTCTTCGGGGCAGGGGCGGTGCGGGGTTCCCGACGGGGATCAAGTGGAAGACCGTCTCGGAAGCCAAGGCCGACCGCAAATACATCGTCTGCAACGCGGACGAGGGCGACAGCGCCACCTTCGCCGACCGGATGCTGATGGAGGGCGACCCCTTCACGCTGATCGAGGGCATGGCGATTGCCGGCCTCGCCTGCGGGGCGACGCAGGGTTATGTATACATCCGTTCCGAATACCCGGTGGCGATCCGCGTCATGCAGGATGCCGTGCAGATCGCGCGGGAAGCAGGGGTCTTGGGCGATGTCCTCGGCTCCGGCCAGATCTTTGACATGGAGGTCCGGGTTGGGGCTGGCGCCTATGTCTGTGGCGAGGAAACCAGCCTCTTGAACTCGCTGGAGGGCAAGCGCGGCGTGGTGCGGGCGAAGCCGCCGCTGCCGGCCTTGCAGGGCTTCATGGGCAAGCCGACCGTGGTCAATAACGTGATCTCGCTCGCCTCGGTCCCGGTGATCTTCGAGAAGGGGGCCGAGCATTACAAGGCCTTTGGTCTGGGGCGCTCTCGTGGTACAATTCCGTTGCAGATTGCGGGGAATGTGAAGCATGGCGGGCTGTACGAGATCGCCTTTGGCGTGACCCTGGGCCAGATCGTCGACGGGATCGGCGGTGGTACGGCTTCGGGTCGGCCGGTCAAGGCGGTGCAGGTGGGCGGGCCCTTGGGCGCCTATTTCCCGCGGGCCTTGTTCGACACGCCCTTTGGCTATGAGGAATTCGCTGGCGCCGATGGTCTGATCGGCCATGCCGGGCTGACGGTGTTTGACGACAGTGCCGACATGCTGAAACAGGCCCGTTTCGCGATGGAGTTCTGCGCCATCGAATCCTGCGGCAAATGCACGCCCTGCCGGATTGGGGCGGTGCGCGGGGTGGAAACTGTGGACCGCATTGCCAAGGGCGACGCGGCGGCCATCCCGCTGCTGGAGGATCTGTGCGCGACGATGAAGGCCGGGTCGCTGTGCGCCTTGGGCGGCTTCACGCCCTATCCGGTGCTTTCCGCGCTCAACCACTTTCCGAACGATTTCAACCGTATGAAGGAAGCCGCCGAATGAAAGACTTCATCATCCCGGACCGCGATTTCGGCACGCCCGCGGCGAAATCCAAGGTCATGGTCACGCTGACCATCGATGGTTTTGACGTGACGGTGCCGGAAGGCACATCCATCATGCGGGCCGCTTCGGAAGCCGGCATTCAGGTGCCGAAGCTTTGCGCCACCGACTCGGTCGATGCCTTCGGCTCCTGCCGGCTGTGTCTGGTCGAGATCGAGGGCCGCAATGGCACCCCGGCCTCCTGCACCACGCCGGTGGCTGCAGGGATCAAGGTCCATACCCAGAACGCCAAGCTTGCCAAGCTGCGCAAGGGGGTGATGGAGCTTTACATCTCGGACCACCCGCTGGATTGCCTGACCTGCTCGGCCAATGGCGATTGCGAGTTGCAGGATATGGCCGGTGTCGTCGGCCTGCGCGATGTGCGCTATGAGGCGGTGGACACCCACTTCCGCGCCAAGGACACCTCCGGCAGGGCCAACCCGCAGTATATTCCGCGTGACGATTCCAACCCCTATTTCAGCTATGATCCGCAGAAATGCATCGTCTGCTCGCGCTGCGTGCGGGCTTGCGAGGAGGTGCAGGGCACCTTCGCGCTGACGATTTCGGGCCGGGGCTTTGACAGCCGGGTTTCGGCTGGCTTGAAGTCGGATGATTTCCTGTCTTCGGATTGCGTGTCTTGCGGCGCCTGCGTGGCGGCTTGCCCCACGGCGACCTTGCAGGAAAAGTCGGTCATTGAACTGGGGACGCCGACCAAATCGGTGATCACCACCTGCGCTTATTGCGGGGTGGGTTGCTCCTTCAAGGCCGAGATGCGCGGTGACGAGTTGGTGCGCATGACGCCTTACAAGAACGGCAAGGCCAACCGGGGGCACAGCTGCGTCAAGGGGCGCTTTGCTTATGGCTATGCGTCCCACAAGGACCGCATTCTGAACCCGATGATCCGGGATTCGATCAACGATCCGTGGAAAGAGGTCTCTTGGCCGGAAGCGATGGAATTTGCCGCGCGCCGGATGCAGGGCATCATCGACACCCATGGCCGGCACTCGGTGGGGGTGATCACCTCCTCGCGCTGCACCAATGAAGAAGCCTATCTGGTGCAGAAGCTGACCCGCGCGGTCTTCATGAACAACAACACCGATACCTGCGCCCGGGTGTGCCATTCGCCCACGGGCTATGGTCTGGGTCAGACGCTCGGCACCTCGGCCGGGACGCAAGACTTTGACTCGGTGGAAGAAACCGATGTGGCGATTGTCATCGGCGCCAACCCGGCCTCGGGGCACCCGGTCTTCGCCTCGCGTCTGAAAAAGCGGCTGCGCCAGGGCGCCAAGCTGATCGTCATCGACCCGCGCCGGACCGAGATGGTCGAAAGCCCGCATATCAAGGCGGCGCATCACCTGGCGCTGACGCCGGGCACCAACGTGGCCATAGTCACGGCTCTGGCGCATGTGATCGTCACCGAGGGCCTCTTCGACGAAGACTTCATCCGCAACCGCTGCGATTGGGACGAATTCCAGGACTATGCCGAATTCATCAGCCAACCGCAGAACTCGCCCGAAGCGGTGCAGATGCTGACCGGCGTTCCGGCCGAGGAAGTGCGTGCGGCGGCCCGGCTTTATGCCAAGGGCGGCAACGGCTCGATCTATTACGGGCTGGGCGTGACGGAACACAGCCAAGGTTCCACCACCGTGATCGGCATTGCCAACCTTGCCATGATGACCGGCAATGTCGGGCGTCCCGGCGTGGGGGTGAACCCGCTGCGCGGCCAGAACAACGTGCAGGGCTCCTGCGACATGGGCTCTTTCCCGCACGAACTGCCCGGCTATCGCCATGTGAAGGGCGAGGGCGTCCGCGACATCTTCCAGAAAGTCTGGGGCGTGCAGATCGACAGCGAGCCGGGCCTGCGCATCCCCAACATGCTGGATGCTGCGGTCGAGGGCACCTTCAAGGGCCTCTACTGCCAGGGCGAGGATATCCTGCAATCCGACCCCGACACCAAGCATGTCGCGGCGGGTCTGGCGGCGATGGACTGCGTGATCGTGCACGACCTCTTCCTGAACGAGACGGCGAATTACGCGCATGTCTTCCTGCCCGGCTCGACCTTCCTTGAAAAGGACGGCACCTTCACCAATGCCGAGCGGCGGATCAACCGCGTCCGCAAGGTGATGTCCCCGCGCAATGGCTATGGCGACTGGGAAGTGACGCAGATGTTCGCGAATGCGATGGGGGCGCAGTGGACCTATACGCATCCCAGCCAGATCATGGACGAGATCGCCCTGACCACGCCCTCTTTCGCGGGCGTCTCTTATGAAAAGCTGGAGACGATGGGCTCGGTCCAGTGGCCCTGCAACGAGAAGGCGCCGGAGGGCACGCCCTTGATGCACGTCGACGGTTTCGTGCGCGGCAAGGGCAAGTTCATCAACACCGAGTATATCGCGACTGACGAACGCACCGGCCCGCGCTTCCCGCTTCTGCTGACCACCGGGCGGATCCTGAGCCAGTACAACGTCGGCGCGCAGACGAGGCGCACGGCGAATGTGGTCTGGCATGCCGAGGATGTGCTGGAAATCCACCCCTCCGACGCCGAAGTGCGTGGCATCAAGGATGGCGATTGGGTGAAGCTCGCAAGCCGTTCGGGCGAGACGACCCTCCATGCCCAGATCACCGACCGCGTGCTGCCGGGCGTGGTTTACACCACCTTCCACCACCCCGACACGCAGGCCAACGTCATCACCACCGACTATTCCGACTGGGCGACCAATTGCCCGGAATACAAGGTGACGGCGGTGCAGGTCGGCTCCTCCAATGGCCCGACGGAGTGGCAGCAGGAGTATAACGCCCAGGCCACCCTGTCGCGCCGCATCCTGCCGGCAGCCGAGTGAAGGCGGGGGCGTGATGCAAACCCACCGTGCCTTGCCGCGTCTGGCCTTCGGGCCGGGCGCGCCCCTGGCAGGCAGCCGCTTGCTGCCGGAAGAGGTGGCGGTGGCCCTGTCCTTCAACGGCTCGACCCAGGCCGTGATGATGGCGACGCCCGCCGACCTGGAGGATTTCGCCTATGGCTTTGCCTTGACCGAGGGTCTGGCCCGGCCGGAGGAGATCGACTCCGTCGAGGCGGTCGAAACCCCCAAGGGCATCGACCTGCAGATCTGGGTCAAGCCCGAGGCCGAGGCGCGGTTGGCCAAACGCCGCCGCACGATGGCGGGGCCGGTGGGCTGTGGCCTCTGCGGCATCGACTCGCTGGAGGAGGCGGTGCGCGCGCTGCCCCCGGTGACGGCGAGGTTCCAGATGACCGCAGCTGAAGTGCAGGCGGCAATCGCGGCCCTGCCGGGGGCGCAGCCCTTGCATGATGCGACCCATGCGGTCCATGCGGCGGGCTTCTGGAACGGCAGGCTTCTCGCCGCGCGTGAGGATGTCGGGCGGCACAACGCGCTGGACAAGCTTGCAGGCGCCATGGTGCGTGCCGGCACGCAGCCTGGCGGCGCCATCGTGCTGACCTCACGGGTGTCGATCGACATGGTGCAGAAGGTGGCCGCCCTTGGCGTGCCGGTTCTGATCGCGGTCTCTGCCCCCACCGCCCATGCGGTCGCCATGGCCGAGGCGGCGGGGATCACCCTGATCGCCTTGGCCCGCCCGGACCGTTTTGAAGTTTTCACCCATGAAAGCCGCTTGATAGCTGGCCCCGCCGCAGGAGAGACCCATGTCGCATGATGCTCATGCCAAACTGATCTACATGGCCAACCAGATCGCCAAGTTCATGGAGTCCAAGCCCCATGACGAGGGTCTGGCAGGACTTGCCAGCCATATCAACGACTTCTGGGAGCCGCGGATGCGCAAGCACCTGTTCGAGGTGCTGGATGCCGGCGGCCAGGGCCTGCGCCCCCTGGTGATCGAGGCGGCCGAGAAGATCCGGCGCCCCGTCGCCGCCTGAAGCGAGGTCGATGACCCCGACAGGCCCGATCTTCGGCCTGCCGCGCTTTGCGGTTCCTGGCCGGGGGGCGCTGTCCTGTGCCAGGCCGACGCACCTATTTTTCGGCGATCCGGTAGGCCAGAAGTCCCAGATATTCCTTCAAGGCCAGATCCAGTTCGGCCAGGTTGCGGTCCAGTTTCCAGCCGGGCAGGCCAAGCCCGGTGCCGGCAAACCCGCCGCCGCCTTGCCCGCCGGACCGGAAATCCACCGGCCAGGCGACCAGCCCGGTCCAGCCATTGCGGGCAAAGCTTTCCATCGCGCGCGGCATGTGGAAGGCCGAGGTGACCAGAAGATGCACCTGGCCCGGCTGCGGCTTGATCATCTCCCGCGTCATCCGGGCGTTTTCCGAGGTGCTGCGCGAGGCCTGTTCCAGCACGATCCGCATCGGGTCGATCCCGAGGGCAACCCAGGCGTCATAGACCATCTGCGACGGGTCCTTGGGCGCGGCATCCCCGGTCAGCGAGGCTGCGGCTCCGGTGAAGACCAGCCGCGCCTGGGGAAAACGCTTGGCCAGAAGCGCACCTGCGATCAGCCGCTCACCCGCCTCGTTGACCTCGATCCCGCCCCAGCGGCGGTAGGGGCCGACATCCTCCAGCCCGCCGAGGACGATGATGTCATCGACCTTTTCCACCGCAGGCTCCGCCGGATAGCGGCTTTCGAGCGTGGCGATCAGAAGGTCGCCCAGGGGATAAGTGGTCAAAAGCAAGGTGGCGCCAAAGGCCAGCCCGAGCCAGACCCCGGCCTGCCGGGCGCGCCCCCGCCACAGCGCCAGCAACGCCAGCGCCATCGCAAGCAACAGCCAGCTTTCCGCCCGCGCCGCCAGACCCAGCGTCTTGCTCGATATATAGAACAGATCGTGCATCAGCGCCTTCTGCCAAACCAGAGAAACAAGGCCACCAGCCAGATTGCGATCTCCAGCAGGAAGGTCCAGTGAAAAACGAAGGACAGGATCCAGTTCGACCGGGTGGGCGGGATGGTGACCAGCGACAGGAGCCGCGTGTCGAAGGGCCAGAGCCAGAGGATCCCGCCGGCCAGCGTGTCCAGTACCAGATGCAGGAAGATGGCACTGAAAAACACCAGCGCGGTCAGGCGGTACCTCGTGCGCCAGACCGTTGGCAGGGTCACGAGGGCGAGGCCCAGCCAGACCAGCGGGATATGCGGCCAATAACGGTGATGATGGGTGCTGGCATGGTCGACGAAGTGGAACCACAGAATGTCGAAGTCGGGCAGCACCGCGCCGACCAGCGCCGCCGTCAGCAGGAGGGGCACCCGACGCGGATCCAGCCGCGAGGCACGCGCCAGAACATAGCCCGAGGGGAGATGCGCTGTCAGCACAGGGCCATGATCCGCCGCCGTTTCATCTCAGGCCCGCGTCAGGGCAACGCGCGGCGGGCGCCTCATGCGCCGGCCCACACAAACGGGCTTTCCCAGCCGGCAAGGAAGGGCGCCACCTGGTCCTTGGCTGACAGGACGGGATCGGTGATGCCCCAGTCGATGCCGATGTCCGGGTCGTTCCAGCGGATGCCGCCATCGCAATCGGGTGCATAGACGTCCGAGCATTTGTACTGCACCTCGGTGTCGGGCAGGCGGGTGACAAAGCCGTGCAGGAAGCCCTTGGGCACCAGAAGCTGCTTGCCGTTCTCGGGCGAAAGCTCCACCCCGACCCATTGGCCGTAAGCCGGCGAGCCCTTGCGGACATCGACCGCCACGTCGAAGATCGCCCCGCGCGTGCAGCGCACCAGCTTGTCCTGCGCATGGGGCGGGCGCTGGAAATGCAGGCCGCGCAGGGTGCCCACGGCGGCGGACATGGAGTGGTTGTCCTGCACCCAGTCCATCGTCAGCCCGGCCGCCGCAAAACGGCCGGCGTTGAAGGTTTCGGAGAACCAGCCGCGTGCGTCGCCAAAGCGGGCAGGGGTTAGGACAAGGACATCGGGCAGGGCGGTGTTTTCGATTTGCATGGCCTCTTTTGCGCGAAAGCCGCCCTTTTTGCCAAGGACTTTATCGCCGCCCGGCCCAGCCCCCTTGGCGTTTGTGCCCCCCTGCCGCATATAGGGGGAAAGTTTCAGCCGAATGAGGATGCCATGTTCGGAATAGCCAATCCCTCCGCCGCCCCGAAAGCCGCTGCCGCCGCCGATCTGATCATCGAGGGCAGCGAAGCCTCCTTCATGAAAGACGTGATCGAGCAGAGCAAGACCGTGCCGGTCATCGTGGACTTCTGGGCGCCGTGGTGCGGCCCGTGCAAGACCCTCGGCCCGGCGCTGGAGGCGGCGGTGATCGCGGCCAAGGGCGCGGTCAAGATGGTCAAGATCGACGTGGACAAGGCGCAGGGCCTTGCCGGGCAGCTGCGCATCCAGTCGATCCCGACGGTCTATGCCTTCTGGCAGGGCCAGCCGGTCGATGGCTTTCAGGGCGCGGTCCCGGGCAGCGAGATCAAGAAATTCATCGACAATCTGGCCGCCATGGGCCCCGGTGCCGATGGCGGGCTGGCCGAGGCGCTTGAGGCGGCTGAACAGATGCTGACCGAGGGCGCCGTGGCAGATGCCGCCGAAACCTTCGCCGCCATCCTGGCCGAGGAGCCGGAGAATGCCGGCGCCTATGGCGGGCTGATCCGGGCGCAATTGGCGCTGGGCGACCTCGACAAGGCCGAGGCGCTGGCCGAAGCGGCCCCCGCCAAGATCGCCGCCTCGCCCGAGGTGACGGCGGCCAAGGCGCAGATCGCGCTGGCACGGCAAGCCGCCAAGGCCGGCCCCGAGGCGGAACTGCGCGCCGCTTTGGCCCGCGAGCCGGGCAACCCGCAGATCATGTTCGATCTGGCCACGGCGCTGCATGCCGAGGGCAAGGTCGAAGAGGCGGTGGACATGCTCCTCGACCTCTTCAAGCTCGACCGCGAGTGGAACGAGGGCGCGGCCAAGGCGCAGCTTCTGACCATCTTCGGCGCGCTGAAGCCGCAGGACCCGATCGTGCTGAAAGGCCGGCGCCGCCTGTCCTCGATGATCTTCGTCTGAGATACGTCGTGGAAGGGCCGTCGTGGGGATTTGTCATCAGGCAAATGCGCGCTAGGTTGCCGGCATGATGAAACTTGCAACCCTGCCCGAGACGCTTGCCGTCTTTCCGCTGCCCGGGGCGATCCTTCTGCCCCGGTCGCGCCTTCCCCTGCACATCTTCGAGCCGCGCTATCTGGCGATGGTCGAGGATTGCCTGAAGACCGACCGCCGGATGATCGGCATGATCCAGCCGCGCGGCGGCCCGGATGGGGCGCAGGCGCTGGCCTCGGTCGGCTGCGCCGGGCGCATCACCTCGTTCTCGGAAACCGAGGATGGCCGGATGCTGATCACTCTGATGGGCGTTTCGCGCTTTCGCGTGGTCGAAGAGATCTCGGGCTTTGTGCCCTACCGGCGCTGCAGGGTCGATTGGACGCCCTTCCTGAATGACCCGGGCGGCACCGATGCCGACACCGATTTCCCGCGCGAGGCCTTTCTTGAAAAGCTGCAACGCTACCTCAAGGCGCGCAATCTGGGCGTCGACTGGGCCACGCTGAAAGAGGCCGATGACGAGCTTCTGATCAATGCGCTGGCCATGCTGTGCCCCTTTGCCCCCGAGGAGAAGCAGGCCCTGCTGGAGGCCCCGACCCTGACGGACCGCCGTCAGGTGCTGGAAACCCTGATCGCCTTCGCGATGCAGGCGGGCAGCGCGTCCGACGAGGTGGTGCAATGACCGAGACCGGCGAAGACGCGATTCCGGCGCTGTCCAGCACCAACGCCTTTGACCGCCGCATGCTGGAGGCGCTGGTCTGCCCCCGCACGCAGGATTTGTTGCGCTATGACGCCGAAAAGCAGGAACTGATCTCGGAGTCGGCGCGTTTGGCATTCCCGATCCGGGATGGCATCCCGATCATGCTGATCAGTGTTGCACGAACGCTGGACTGACGATGTTTTCTGCGCCAAACCGCCCGAAATCGCGCCGGGGCTTGACTCACACGACGTTAGGCGCTTGGTGAAAAAGACCCAATTCCCGACCGGATATACACCCGTGACCAGACTTATGACCAAACTTGCTGCCATGGCCCTGCTGTCCCTGCTGGCCGCCTGTGGAACCCCCCATGTCGCGGAGGAGACGCCGAAGATGGCCGTCCTGCCCGGCTATGAAGCCCTCGAGGATGGCGGCTTCCAGATTCCCGCCGTGGATGCCCGTCTGATGATCGACGGCTATCAGAAGACCGAAGTCGCCTACAGCGGCGAGGAAAAGCCCGGCAGCATCGTGGTCGATCCCTTTGCCCGCAAGCTGTACTTTGTCGAAGAGGGCGGCATGGCCACCCGTTACGGCATCGCCGTCGGGCGTGAGGGCCTGTCCTTCCGCGGCACCGGCGTGATCGGCCGGATGGAGAAATGGCCGTCCTGGACCCCCACCAACAACATGGTGCGGACCCGTCCCGACCTTTACAAGGAATATGCCGGCGGCATGTCCGGCGGCCCGGACAATCCCCTGGGCGCGCGGGCCATGTATCTTTACCGCGGTGGTCGCGACACCTATTTCCGCATCCATGGCACGGTCGACAACAACTCGATCGGGCATGCCACCTCGGCCGGCTGTATCCGCCTGTTCAATCAGGATGCGATCGAACTGTTCGAGCGCGTGAAGATCGGCGCCAAGGTCAAAGTCCGCACGCTGGAAGAAAGCGTCGCCGCCGAAGGCCCCTATATGGACGACGCCTATGGCCGCGCCGTGCCCGATACCCCCGAGAATCAGGCCAAGAAGATCAAGGACGCCGAAGCCCTTGCCGCTGCCGAGGCCGCGAACCCCGCGCTGGCCGCCTATGACGCCGCAGCCCGCGCCGCCGACGAGGCTGCCCGCCAGCAAGCAGCCGCCGCCGGCGGGTACTGAACCTTCGCCGGGTCTTAGACTTAAGCTGTTGTAAGATTTGGCAGGTTCCGCCCCTCGGGTCGGGACCTGCCTTTTTTTGGTGGCCCTGTTAGCGACCCGGTCAGGCCAGGATCACATAATCCTTCAGCGTCGCCTCGACGACGCGCCAGGTGCCGGAATAGCCCGGGCGGATGACGAAACTGTCGCCGGCCTGCAGCACGGTCTCGTTGCCCTCGGCATCGGTCAGGACCGAAACCCCCTCCAGAATATGGACATATTCCCACTCGTCATAGCTGACGCGCCAGGTGCCCGGCGTGGCATGCCAGAGGCCGGCAAAAAGCGTGCCGCGCTCTTCCAGGTTCCAGGTCGTGTGGACGGGATCGCCCTCGATCACCTTTTCGGGGTCGGGACGGCTGATTTCGGGGGTGATCCCTTCGCGGGACAGTCGGATGAGGTTTGTCATGGATGCTCCTTGCCGGGTCAATGCGCCTTTGACCACGGCCAAGGTCAAGCGATTTCTGTGCTGCGATGCGGCGCAGCTTTCTTGCGCCTGCGTTGAAAACATGCCCATATTGCCAGCGACACAAGCTTGCGGAGCCTGAAAGATGAGCGCGACACCGTCCAGCGGACCCAGCGAGTTGCGGTCCGTGCTGCCGCCCGAGATCCGCGCCCGCAAGGGCCAGGCCCCCCTTGTGGTGCTGACCGCCTATACGACGCCGATGGCGCGTCTGGTCGATGCGCATTGCGATGTGGCGCTGGTGGGTGATTCGCTCGGCATGGTGCTGCACGGCATGCCTTCGACCCTTGGCGTGACGATGGAGATGATGATCCTGCATGGCCGCGCCGTGGTCCGGGGTCTCAAGCGGGCGATGGCGGTCATCGACATGCCCTTCGGCAGCTACGAGGAAAGCCCGCAGCAGGCCTTTCGCAACGCGTCCCGGTTGATCGTGGAAACCGGCGCTCCGGCGGTCAAGCTGGAGGGTGGCAGCCATATGGCCGAGACGATTGCCTTTCTGACCGCGCGCGGTGTGCCGGTGATGGCCCATATCGGCCTGACCCCGCAGGCGGTCAACACGTTGGGCGGCTACAAGGTGGTGGGCCGCGCGGACGAGGCGGAGCGCGTCATGCAGGATGCAATCGCGGTCGAGGCGGCGGGCTCCTTCTCGGTCGTGCTGGAGAAGGTGCCGGTCGGCCTTGCCGCCCGCATCACCCAAAGGCTGGCGATCCCCACCATCGGCATCGGCGCGGGCGTGCAATGCGATGGCCAGGTTCTGGTGGTCGATGACATGCTGGGCATGTTCACCGATTTCCGTCCGAAATTCGTCAAGCGCTATGCCAATCTGGGCGAGACCGCGGGCGAGGCGATTGCCGCCTATGCCGAAGATGTCCGCAACCGCCGCTTTCCGGGGCCGGAACATGGCTTTGCCGATGTCCTGCCGGGCAAACCGTCTTGACCACGATCCTGCGCGATGTCGCGGCGCTGCGGCAGCTGGTGCGCGGCTGGAAGCTTGCCGGCCAAAGCGTCGGTGTCGTCCCCACCATGGGCGCGCTGCATGATGGCCATCTGAGCCTGGTGCGCGCCGCCAAGGCGGGCTCGGACCGGGTGATCGTGACGATCTTCGTGAACCCGAGGCAGTTCAACAACAGCGAGGATCTGGCGAAATACCCGCGGACCGAGGCGGCGGATACCGCCCTTCTGGCGCCCTTGGGCGTCGATGTGATCTTCGCCCCGCCGCCCGAAGCGGTCTATCCGCCGGGCTTTGCCACCACGGTGACGGTGGCGGGCGTGGCCGAACCGCTGGAGGGCGCGTTGCGTCCCGGCCATTTCGCCGGGGTGGCCACGGTGGTCGCCAAGCTCTTCGGCATGACGCAAGCCGACCGCGCCTATTTCGGCGAGAAGGATTGGCAGCAATTGCAGGTGATCCGGCGGATGGTCGCCGACCTGAATCTGGCGGTCGAGGTTACCGGCTGTGCGACGCTGCGCGATCCGAACGGCCTGGCACTCTCCTCGCGCAACCAGCGCCTCTCGCCCGAGGCCCTGCGCATCGCGCCGGCCCTGCATGCGGCGATGCAGGCCGCGGCAGAGGAGTTGCGCGCCGGTGGCGCCGCCGCTGATGCCGCTTTGGCCCGGGGCGAAGCCGCCGTTCTGGCGGCAGGTTTCTCCCGCGTCGAATACCTGACCCTGCGCGACGCCGAAAGCCTGGAGCCCGCCGCGGATCTGGCCCGCCCCTTGCGCCTTCTGGCGGCGGCCTGGCTCGACGGGGTGCGCCTGATCGACAATATCGCGGTCTGACGCGGCGTTCGGGGCCGCGCCGCATCGGGCGCCGTGCAAATCCCTTGAACCAAGGCCCGGGCGGGACTAGCTGAGAGGGGCAGGGGAGGGCGGATGATGTTGCAACTGATCATCGGCGGGCTTGTCGGGTTGACGGTGATCTACTGGATCATCTCGGCCTATTCCCGATCCGTCCGCCGCGAGAAGCTGGAGAATGAATTCGACGCCGGCGGCATCGCGGGCCTGCGCGAGGATTTCGTGGCGCGCGGCATGGCGCAATACGAACACGGGCTGCGCAAACGGCTGATCCTGCTGGTCTATGTGGTGCCGGTGGTGTTGATCGTCGTGATCGCCTATGTGGTGAACCACACATGAGGAGGTTCTGATGCGTAAGGCGAAATGGGCGATCTGGGGTATACTGGCGCTGATCGTGGCGGGGTTGCTCGATTACACGCTGCCCCACCATGACGTGGTGCGCATCACCGAGGCCTACAACCGGGTGACCACGGTCAGCTGGGCCAACAAATACTTCTACGCCTCACCCGATACCGGCACCGCCGAGGGCAAGGACAGCCGCGACATCCGTTTCATCAACGCGGCCTTTGCCGACGGCCGGGTCATGGTCTATCGCAACGAAGATACCGGCTGGATCTGGCCGCCCTATTTCAAATACGACAGCTCCAACCTGCAAGCGGTGGCGACCAATCTCAAATCCTCGGATGCGGCGCCGAAATGGGTGATGGTGACGCATTACGGCTTTCGCTGGCCGATGCTGTCGATCTACCCCAATGCGGTGCGCATCACCGAGGTCGCAGGACCCGACGTGAGCTTCTTCCCCTGGCTCAACGTGGTCATCCTGACGCTCTTGGCCTTCCTGGTCTTCATGGCGCGGCGGATGTGGCTGCAGTTCTGGGAGCGGATGGTCGACCCGGCTGTGGCCGAAGTGCAAGAGGCCGGCGACCGCACCCGCGGCTGGTTCGCGCGGCTCTTCGGTCGCAGATCCTGACCCGGAGGGCGCGCGGCGGCCCCGGCTGGGGGCTGCCTGCCCCCAGACCCCCGGGGATATTTGCATCTGGATGAAAGGGAAAAAGGGGCCCCTTTGCCCTCTGCCCAAATACTCCGGGGCACGGGGCAGCGCCCCGCCGGGGTACCAAGCGACCGGGTGACGGCGGCGTAAGACTGCGGCCGGGGTAGAGGGCGACGCCGGGACGCCGCGATCTGCCTTCAGCGGCGCAGCGTGCCGCCGGTGGCCTTGCTGACCTTTTCGACGATCTTCGCCGAGACCGCCTCGATCTCGGCATCGGTCAGGGTCTTGTCGCGCGGTTGCAGGCGGACGGTCAAAGCGATGCTCTTCTTGCCCGCGCCCATCTGCGCCTCGGCCTTCTCGCCGGTGAACTGGTCGAAGACCTTCACGCCGTCGATCAGGCCTTTTTCGGCCCCCATCGCGGCGTTGACGGCGGTCAGGGCCTCGACCTTGGCGTCCACCACGAAGGCGAAGTCGCGGTCGACGGCTTGCAGATCCGACAGAGCCAGCGCCGGGCGGGTCGGCGTCTTGACCTTGGGGGCGGGGACGGCGGATATCGCGATCGTATAGGCCACGGCCGGGCCTTTCACGCCCATCGCGGCCAGCACGCGGGGGTGGACCTCGCCGAAGCTGGCCAGCACATTCGGCCCGAGGCCGATGGCGCCCGAGCGGCCGGGGTGCCACCAGCCTGCCACCTTGCGGCTGATCTGCACCCGGGTCGGCGCGCCGAGGGCGGCCAGAACCGCCTCGGCATCGGCCTTGGCGTCGAACACATCCACCGGGCGGCGCGAGCCGAAGGGGTCGCGCGGCGCCACGGCGCCGACCAGAAGGCCGGAGGCCAGCAACTGCTGCTCACCCGGTTCACCGCCCGAGAAGGCGGGGCCGACCTCGAAGAGCGCCAGATCGGCAAAGCCGCGCGCCTGGTTGCGCGCAGCCGCCCGCAAGAGACCGGGCAAGAGGTCAGGGCGCAGGTGGGTCATCTCCGACGAGATCGGGTTTTCGATGCGCACGGCATCGGACCCGCCACCGAAGAGGCCGGCCGCCTCGGCGTCGATGAAGCTGTAGGTGACGCATTCGTTATACCCCAGCGCCGCCATCGTTCGCCGCGCGGTCCGCTCGCGCACCTGCAGGGGGGTCAGGATCGGGCGCGGCACGCCGGTGTTGACGCGGGGCAGGGGCCGACCCTGCAGCTTGGTCAGGGAGGCGATGCGGGCGACCTCTTCCACCAGATCGGCCTCGCCCAGCACATCGGGGCGCCAGGTCGGCGGGGTGGCCATGTTGCCGTTCAGCACAAAGCCCAGAGCCTCCAGCGTCTGGCGCTGGGTGGCTTCGGGGATCTCCATCCCCACGAGGCTGACCAGCCGCTCCGGGTCCAGCCGGTAGGCGCGGGTCACGTCGAGGGGGGCGCCGTCCTGCACCACGACGGAAGCCTCGCCGCCGCAGAGGTCGAGGACCATCTGCGTCGCAAGGTCCAGCCCGTCCAGCGTGAAGGCCGGATCGATGCCACGTTCGAAGCGGTAGCGCGCATCCGAGTTGATCTTCAGCGCGCGGCCAGTGGCGGCGATGGTGATCGGGTCCCAATAGGCGCTTTCCAGGAAGACATCGGTCGTGGCTTCCGAACAGCCCGAGACCTCGCCGCCCATGATGCCTGCCAGGGATTCCACGCCCGCCGCATCGGAGATGGCCATCATCCCGGCGCGGAGCGTGTAGGTCTTGCCGTCGAGGGCGAGGAACTCTTCGCCGCCCGCCGCGGGATGCACGATCAGGTCGCCCTTGACCTTGCCCGCGTCAAAGACGTGCAGGGGGCGGTTCAGGCCGAAGGTGAAGTAATTGGTGATATCGACCAGGGCCGAGATCGGCCGCAGACCGATCGCCTTCAGCCGCTGTTGCAGCCAGTCGGGCGAGGCTGAGTTCTTCACGCCCCGGATGGTGCGGCCGGCGAAATGCGGGCAGCCTTTGACCTTCAACGTATCGTCGATCTTCACGCCGATGGGCGAGGCGAAGCTGCCCGCCACTGGCGTCACGACCAGGGGCTTCAGCACGCCCAGACCGCGGGCGGCCAGATCGCGCGCCACGCCGCGCACGCCAAGGGCGTCGGGGCGGTTGGGGGTGATCTTGATTTCGATCATCGGATCGACGGTGCCGGGGCGGTTGATCGCCAGCCAGTCAATGAACTTTTCGCCGACCTCGCCCGAGGGCAGCTCGATGATGCCATTGTGTTCGTCCGACAGCTCCAGCTCGCGCTCGGAGGCCATCATGCCCTGGCTTTCCACGCCGCGGATCTTGCCGACGCCAAGGGTCACGTCGATGCCGGGCACATAATCGCCCGGCTTGCACAGAACCACCGTGATGCCTTCGCGGGCATTGGGCGCGCCGCAGACGATCTGCTTTTCGCCCTCATCCGTCAGCACCCGGCAGACCCGCAGCTTGTCGGCATCCGGGTGCTTTTCGGCGTGAAGGATCTTGGCCAGCGTGAAGGGGGCAAGCCGGGCCGCGGGGTTCACCACCTCTTCGACCTCCAGTCCAAGATCGGTCAGCGCCTCGGTGATCTCGTCCACGGAAGCGGTGGTGTCGAGATGGTCCTTGAGCCAGGACAGGGTGAATTTCATGGCAATCCCCAGGTCAGTTGCGGATGCCGGGTCATAGGGATCCGGCGGGTCGGAAGTCATCGGTAGTGGTCGCGCAGGGACTTACCGCAAAGCCGGGCCAAGGGGAAGCGGTCCGTCGGACAGCCCTCACGCGAGAATGCGGCGGGAATGCGCAGCGTTGCGCGAAAGGAAACGGCTTGTCGCCGCAATTAACTCTTTTTTGACACAATTGGCCGCGCAATATGTGCTAGATTGTGGCAATGAACGATATGTTGTCCATTCCCGCAGACCTTCCGCGCCGCCATCCGGCGCGTTTGGCGTTGATGATGGGACTGACTGTTCTTATGTGCCTGATGCATGGTGGCATCTGAGCCCAACCACCAGAGCTGGCAATGGCTCTGGTGGTTGGGTGAATCCCGAAATCAGACGTGCGTGGCGATCAGCGGCTGAGGCCGCCGGGCAGATCCGGCATGTCGAGTGCGGCAAAGCCATAGTGGCGCAGCCAGCGCAGATCGCTTTCAAAGAAGGCGCGCAGGTCGGGGATGCCGTATTTCAGCATCGCGATGCGGTCGATTCCCATGCCGAAGGCGAAGCCCTGCCATTGCGTCGGGTCAACGCCCGCCGCTGTCAGCACCTTGGGATGCACCATGCCGGAGCCGAGGATCTCCAGCCAGCTGTCGCCCTCGCCGATCTTCAGCTGACCGTCTTTCCACGAGCAGCGGATGTCGACTTCGGCCGAAGGTTCGGTGAAGGGGAAGTGCGAGGCGCGGAAGCGCAGTTCGACCGAGGGCACCTCGAAGAAGGCGCGGCAGAACTCCTCCAGCGTCCATTTCAGGTTCGCCATCGAGATGTTGCGGTCGATCGCAAGACCCTCGACCTGGTGGAACATGGGCGCATGGGTCTGGTCCATGTCCATCCGGTAGACCCGGCCCGGCGCGATCACGCGGATCGGGGCGCCTTGCGCGGCCATGGCGCGGATTTGCACGGGCGAGGTATGGGTGCGCAGCACATGGGGTGGGCGGGCGTCGCCCTCGGCGCGGGCCATGAAGAAGGTGTCATGCTCTTGCCGGGCGGGGTGTTCCGGCGGGATGTTCAGCGCGTCGAAATTGTACCAGTCGCTTTCGACCTGCGGGCCTTCGGCCACGGCAAAGCCCATGTCGCCGAAAATCGCGGTCAGCTCTTCCATGACCTGTGACACCGGGTGGATCGTGCCTTGCGGGCGCGGGCGGCCGGGCAGGGTGACGTCGAGCCATTCCGAGCGCAGACGTTCGTCGAGTGCCGCATCCGCCAGCCCGGATTTCCTGGCGCGCAAAGCCGCGTCAATCTCGTCCTTCAGGAGGTTCAGGTTGGCACCGGCGGCCTTGCGTTCCTCCGGCGCCATCTTGCCCAAGGAGGACATCAGGGCCGAAACCTCGCCCTTCTTGCCAAGGGCCGCCAGCCGCACCTCTTCCAGCGCGGATTCGTCCGACGCCGCGGCCACAGCGGTCAGATATTTGGCTTTCAGCGTGTCGAGCCCGTCCATATGCGCCTCCTACAGATGCGCGACGGTGCTAACCGGATGGCACGCGGGATGCAAGTGGAGCGGCGGCCGATGGCCTTGCCGCGGCGATGTAGTCGACAAAAGCGCGCAGCGGGGCGGGCAGGTGGCGGCGCCCGGGGTAGTAAAGGAAGGGGCCGGAGAAGCTGGGCCACCACTCCTCCAGCACCGGTTCCAGCGCGCCGCGGTCCAGATAGGGGCGCAGCCAGTCCTCAAACAGGGTGATGATTCCACTTCCCGCCAGCGCCGCCTCGACCGCGAGGTCCACCGCCCCGCCGAGGCGCACGACCAAAGGGCCCGACGGTTCGATCCGCAAGGTCTCGCCCGCGCGCTCGAATTCCCAGGCCGGGGTGGCGCCGCTGGCAAAGCGCCCGCGCAGGCAGGCGTGGGACAACAGGTCGCGCGGATGCTGCGGGCGGCCGCGGCGGTCCAGATAGGCGGGAGCGGCGGCGGTGGCAAAGCGTTGCAGGCGCGGGCCGATCGGCACGGCGATCATGTCCTGCTCCAGCCGCTCCTCATAGCGGATCCCCGCGTCGCAGCCCTCGGCGAGGATGTCGACGAAGCCGTCCTCGGCGATGATGTCCAGCGTGATGTCGGGATAGGCGGCCAGGAAGCCGGGCACCAGCGCGGGCAGGACCAGGCGGGCGGCGGCGACCGGCACATTCAGTCGCAGGGTGCCGGTCGGGCTGGTGCGGAAGGTGTTGACCACATCCAGCGCCGCCGTCACCTCGGTCAGGGCCGGGGCCAGGCGTTCCAGAAGACGACTCCCCGCCTCGGTCAGGGCGATGCTGCGGGTGGTGCGGTTCAGAAGGCGGACGCCGAGCGTCGCCTCCAGCCGCCGCACCGCTTCCGACAGGCTGGAGGCGCTGCGGCCAAGGATGCGCGCTCCGGTGCGAAAGCCGCCAGCCCGCGCCACGGCCACGAAAGCATTCAGGTCACCAAGATCTGCGGTCATTGTGCGCCCCTCCGCACGGGCTGTGCTGATTGTGCCAGCTTATCACACAGTGCCGCCGGGTCTAGATCAGGGGCCAAGCGTCAACAGGAGAGATGACATGACTGATATTGGCAAAGCCGGCACCTTCAAACTCGGCGCGGCCCCGGTCCGCCGGATGGGCTATGGCGCCATGCAACTGGCGGGGCCCGGGGTCTTCGGGCCCCCGAAAGACCCTGCTGCGGCGCTGGCCGTCCTGCGCGAGGCGGTGGCGCGTGGGGTCAATCACATTGACACCAGTGACTTTTACGGCCCCCACATCACCAACCAGCTGATCCGCGAGGCGCTTTATCCCTATGACGGCGTGACCCTTGTCACCAAGATCGGCGCGGTCCGCGGGCAGGACGCCTCCTGGAACCTCGCCTTCGCGCCGGACCAGCTGGTGTCGGCGGTGCATGACAACTTGCGCAATCTTGGCGTCGAGGTGCTCGACGTGGTCAACCTGCGCCTGATGTTCGACGTTTACGGCCCGGCCGAAGGGCCGATCGAGCCGCAGATGACGGCCTTGGCCGAATTGCAGCGCCAGGGCCTGATCCGCCACATCGGGTTGAGCAACGCGACCCCGGCCCAGGTCGCCGAGGGCCGGCGGATCGCCGAGGTGGTCTGCGTGCAAAACCACTACAACCTGGCCCATCGGAAGGACGACGCGCTGATCGACACGCTGGCGGCGGAGGGGATCGCCTATGTGCCCTTCTTCCCGCTGGGCGGCTTCTCGCCCCTGCAATCCGCGACCCTGACCGAGGTTGCCGCGGGTCTGGGTGCAACGCCGATGCAGGTGGCGCTGGCGTGGCTGTTGCAGCGCGCGCCGAACATCCTGTTGATCCCCGGCACCTCCTCGGTGGCACATCTGCACGAAAACCTGGCCGCCGCCGCGCTGACCCTGCCGCCTGAGGCCGTGGCGGCGCTGGATGCGATCGGGACCGCAGGCCAGTAAACCCTGCCTGAAGCACGGGAAAAGCCTCGCCATCCGGCGGGGCTTTTTCGTTTGCACGATGGCCATGATCCAAGGGGAAGGCCGCCATGCGGAAGGCCGCCGGGGCTTGTCATGTGGGTATTGATTGCATATCAATTGTTGCATTGCAAACAATCACGCCGGAGCCTGTGCGAGCATGCCAGCAGAAACCACGCGCGAGACGATTGGCCGCCTGATCCAGCATGTCTCGCGCAATTGGCGGCGGGCGGTGAACCTCGGCCTCGCCCCTTTGGGGCTGACCGATGCGACCTGGCTGCCGCTTTTGTACCTCAACCGGGTGGGCCCGGTGCGGCAGGGCGATCTGGCGCAGTACCTCGGGCTTGACCGCTCGTCGGTGGTGCGGCTGGTCGATGCGCTGACGACGCAAGGGCTGGTGCGCCGCGAGGATGACCCGCAGGACCGCAGGGTGCGCTGGGTCGTGCTGACCCCCGCCGCAGCCGGGGTGGTGCGCGCCGCGCAGAAAGCCGCGGCCGAGGTGCGCGCCGAGGCGATGGCCGGGATCGACCCCGAGGATCTGGCCACCACCGAACGGGTTCTGGGCGTGATCCTCTCCCGCCTGCCGCAGAGCGCCGAACCCTCCCCTGCCGAAAGCCTTTCCGCATGACCGCCGCAGATTTCGACCTGACCCGCAAACCCGCCCAGCAGAAACACCGTGTCCCGGTCTGGGTGCTGGGTGCGCTGACGCTGACCGGCTCGCTCGCCATGCATATCTTCGTGCCCGCGCTGCCGGGGGCGGGGGCGGAGTTCGCCGCCTCCATGCCGCGGATGGAGATGACGATCAGCGTCTATATCCTCGGCATGGCGCTGGGGCAGTTGCTCTACGGTCCCTTGAGCGACCATTTCGGGCGGCGTCCGGTGCTGATGGTCGCCTTGGGCCTGTACTGCCTGGCCGGGATTGCGGCCTACCTCGCACCAAGCCTCGACTTGCTGATCGCAGCGCGGCTGTTTCAGGCGCTTGGCGGTTGCGCCGGGCTGGTCCTGGGTCGGGCGATCCTGCGCGACACCTCCGCGCCCGAGGAGATCGCCAGCCGTCTGGCCGTGCTGACCATGATCATGGTGGTCGGCCCCTCGCTCGCCCCGATGATCGGTGGCTTTGTGGTGCAATTTGCGGGCTGGCGGATGATCTTCCCCCTGCTGCTGGCGATTGGCGTCGCCAATCTGGCCAGCGTGGTCTTCCTGATCCCCGAGACTCGGCCCGAGGCTGCGGCCCATTCCAGGTTCACCGAAGGCATCAAGGCCTTACTGGGGCGCGGCGATTATGGCTGGCTGGTGCTGGGCGGGGCCTGTGCCACGACCTCGATGTATGGGGTGATCACCGCGGCGCCCTTCATCTTCGAAAAAGACCTGCACCGCCCGGCGCATGAGGTCGGGCCCTGGCTGGCGCTGGTGGTGCTGGCGGTGGCGATGGGGAACTTCCTGATCCGCCTGACCGCGGGCAAGGTGCCGTTGCCGCATTTGCTGCGGCTGGCCAATTGGGTGACGCTGGGTTCGGGTCTGGCGCTGCTGGCGATTGTTCTCTTCGTACCCCTGTCCGCCCCGGTCTTCATGGCGCCGGTCTTCTTCTTTTGCCTGGCGACCGGGGTGACGAGCCCGATTGCGACCTCGCAAGCCATGAACATCTTGCCGGAATACGCCGGGGCGGCCTCGGGGCTGTACGGCTTTGTGCAGATGATGGTTGCGGCGGTCTGCACCACGGCGGTGGGGCTGGGGCCCGACCCGGCGCTGTCGGCGGCGCTGGTGACGGCAGGGGTGGGGGCGCTGGCCATGCTGGCCTTCCGCGTGGCCGCGCGCCGGCAGGCGGCCCTAAGGGCGGCAGGCTGACCGCGCCGCGCCACACCACAATGAAAAAACCCCGCCAGTGGCGGGGTTTTCTTTAAGTCAGGTCTGGAAGGCTCAGGCCGCGGCGGGCAGAGCTGCTTTGGCTTGGGCGGCGATGGCGTTGAACGCTTCGGGCTCATGCACGGCCAGATCGGCCAGGACCTTGCGGTCGACGGTGATGCCGGCCTTGGCCAGACCGTCGATCAGACGCGAGTAGGTGAAGGCCGGATCGTACAGACGCACGGCGGCGTTGATACGGGCGATCCACAGCGCGCGGAACTGACGCTTGCGGGCCTTGCGGTCGCGCGTGGCGTATTGCTGCGCCTTATCGACGGCCTGGGTCGCGGTCTTGAAATTCGTGGAGCGGGCGGCGTAGTAGCCTGCCGCCTTGGCGATCACCTTGCGGTGGCGGGCGTGGGTGACAACGCCGGATTTGACGCGGGACATGTGATCTCTCCTTAGCGGTTATACGGCATGTACTTTTTGACGATTTTCTCGTCGGAAGCACACAGGATCATCGTGCCAGCGCTGTCGCGGACGAATTTCGCTGTGCGCTTGATCATGCCGTGGCGCTTGCCGGCAGCGCCGGCTTTCACATGGCCGTTGGCTGTGAAGCTGAAGCGCTTCTTGGCCGCCGACTTGGTCTTCATCTTGGGCATTTCCATCTCCGTGGTTGCAGGCACGACTCGGCATGCCACGTGGGCCGGCCGTGCGGGGGTAGTCTGAGGGCTGGCGTATAGGGGCAGGGCCGGGGGGACGCAAGGGGCTTTGACCCGGCCTTGGCGCCAATCGGGCGATTAAACGGGCCGGATCGGCCCGCAAACCGCTATTTGATCAGGCGTCCGATCACCCGGATGAAGAGATCGGGCATTTCGGCGAAGGTATAGCCGCGCCCGTGCTGGGTCAGGGCCACGGCGATCAGCACGCCGCCCAAGAGCACCAGCAAGGAACCGGTGCGCGGGACCGAGCCATCGACCCAGGACGCAAGCAAAGTGGGCACCGCCAGCGCAATTGCGACGATGCCCACCACCAGTATGAGATCAGTATCCATGAATACCCCGAAGAAAACTCCGGCAATCGCCTTTCAGCGATTATTCAGGATCGACCCGCGAAATCAACCGTTCATCGCAAGGCGCCACGCGCAGCACGTTGGTGGTGCCCTTGACGTTGAAGGGCACACCGGCGGTCAGCACGATGGTATCCTCGACATCGGCAAAGCCTTCGTCCCGGGCAGCACGGATGGCGGCGATGACGGCCCCCTTCAGGCGTTCCTGCGGTTCGGTGATGACGCAATGCGCGCCCCAGGTCAGCGCCATGCGGCGCGCGGTCGACATCAGGGGCGTCAGGGCGATGATCGGAACCCGCGGGCGTTCTCGCGCCACCAGCGCCGCCGTGGTCCCGGTCAGGCTGAAGCAGGCGATGGCCTTGATGTTGGTCGCTTCGGCAATCTCGCGCGAGGCGGCCACGATGCCGTCGGCGATGGTCTCGCGCCGGACGGTGCGGCTCGATTCGATGACCTGACGGTAGGTCGGGTCCTTTTCGACCGAGATGGCGACGTTGTTCATCGTGGCCACGGCCTCCAGCGGGTATTTGCCGGCAGCCGATTCGGCCGAAAGCATCACGGCATCGGCGCCTTCGTAAATGGCGGTGGCGACGTCCGAAACCTCGGCCCGGGTCGGGACCGGCGATTCGATCATCGATTCCAGCATCTGGGTCGCCACGATCACCGGCTTGGCCGCAGCGCGGGCGCCACGGATCAGGCGTTTCTGGATCGGCGGCACCGAATAGACCGGCAGCTCGACGCCAAGGTCGCCGCGCGCGACCATGATGCCATCCGAGACCTGCAGGATCGCGTCATAGGCCTTCACGGCGGCGGGCTTTTCGATCTTGGCCATGATGGCGGCGCGGCCACGGGCCAGGCCACGCGCCTCGATCACATCCTCGGGGCGCTGCACGAAGGAGAGGGCGAGCCAGTCAACCCCGAGCTCGCAGGCAAACTCCAGATCGACGCGGTCCTTTTCGGACAGGGCCGCCATCGGCAGCACCACGTCGGGCACGTTCACGCCCTTGCGGTTGGAAATGGTGCCGCCCACGGTCACGGTGCAATTGGCGAAATCCTTGCCGCAGTCATCGACGCGGACGGCGATCTTGCCATCATTGACCAGGAGCGAGGCGCCGGGTTCCAGCGCCGCGAAAATCTCGGGGTGGGGCAGTTGCACGCGGTGGACATCGCCGGGCGCCGCCGAGAGGTCCATGCGGAACTTGGCGCCTTCGACCAGATCCTCATGGCCATTGGCAAAGGTGCCGACGCGCAATTTCGGGCCCTGAAGGTCGGCCAGGATGCAGATCGGGCGACCAACGTCGGCTTCGACCTTGCGGATGATGACATGCCGCGCGCGGATGTCGTCATGGGTGCCATGGCTCATGTTCAGACGGAACACATCGGCCCCCGTCTCGAACAAAGCGCGGATGGTGGCGTAGTCGCTGGAAGCCGGGCCCAGAGTGGCCACGATCTTCACATTACGGAGGCGTCTCATGCCTGATCCTTTTCGTCGGGTTCCGGTGTTACGGTGGGCCGGGGGTCTTATCGCGCAATTAGCCCGTGGGGGCAACTGGCCGGATCGTAACCAAACCGAGAGGCGTGAAGATTAGGCAAAGATCGGATGAAGAATTGCTGAAAAGGCGGGCAGGACCGCAAATTTCTGCTGTTTGACGCGGCAAAGATTCCCATTCCCGGCGGGTTTCGCTAAGAGCGGGGGCAAGGAACCCTGACATGCCCCCATCTGATACCGCCTTCTGCACGATCCCGCCGTTCAACATCACCGGTGAAAACCGCCCCGGGCGCTGGCTGGTCACCTGCGATCACGCCTCCAACCGGGTGCCACCGGATGTGGCGGGGGGCGATCTTGGCATCTCCGCCGCCGACATGGGCCGCCACATCGCCTGGGATGTCGGCGCGCGCGGCGTGGCCCTGGCTTTGGGCGAGGCGCTGGACAGTCCGGTGATCTGTTCGGATTTCAGCCGGCTCGTGATCGACGCCAACCGGGGCGAGGAGGATCCGACGCTGGTCATGCAGCTTTACGATGGCACCATCATTCCGGCCAATGCCGGGGTGAGCGCGGCCGAGGTCGAGCGCCGGCTTGCCACCCTGCACCGACCCTATCATGCGGCGCTGGAGCGGATGGCATCGCGACAGGAGGATACGATCATCCTGGCCATTCATTCCTTCACCCCCTGCCTGCGCGGAAGGGCCCAGCGGCCCTGGCATGTCGGCGTCCTTTATTCCCACCTCGACCCGCGCTTCTCGCGTCCGCTGATCGCGGCGCTGGAGGCCGAGCCGGACCTGTGTATCGGCGACAACGAACCCTATGACGGCCACTTGCCCGGCGATTCGATCGACCTGCACGCTTTGCAAAAGGGCCGCCACAACACCTTGATCGAGGTGAGGAACGACCTCATCTCTGACCCAGAGGGGCAGAGAGCCTGGGGTCTGCGTCTGGCCCCCATCCTGACCCGGGCATTGGAAGCTTTGTGAAGAAAGAGGGCGTGATGCAACTGGACGACCAGACCCGTGAGAAACTGGAAGCCGCGGCCTTCCGCGCGCTGATGCACCACCTTTTGGAAAAGCGCCCCGATGTGCAGAACATCGACCTGATGAATCTGGCGGGTTTCTGCCGCAACTGCCTGAGCCGCTGGTACAACGAGGCGGCCACGGCGGAAGGCATCGCCATGACCAAGGAAGAGGCCCGCGAGATCGTCTATGGCATGCCCTATGCGGAATGGGTCGCGCAGAACCAGACGGCGGCGGATGCGGAGAAGAAGGCGGCTTTCGCGGTGGCTTTTGCGGCGAATGTCGGGGGCGAGCCCTCGAAGTAAGGGGGCTTGCTGCCGCCGGGTGCGTCGGGGGGGCCAGCCCCCCGATCCCCCCTGCCGGAGGGGCTTTCCGCCCCTCCCGGGCCACCCCGAGGATATTTCTGGACCTGTGAAATCGAAAGACGCGTCAGGCTTTGGCGTCGAAACGCTGCCTGGCGGCGTCGATCCTTGCAAGGTTTGCTTCGGCCCAGAGCCAGACACCACAGAAGGCCTCGCCCAGGCTGAGGCCGAGGTCGGTCAGCTTGTAGTCGACGCGGGGCGGGATGACGGGGTGAATGGTGCGGATCACGAGGCCATCCCGCTCCATCGCGCGCAAGGTCTGGGTCAGCATCTTCTGGCTGATGCCGGGCACCAGACGGCCCAGCGCGGTAAAGCGCGTCTCGCCCTGTTCGGCCAGCACTTCCAGCACGATCATCGTCCATTTGTCGGCCACCCGTCCGATCAGTTCGGCGACGAGCGCCTCGACCCGCGGGTTGACCTTGCTTCCGTCCGGGTCGGTCACGGTCATGTCGGTTTCCATTCAGTAACTACAGATATTTCGGGTGCCTGCTTACCACCGGTAAGTGACTTGGTCTATCACCTCTGCAGACCTGACCAAGACTTGAAAGGACATCCCATGAAGATGACAGGCAATACGATTCTGGTGACCGGCGGCGGTTCGGGCATCGGGCGCGCCCTGGCCGAGGCGCTGCAGGCCCGGGGCAACAGGGTGATCATCGCCGGACGGCGCGAGGCCTTGCTGGCTGAGGTGACGCGGGCCAATCCGGGCATGGACTACGCTGTGCTGGATGTGGAGGATGGCGCCTCGATCCCGGGCTTTGCCAGGCAGGTGCTGGCCGCGCATCCCGGCCTGAACGTGCTGATCAACAATGCCGGGATCATGCAGGCCGAGGACATGCTGGCCGAGCCCTGTGACCTGACCACGGCCGAGGCCACGATTGCCATCAACCTTCTTGGGCCGATCCGGCTGACGGCGGCTTTCCTGCCGCATCTGAAGACGCAAGGCAGCGCGGCGGTGATGAATGTGACCTCGGGCCTTGCCTTCGTGCCCCTGGCGGCCACGCCGACCTATTCGGCGACCAAGGCGGCGCTGCATTCCTGGACCCAGTCCTTGCGACATCAGCTGCGCGCGACCAGCGTGGAGGTGATCGAGCTGGCGCCGCCGATGGTCGCCACCGACCTGATGCCCGTCAACCGCACCAGCCCCCATGCCATGCCACTGGACGCCTATATCGACGAGGTCATGGCCCTTCTGGCCGCAGGCCGGCCGGAGATTCTGGTGAACGCCGTGCTGCGCCTGCGCAATGCCGAGGCCAATGGCAGCTTTCCGGCGGTGTTCGGTGCGCTGAACCCGGTGTGAGGAAAGGGGCGGTAGGGGCGGGGGTTCTTGCCGCCGTTTTCCGCCCAAAGGGAACCGGATGAAGGGCTGCTTGGAGCCCTTAGCCCCATACGGATCGGCCGAGAATTGCAAGTTGTTGTAGAGGCTGTCGGTTTTAACAGTTTGTGGCCGACCCTGATGTCGTGGCGTCCAAAAGAACCCTGACTGCTTCTCGACTACGGCTACACGCCAGAGCTAGCATTGACATGAGCCCGCATCCATTCCCCATTCAATGGCAGCGACCGCCAGAATCCTCTGGAGTGAGGCCTCCTTGCCAAGTCCCGGCAGAGAAGTCCTTTTCCAGATGGGCCACCGAATACCCCGCGCTGGGCTGCTCTGCATGGCAGATGCGCCAGAGCGTTCCACCGTCTGTTTCATCTGCCTCACCGTCCCAGCAAGTGATTTTGACGGCGACTGTCATCCATTCTGGCGGCTGGAGCATTCGAGGAAAAATTGGGGCAGAAATTTCACAGAAATCTTTCGCTCCCGCAGACAGGGTAAATTCGCCCACACGGGTAAAACCCCGACTGCTCAAAGTTTCTAAAAGGCCTGCGCCGCCTTTTTCGCCGAGAGCCTCAAGGTCTGCCCGCATCCGCACCGAAGCTCCAAGGAAATATAGGACGGAAGCCAGCGCCGCTGCCGCCACAAGCCCGCCCATCGCAAGAACTATGTATATCAGGCGGCTCATCGTCCCTGACCTCCGCACCGACTGACATTCTTGCACCGCGCAAGCTCCTAAGTTCGCGGAAACTCAGTTGGAGTGCGAAGCAATGCTACAGGACAAGCCGACGAAATCAACGACCGCTTTCTCTGCACAACCGCCACTGCCAAAGGCACACATGCCCGTCCCAGCCAATTGCCAAGAGTCGGCCATGTCCATGGCCTGTTTTCCCCTCAGACCGCCGCCTTGCGCATCTCGTCGAGGTAGATCTCGCGCAGGCGGGCGACCACGGCGCCCGGCTTGCCCGAGCCTACCGCTGCGCCGTCGATTTCCACCACCGGCATGACGAAAGCCGAGGCCGAGGTGACGAAGGCCTCATCCGCCGCTTGCGCTTCGGCGATGGTGAAAGCGCGTTCTTCGACTTCCATCTGGGCCTCGGACGCAAAGCGCAGCACGGCGGCCCGGGTGATGCCGTGCAGGATGTCGGGGGAGAGGGCGCGGGTGATGATCCTGTTGCCCTTGACGATATAGGCGTTGTTCGAGGTGCCTTCGGTCACGGCGCCATCCTCGACGAACCAGCAATCGTCGACATGGGCCTTCTTGGCCATCATCTTGGCCATCGAGGGGTAAAGCAATTGCACCGTCTTGATGTCGCGCCGGCCCCAGCGGATGTCGGGGACGCCGATCACCTTCATGCCGACCTTGGCGGCGGGGTTTTCGGCGAGGCCCGGCTTGGACTGGGTGAACATGACCACGGTCGGGGTGACCTCCGGCCCGGGAAAGGCGAAGTCGCGGTCGCCGGGGTTGCCGCGGGTGACCTGCAGATAGACCATGCCATCGACCACGGCATTCTGCGCCACGATCGCACGGAACAGGGCGAGCCATTCGGCATCGGTGTGGGGATTGGCTATCTCCAGTTCCGACAGGCTGCGCGCGAGGCGGACGCAGTGGCCCGCGAAGTCGATCAGCTTGCCGTCCAGAACCGAGGTCACCTCATAGACGCCATCGGCCATCAGGAAGCCGCGGTCAAAGACCGAAACCACGGCTTCGGCTTCCGGAACGAAACTGCCATTCACATAGACAATGCGGCTCATGCTCTATCCCCAAAGGGCCTTTTCAGGCGGATGCACCCCGGCGCTGTCATAGTGCAAAGGGGTGTCGCGGTCTTGAGACAGAAGGAGCGGGCCGTCAAGATCGGAATAGCTTGCCCCCTGCGCCAGGAGGACCGCCGGCGCCATGGCGAGCGAGGAGCCGACCATGCAGCCGACCATCAGGCCAAGGCCGAGCCTTGCCGCCTCGGCCTTGGCGGCAAGGCCTTCGGTGAGGCCGCCGGTCTTGTCGAGCTTGAGGTTGACGAGGTCGTATTTGCCCTTGAGGCCGGCGAGGCTCGCCGCGCCATGGGCGGATTCGTCGGCGCAGATTGGCAAAGGCCTTGCGATTTCGGCCAGCATGTCATCGGCCCCGGCGGGCAGGGGTTGTTCGACCATGGCCACACCAAGGCGGAGGAGGTGGGGGGCGAGTTCAGTGTAGACCTGCGGAGTCCAGCCCTCGTTGGCATCGACGATCAGGCGGGCGGTGGGGGCGCCCTGGCGGACGGCCTCCAGCCGCGGCATGTCGTCAGGGGTGCCGAGCTTGATCTTCAAGAGCGGGCGGTGGGCGTTCTGGGCGGCCTGCAGGCGCATGTCTTCGGGCGTGTCGAGCGACAGGGTGAAGGCGATCTGCACCGGCCGGGGGGCGGCGAGGCCGGCGAGCTGCCAGGCGCGGTGGCCTGCGGTTTTCGCCTCCAGATCCCAGAGCGCGCAGTCGACTGCGTTGCGGGCGGCGCCGGGGGGCAGGGCGGATTGCAGGGCCTGACGGGTGATGTCGGGCGGCAGGTCGAGGATTGCCGCCGTCACCGATTCGAGGCTTTCGCCATAACGGGCATAGGGCACGCATTCGCCCCAGCCGGTGAAGCCACCCCGCGTGATGCGGACCGTCAGGACATGGGCCTCGGTCTTGGAGCCGCGCGAGATGGTGAAGGTGCGGGCGATTTTGAACGTGTCGGGGGTAACGCTGATCATGGGAACCTCATCGCGACGATTTTTCTGCGAAAAATCCCGCAAAGGCGAGAGCCGATTTTTCGGCGAAAAATCGTGACCGCGCGTGGTGAAATTGCTGCAGCTGCAAATCGCGCTTGCAAGGGTGCACGCAATAATATAACGAAGCGGCATGCAATCTTGAAACTTCATTGCGAGGCCATCTTGTCCTTTCGTCTGCAACCCGCTCCCCCGGCCCGGCCCAACCGCTGCCAGCTGTTCGGACCCGGCTCGCGCCCGGCGCTGTTCGCCAAGATGGCGGCCTCGACGGCCGATGTGGTGAACCTTGACCTTGAGGATTCCGTCGCCCCCGCCGACAAGCCGCAGGCCCGCGCCAATATCATCGAGGCGATCTCGGCGACCGACTGGGGCCGCAAGACGCTTTCGGTGCGGATCAACGCGCTGGACACGTCCTTCTGGTACAGGGATGTGGTGGACCTGCTGGAGCAGGCCGGCGACCGGCTGGATCAGATCATGATCCCCAAGGTCGGCTGCGCCGAGGATATCTATGCCGTCGATGCCCTGGTCACCGCCATCGAACGCGCCAAGGGCCGCAAGAAGCCGATCAACTTTGAAGTCATCATCGAATCAGCTGCCGGTCTGTCCCATGTCGAGGCGATTGCCGCCGCCTCGCCGCGCATGGTGGCGATGAGCCTGGGTGCGGCGGATTTCGCAGCCTCCATGGGCATGCAGACCACCGGAATCGGCGGGACGCAGGAGAATTACTACATGCTGCACCAGGGCAC
Source organism: Rhodobacter sp. P2_H5 (assembly GCF_056403335.1). Taxonomy (NCBI): domain Bacteria; kingdom Pseudomonadati; phylum Pseudomonadota; class Alphaproteobacteria; order Rhodobacterales; genus Rhodobacter; species Rhodobacter sp. P2_H5. The sequence goes on along the minus strand of NZ_JBFUFS010000004.1, from coordinate 49,278 downwards.
CCGGCATTGGTCCGACCCCTGGCACTGGGCGCAGACGGCGATTGTGGCCGCCTGCCGCACCCATGGGCTGCTGCCCGTTGACGGTCCTTTCGGCGATTTCAGCGATGACGAGGGCTTTCGCGCCCAGGCCCGCCGCTCTGCCACTTTGGGCATGGTGGGCAAATGGGCCATTCATCCCAAGCAGATAGCCCTCGCCAACGAGGTCTTCACCCCCTCCGACGCCCAGGTCGCCGAGGCGCGCGAGATCCTCTCTGCCATGGCCGAGGCCAAGGCGCGCGGCGAGGGGGCGACGGTCTTCAAGGGCCGCCTCGTCGACATCGCCTCGATCCGCCAGGCGGAGGTCATCGTGGCCCAGTCGGAATTGATTGCCGCAGCGTAAGAAGTGTTGACACAACGCCCATAAAGCGGGCACTGATACGGCAGAGAATTGGTTACCCTGCTGCCCTGGGAGAGGAGGCCCTCGGCAGCGATCAGGGGAGGAAGCGCGCCTTGCGGTCTTGTATCGCAAGGCGCGTTGTTATTTCCGGGCTGCTGTTTCGGGCCCGACCTGCGCCCGAAACCGGGCAGTTCTGGCCCGCCTCACGCGACCGTTTCCCGCCCCCTTGGCCGCCCGAGTTGCATCTTTGGCGCGGCCCGGCCATATAGGGCCAAAGAACCTGCGGCCTTCTGGGAGTGTCCGATGAATTATCTGGAATTCGAAAAGCCCCTCGCCGAGATCGAAGGCAAGGCCGAGGAGCTGCGTGCCATGGGCCGCTCGAACCCGGCGACCGATGTCAGCAAAGAAGCCGAGGCGCTGGATCGCAAGGCGGATCAGATGCTGAAGGACCTCTACAAGGGGCTGAATGCCTGGCAGAAATGTCAGGTCGCCCGCCACCCCGACCGGCCGCATTGCCGCGAGTATATCGAGGCGCTTTTCACCGAATATACCCCGCTCGCCGGCGACCGGAACTTTGCCGACGATCACGCGATCATGGGCGGCCTTGCCCGGATCAACGATCACGCGGTCATGGTGATGGGGCAGGAGAAGGGGCACGATACCAAGACCAGGATCGAGCGGAACTTTGGGATGGCCCGGCCGGAAGGCTACCGCAAGGTGATCCGGCTGATGGAGATGGCGGATCGGTTCCGGCTGCCGGTGGTGATGATCGTTGATACCCCCGGGGCTTATCCGGGCAAGGGGGCCGAGGAGCGGGGGCAGGCGGAGGCGATTGCGCGGGCCACGGAGAAGAGCTTGCAGATCGGCGTGCCGGTGATTTCGGTGGTCGTGGGTGAGGGTGGGTCCGGCGGGGCTGTCGCCTTGGCCACGGCGAACCGGATCGCGATGCTGGAGCATTCGATCTACTCGGTCATCTCGCCGGAAGGTTGCGCCTCGATCCTGTGGAAGGATGCCGAGAAGATGCGCGAGGCGGCGGAGGCTTTGCGGCTCACGGCGCAGGATTTGCAGAAATTGGGCGTGATTGACCGGATTGTGAAGGAGCCGCTTGGCGGCGCTCAAAGGGGCAAGAAAGAGACGATCGAGGCGGTGGGCAAGGCGATCGAGGCGATGCTCAAGGAATTGTCGGGCAAGAAGCCGGATTTCCTGATCAAGGACCGTCGCGAGAAGTTCCTCGATATGGGGACCAAGGGGCTGGCTGCGTGAAACGGGGCGGATTGCACGCGTGCAATCTTTGGTAACCGACTGATATAAAATGATATAATTTGCGGCGTTCGGGAAGCATTAACTTCTTGAGCCTGCGAAATTGGAAAGCGGCGGCCCGGGAAACCGGGCCGCCGTTTGGCTTTATTGCACCGGAATGTAGTCGAATTTGCCAGGCTGGTAGAGGAAGAACAGGCAGTCTTCCTTGGACAGGCACTTGGTCACATGGGGCTCTTCGCCGCGCTGGAACCAGTAGGAGCCGACCGGCAGCGGCACATCCGGCGAACCGGCCGGGCCGTTTTCACCGACGCCGTGGATGACGACGGCGAGGTAATCCTCGGTATGGGTGTGGACCGGGCTGACGAAACCGGCGGGCATCTTGATGAAGGTGCCGTGCATCCCCTTGGTCAGATCGCCAAAGGCGGGGCCGGCGAAAAGCTCGCCAGCTTCGGTCTTGATGCCGGTGCCGCCGAAGCCGATCTGGTCGGCGGGCAGGCTGACCGAGGCGCCGTGGTGCATGACCTCGGCCGAAGCGGGCAGGGTGAGGGCGGCGGCGAGAAGGCCAGCGGCCAGAAGGGACCTGCGCAGCAGGGACTTGGGGAGCAGGGACATGGGGAGATCCTTTCTCTGGAAGGTGACACCGATGTGATGACTTTTGAAAGGTTACACTCCCAGCTTGCACTGGTCAATACTGTTTTTATCGGTTACATATCGTCGCAGAGAAAGGCAGGTGACAGGATGAGTGCCACGGACCAGCAAGACTTCCGCGACGGGGTGCCCTTTCTGGGCGGCAGCCTGTGGATCGACCTGTTGAACACCACGCCGGTGATCGAGGGGCAGGCGCAGGATCTGCTCGCCGGTCCGGGGGCAGTGGCGCATTGGGCCGGGCTTGCCGGGCTGGACCTGCCCGAAGGCGCCGAACCCGGGCCGGGGGTTGCGGCGCTGCGCGAGGCCTTGCGGTTGGCCTTCGAGGCGATGGCGGCGGGGATGGCGGTGCCCGAGAGCCTGCGGCGCGCGGTCAATGCGCTTTTGTCGCAGTTGAAGCTCACGTTGACGCTGGAAGACAAGGGCGCGGGGCTGGCGCTGGTGCAGCACGTCGCGGCGCCCTCGGCGCCGGTGGCGGCTCAAGTGGCACTGGATTTCGCGCGCTTTGCCGAAGGGTTTGAGCCGGCGCGGCTGAAGCATTGCGCCAACCCAGCCTGCAGCATGGTCTTTTACGACCATGGCAAGAACAACCGGCGGCGCTGGTGTTCGATGGCGGTCTGCGGCAACCGCGACAAGGTGGCAAGCTACCGCGCCCGCAAGCGCGGCGAAGCTTAAGGGGTCAGGCGGGGCTTACCACCAGCCGAGATGGGCGCGGGTCGCGCGCTCGCGGTCGTATTCGGCGCCGTCGATGGCACTCTCGGACGCCTCTTGCAGCATGGTCCCGACCGAGGGCAGGCCCTGGCTCTGGTCGCCCTCGGTCCAGAAGGCGGAGCGTTGCAGGGCGCGGGCGCATTGCGAATAGACCTCTTCCACCGCGATGACGATGACGGTGCGGGGATGCTTGCCGTCGCGTTCGAAGCTTTGGCAGAGGCTGGCATCGGCGGTCAGCCTTGCGCGCCCGTTGATGCGCAGCGCGGTGGTCGAGCCGGGGATCAGGAACATCAGGCTGACGCGGCCGTCGCGCAGGATGTTGCGAAGGCTGTCGATCCGCTCGTTGCCCTTCCAGTCGGGCAGGGCGAGGGTGCGGGCATCAAGGACGCGGACCACCGGGCCCTGATCGCCGCGCGGGCTTCCGTCGGTGCCCTCGGGGCCGACCGAGGTCAGCACGCAAAAGCGGCTCCGCTCCAGAAAGGCGCGGTAGCTCGGGGTCAGGTGCGGGGTGACTTTCGCCAAAGCGGGTTTGCTTGGGGTGCCGTACAGGGCGTGGAGGTCGTCGAGGGTGGTGATCCAGTCCATCTCAGGCCTTTGGTTGTTTGGGCTTTTTCGGTTTGGGCTTTTTCGGCTTCGGTTCGGGAAGGTCGGCCTCCACGGCGCGCAGGGCGGCCATGGCGAGGTCGGGGTCATCGAGGGCGCCTTCGAGGCAGATATGGTCCTTGGCGCCGGGGTAGGGCGGGGCCATCTGCGGCGTGGGGATCAGGGCCAGGGCGCCGGGCGTGGGCTTGATATACAGAAGGTCGTCGCAGACCAGCGCCACGACCTTGGCCCCGAGGTAGACCGCATATTCGCCGAACATCTTGCGGGTGGTCAGGCCCGGCAGGGTGGCGAAAGCGTCGGTCAGGTCGGCGATGGTGGCGGGGCGGGTCGCCATCAGGGGCGCCACCCGGCTTCGGCCATCAGGGCGTCGGAGGCGGTCTCGATCTCACTCGTGATGGCGCGCATGAAGTCGCCGACCGGGCGGCCGGGGGCGATGGCGGGCAGGAACTCGATCACCGCAAGGCCGGGCTGGCGCATGATGCCGTGTTTGGGCCAGAAGACCCCGACGTTGGTGGCGACCGGCACGCAGGTCTGGCCGAGTTGATCGTAGAGGAGGCCCGCGCCGACCTTGTAGGGCAGGGCGACGCCGGGGGCGACGCGGGTGCCTTGCGGGTAGATCACCAGCTGGCCGGGGTGGGCGGCACCACGCAGGGCGTCTTCCTTCAGCTTGGCGATGGCCGCGCCGCGCTTGCCACGGTCCAGCGGGATGCAGCCGATCCGCAGGGCGTATTGGCCGAGGATCGGGGTCCAGATCAGCTCTTTCTTCATGATGAATTTCGGGCGGGGCAGAAAGGCGCAGAGGAGGATGATGTCGAAGAAGCTTTGGTGCTTGGCGACGATCAGCGTCTCGCCCTGGGGGATCTCGCCGCGGGCTTCGGAGCGAAGGCCCACGAGGAGGCGGGCGGTGAAACGGACCCAGTTGCAATAGGCATGGACCCCGGCGAAGGCGCCCTCGCGGCTGATCAGGGCGGGGATGGCGAAGACGAGGGCCACGACGGCCATCGCCAGGTACATCTGGACGATGAAGATCAGGGACAGGATCCAGCGGATCGGTTTGGGCATGGGCATGGCCTCTCAGGTCAATCCGCGCAGGGTGCGGAAGGCGGCGGTGCGGGTGGCGACAAAGGCCACGATGGCGGCGAGCGGCACCAGGAGCAGGGGCAGGAACCAGCCGAGGCCGGTGAAGCCGAGCCCGGTCAGAAAGCCGCCGGCGGCGTCTTGCGCGGGCAGAAGGGCGACGCCGGCCATGCCGGCCAAGACGCCGGCCAGGGCGCCGGAGGTGGCGCGCAGCGTGAAGCGGCGGACGAAGGCGCGGGCGATATAGGCGTCGCGGGCGCCGACCAGCCGCAGGACCTTGATCACCTGGGCATTGGCCGCCAGCGCCGCCCCTGCCGCGAGGGTGATCATCGCGGCCATCGCGGCGCCGATCAGGCCGATGGCGAGAATGCCCAGAAGGCGCAGGCGGCTGGCGGCCTCGGCCATCGGGCGGCGCCAGCGCAGGTGGTCGTCGAGCACGGCACCCGGCGCCTCGGCCGAGAGGCGCTGGCGCAGGCCCTCGGCGTCGTAGCCGGCGCCGGTTTCCTTCACCTCGATCAGCTGGGGCAGGGGCAGGTCTTCCAGCGGCAGGTCGGGGCCGAACCAGGGTTCCAGCAGTTTCTTGGCCTCATCAGCCGTCAGCGCGCGGGCGGAGGCGATGCCGGGGGTGGTGGCCAGAAGGTCGATCACCGCCTTGGTCTGCAGCGCCAGCTGATCCTCCGGCGCCGAGATGCGCACCGTCGCCGTGCGGTCCAGCGCATCGGCCCAGCGGGTGGCGAGCCGGTCCGAGGCCATCGACAGCGCCATGGCAAAGACCGCCAGAAAGGCCATCGCCCCGGCGGTGAAGGAGGTCAGCCGCGCCGAGGCGCCGGAGGGCGGCACCACGCGGTCATCCTGCGCCTGGGTCGGGCGGCGGAACAGGCTCACAGGTCCGCCCCCGCCAGCTGGATCCGCCGTTTGGAGATCCGCAGCACCCGCGCCGCGATCTGGCTTTTGGCCTGGCGGATGATGTTGAGGTCATGGGTCGCCACAAGGATCGTCTTGCCCATCCGGTTCAGCTCCACCAGCAGGGTCAGGAGGCGGAGCGACATCTCCCAGTCGAGGTTGCCGGTCGGCTCGTCGGCCAGGATCACATCCGGGCCGGTGATGATCGCCCGGGCCAGGGCGGCGCGCTGCCGCTCCCCCCCCGACAGCGAGGGCGGCAGGGACGCCGCCAGCGGGCCAAGCCCCACCCAGTTCAGAAGGTCCGACAGATCGGCGGCCTGGGTCGGGCGCCCGGCCACGACGAGGGGCAAGGCCACATTGGCCGACAGGGGCAGATGATCCAGAAACTGGCAATCCTGATGCACGACGCCGATCCGCCGCCGGGTCAGGGCCACGTCATCGCGGCTGAGGCCCCGCACCTCGCGGTCGAACAGGGTGACCCGGCCCGCCGTGGGCAAAAGCTCGGCATAGCACAGCTTCATGAATGTCGATTTGCCCGAGCCCGACGGCCCGGTCAGAAAGTGAAACGACCCCGGTGCCAGCCGCAACGAGATCTCTGACAGCAGCTCTCCGCCGCCGTAGCTGTAGGCGGCATTTTCGAAAGCGATCAAACCCTAGGTCCGTTCCTGAAAAGTGCAGCCTTACCATCGCTGAACGGAACACGGGTTTCAACGGCTCGTATGCGGGCGGGGCGGCGAAATCGGGTGGGGCGGCGCGCCGGACCGAAAATTTGCGCGTCCTGCCGCCCCGCAGGCCGCCCGACCTGCACCTTGACCGCAACACCCGCGGGCCAGTGTCTCTCATTCGGACACAAACCATTGGACGACAGCGCTTTCCTTGGTACAACACCTGTCAAAACAACCGGAAATTTGGCGGGACAGGTTCAGATGCGTTTGGTGTGCCCCAATTGCGATGCGGAATACGAGGTGGATGATGCCGCCATTCCGCGGGCAGGGCGCGATGTGCAATGTTCGAATTGCGGTCATGCGTGGTTTCAGACCCATCCCGAGGCTGTGGCCGAACAGCCCGCAGTAACCGCAAGGGCGAAGGCGCAGACGACCGTGACATCGACGGTGGCGCCTGCCGCCGCAGCCGCTGCCTCAGTTGCTCCCGCAATCCCGGCGGCACCGCCAATCCCTGCGCCCCCCCCGATGCCGGAGCCCGAAGACATCCTGGCCGCCGCCGAGCCGGACTACGACCCCGACTACGATCTGGAATATGGGCCGGAGGAAATGCCGGGCGGGGATATGGCGCTGGCCGCGCCGCCGCTGCCCGAGTTTGAGGAGGAGGCCTTGCCGAGCCCGGCAATGCCCGCCTTGCCCGATCTGGTGCCCGACCCGGCGATGGCGCCCGCTGCGGCTGCGGCGCCCAATGTGGTCACGATCCGGACCGAGCCGATGCCGGCGCGCAACATCGATGAAAGCATTCTGGCGGTGCTGCGCGAAGAGGCGGCCCGCGAGTCGGCCGCACGCCGCGCCGAAGCGCCGCCCGTGCTGGAAACCCAGACCGAGATGACGCTGGACCCCGCCGCCAGCCGTCGCGCCGCGCGCTTGCAGGCCGATGCCACGCCCCGGCCGGCGCCCGCTGCGGCACCGCTCGCCGCGCCATCGCCCGCCCCGACCCCGGCCCCCGTCACGGCGGCTGGTCCTGCCACGGTTGGCCGGGTCGAGACGGGTCGCGTTGAGACGAGTCGCGTAGAGGCTGTTCCGGTCGATCCCGCCCGGCCGCGCCGCGATCTTTTGCCGGCGATCGAAGAGATCAACTCGACCCTGCGCGCCACGTCCGAGCGCGGCTATGACGAGGCGAATTTCGGCGAGATGGAGGCCTCCGGTCCGCGCAAGGGCGGCTTCCGCACCGGGTTCCTGACGCTGGTGCTGTTCGGGGTGATCCTGCTGGCGCTGTACGTCTTTGCGCCGCTGATCGAGGCCAAGGTGCCCTCGCTCGCCGGGGCGGCCGCGTCTTATGTCGCGACCGTCGATGCGGCGCGGGTCTGGGTCGACAGCCAGATCCGCAGCCTGATCGGCATGTTGCGCGGCATGGAAGGCGCTTCGCAGGGCTGAGCGCGCCCGCCCAGGCTTTGCGGGACCCATCAACAGGAAAACGGGGCGGCCCAGCGATGGGCCGCCCCGTTTTTCCGTTCTGCTTAAGGCCTGCTGACTCTGCTCAGAACAGGTCGAGCAGGCGCTGCAGATAGCTGCGTTCCTGATCGCTGCGGCCCTGTTCGCCGGCGCGCTTGCGGATCTCGTCCAGCAGTTCCTGGGCGCGGCGGTAGACATCCTTGTTCTGCAGCATGCCCTGATCGGAGCCGGTCTGGCTGTTGTCACTGCTTTCACGGCCAAGGGGGTCGCGCTGGCCTTTCGGGCCGGCCTGATCGGTGGGCTTGGCGTCGTTCGCGTTGCGGTCGCGCTGGCTTTGCGCCTGCGCCTCGCCCAATTGCTTGATGCCCTGGCGCAGCGCATCCAGCGCCTGGGCCTGCTTGTCCAGGGCCTCGGGCAGGTCGCCGTCGCGCAGCGCCTGTTCGGCGTCCTTCATGGCGCGGCCCGCCTCGTCAAGCTGCTTGCGGCCTTCCTCGCCCTTGGGATCGCCGGCGCCGGGCAGGGTGCCGGATTTGCGCAGGGCCTCGATGCGGTCCTTCAGCGCCTGCTGGCGTTCGGCGAGGCTCTGGCCGCTTTGGCCATCGGGGGCGGGCTGGTCGCCTTGGCCCTGCTGGCCGTCCTGGCCCTGCTGCCCATCCTGACCCTGCTGGCCGTCCGGGTTGGGCTGGCCGCCGTTCTGCATGTCGTGGAAACTGTCGTCGGAGAGCTTCTGCTGGTCGCGCAGGGTCTGGCCCAGATCCTTCATCGCCTTGCCGCCGGGGCCGCCCTGACCCTCGCCCTGGCCTTGCGTCACCTTCATGTTGTTCATGAAATCGCGCAGCTGCTGCATCAGGGCCTGCGCCTCGGCGGTGCGGCCCTCTTTCATCAGCTGTTGCAGGCGGTCGAGCATCTGTTGCAGCTGATCCTGGGTCAGCTTCATGCCGGGCTGGTCTTTCTTGCCCGGCTCGTCGGGGTTCTGCGCGTCCTTCTGGGCCTGCTGGGCCATGTATTTGTCCAAGGCCTCGCGCATTTCCTTCATCAGGCGGTCGATCTCGGCGGGGCTGGCGCCGTTGCGGATCGCCTCGTCCAAGCGGTCCTGGGCGCGTTTCATCGCCTCGAAGGCGTCGGAGAGGGAGCCGTCTTCGACCTGCAGGGCGATCTTCCACAGCTCCTCGGCCAGCTCGTCGCGCTTGGCTTTATCCAGCGAGGGCGCGATCGCGTCGAGTTCCTTGATCAGCACGCGCAGGCGCAGGTAGACCTTCTGGTCGAGGATGAAGCCCTCGGGCTTGTAGGTCACGGCTTTCAGGACCTCGACCGTGCGGGGGGCGTTGGTGCGGCTCCACAGAAGATCGCGGCGCATCTCGATGATGGCGGCGGCGAGGGGGTCGAAGAAGCGGCGGCCGGGGAGGGTGACGTGCAGGGGTTCGGCGGTGGCGGTGTGGCCGGCGGCATCGGTGGCCGAGAGGGTCAGCGTGACCGGCAGGTTGGACAGCACATCCTTGGACAGGTCATCGACCAGCACGGCATCAACCTTGGTGCGGTCGCGCTTCATCGGCAGGGGCAGGTCGAGGGTGATGGGGGCGCGGTCCTCGGGCTTGGCGGCGAGGCCGTAGCGGCGGTCGACGGCGGAAAGGTCCAGCGCGATGGTGGCGGAGCCCTTGACCACGCCGTAATCATCCGTCGCTTCGAAGGGCAGTTTGAAGCGGCCATCGGCGTCGCGGTCGATCGGGCCTTTGGTGGCGATGGCGGGGGGCGCATCGGCAAGGACCGTGACCAGCCATTCGCGGCCCCCGGCGCCGGAGATCGAGAGCCGGCCGGATTGCCTGACGGTGAAATCCTGCACCGGTTCGGAGGCCGGCGGCACATTGGTGCGGCCTGACACCGTCTCGGCGAGGATCAGGGCGCCCGGTGCGCCGTAAAAGCGCAGCTGGATGCGGGTGCCCTCGGGCAGGACCAGCGCCTCGTCCTTTTGATCGGCGAGGTAGAGGCTGGGCTTGTGGGTATAGGCGGGGGGCTGGGCCCAACCTTCCCACGCCGGGCCTGCGGCGGCTTGCCCCGGACCCACCGGGGCGGGCAGGCCTGCGACCGAGGCCACTTTCCAGAGCGAGCCGAAGAGCAGCGCCAGCACCAGAAGGGTCAGCGCCATGTAGCGGAAGGCATAGGGGTCGCGGCTGGCCAGCCGCAGGTCGGGCTCGACCGGCTTGGCATCGGCGGCGCGCGCCGCCATGCGGTCGCGGTGGACCGACCAGATCGCCTGCGCCGCCTCGTCCCCCGCTCCCAGCGCCAGACTGTCGCGCAGGGCCGCGATCGGGCGGCCGGGCATCCGGCTGTCGAGCCGGGCCAGAGCCTCGTCCCGGGTCGGTTTGCGGAAGGTGCGCCAGCCCCAGATCAGCGCCCAGACCGAGGCCACGATGAGGGAGACGATGCCGAACCAGTCGGCTTCCAACGGCAGATGGTCCTGCACGCCGAGGGCGGCGAGGCCGAGGCCGGTGATCAGCAGGGTCCAGAGCGGCCAGAAGGCACGCACCAGCCTTTCGGCCCAGAGCCCCATGAGGGTCAGGCGCAGCGGAAACTCGATCCGCTTCAGGGCCGCTTCGGGCTTGCCTTCGCTCATTGCCTCCGCCGGTTTCTGGCCGTGAAACTCACAGCCATTCCGGAATGCTATCCCGCTTGAGGATTTCGTCAATGGTGGGCCGGGCCCGGATGACGGCGAAGTGATCCCCGCGCACCAGAACCTCGGGGATGAGCGGCCTTGTGTTGTATTCCGAGGCCATCACCGCACCGTAAGCCCCCGCCGAGCGGAAGGCGATCAGGTCGCCTTCGGCCAGTTGGGGCAGGGGGCGGGCCTTGGCGAAGGTATCGCCCGTCTCGCAGACCGGGCCCACGATGTCATAAGCCTGCGGCGGGGCGGCCACTTCGGGTTCGATGACCGGAATGATGTCGTGATGGGCGCCATACATCGAGGGGCGCACCAGATCGTTCATCGCGGCATCGACGATCAGGAAGGTGCGATCCTCGCCCTCTTTCACATAGATCACTTCCGAGACCAGAAGGCCGGAGTTGCCGGAGATCAGGCGACCGGGCTCGATCTCGATCTCACAGCCCAGATGGCCAAGGGTGCGCTTGATCATGGCGCCATAGTCGAGCGGCAGGGGCGGCGCCTCGTTCGAGCGCTCGTAAGGGATGCCAAGCCCGCCGCCGAGGTCGAGGCGGGTGATGACATGGCCGTCGGCGCGCAGCTGTTCGGTCAGTTCGGCGACTTTCAGGAAGGCGGCCTCGAAAGGGGCGAGGTCGGTCAGCTGGCTGCCGATATGGACATCGACACCGACGACTTTGAGGCCGGGCAGAGTGGCCGCAAGCGCATAGACGGCGCGGGCCTTGGCGATCGGGATGCCGAACTTGTTCTCTTTCTTGCCGGTGGCGATCTTCTCGTGCGTCTTGGCGTCAACGTCCGGATTGACCCGCAGGGTGATCGGCGCGGTGAGGCCCAGTTTGGTGGCCACGGCGGAGAGGGCGAGAAGTTCGGGCTCGGATTCGACGTTGAACTGGCGGATGCCGCCTTGCAGGGCGAGGGCCATCTCGTCACGGGTCTTGCCGACGCCGGAAAAGACGATGCGATCCCCCGGCACGCCGGCGGCCTTGGCGCGCATATATTCGCCGCCCGAGACCACATCCATGCCCGCGCCGAGGTCGCCGAGCAGTTTCAGGACGGCGAGGTTCGACAGGGACTTGATCGCAAAGCAGATCTGGTGCGGCAGGGGGGAGAGCGCCTCGGAGAAGAGCTTGTAATGCCGGGTCAGGGTGGCGGCGGAATAGACGTAGAAGGGGGTGCCGACCTCCTCGGCGATCTGGGAGATGGCGACGTCTTCGGCCATCAGCCGCCCGTCCCGGTACAGGAAATGATCCATCGGCTGGCCCCTTCGCGTCTTTGCCCCGGCAGCTATAGCAGATGATCCCCCGGGTGCAATTGGCGCCGGGGGCGGAGGCCTCCGGCGGGGATATTTGGGCCAAAATGAAAGCGCAAGAAAGCGGAGCGGGCCTTAGAACGAGGCGGTGGCGCCGACCCTTGCTTCGCCGCTGACGGTGACATTGGAGGCGGGTGTGGTGGCGGCGGGCGGCGTGGGCAGACCATCGGCCCCGCAGGCGGCGAGGGCGAGGAGGCTGAGGAGGGCGAGGCGGGACATGGGGAACCTTTGGGTTGTATTGATTCGAGGGGCTCCACCGGGAGGTGCGGTGGATCTGCTGCAGTCTGGCTCAGGCGAGGGCGGCCTTCCAGCGGGCGATCTGGGCGCGGACCTGATCGGGCGCGGTTCCGCCGTAGGACTGGCGCGAGCGGATCGAGTTTTCGACGCCGAGAACGGAGTAGATCTCTTGTGTGATGCCTTCGTGGGCGGAGTGCATCTCGGCCAGCGAGAGGTCGGGCAGGTCGCAGCCCTTGGATTCGGCGAGCGCCACCAGGCGGCCGGTGACATGATGCGCCTCGCGGAAGGGCAGGCCCAAGGCGCGGACCAGCCAGTCGGCGAGGTCGGTGGCGGTGGAGAAGCCGGAGGCGGCGGCGGTTTTGAGGGCGTCACGCTGGGCGGTCATGTCGCTGACCATGCCGGTCATGGCGGCGAGCGAGAGCATCAGCGTGTCGGCGGCGTCGAAGACCTGCTCTTTATCTTCCTGCATGTCCTTGGAATAGGTCAGCGGCAGGCCCTTCATGATGGTGAAAAGCGCGACGGTGGAGCCCAGAATCCGGCCGATCTTGGCGCGCAGAAGCTCGGCGGCGTCGGGGTTCTTCTTCTGCGGCATGATCGAGGAGCCGGTGGTCCATTTGTCCGAGAGTTTGACGAAGCGGAACTGGGCGGTGGACCAGATCACCAGCTCTTCGGCAAAGCGCGACAGATGGGTGGCGCAGATGGCGGAGGCGGAGAGGAATTCGAGCGCGAAGTCGCGGTCGGAGACAGAGTCAAGGGAGTTGGCGGTGGGGCGGTCGAAGCCCAAGGCGGCTGCCGTCATGTGGCGGTCGATCGGGAAGCCGGTGCCGGCCAGAGCCGCCGCGCCGAGCGGGCTTTCGTTCATCCGCTTGCGGGCATCCTGAAAGCGGGAGCGGTCGCGGCCCAGCATCTCGACATAGGCGAGCATGTGGTGGCCCCAGGTCACGGGTTGCGCCACTTGCAGATGGGTGAAGCCGGGCATGACCCAATCGGCGCCGGCCTCGGCCTGGGCGAGGAAGGCCTGCATCAGGGTGGTGAGGCCCTGGATGGCGGCATCACACTGGTCGCGGGTCCAGAGGCGGAAGTCGACGGCGACCTGGTCGTTGCGCGAACGCCCGGTGTGCAGGCGCTTGCCGGGTTCGCCCACGATCTCGGTCAGGCGGGATTCGATGTTGAGGTGGATGTCTTCCAGATCGGTGCGGAAGGTGAATTTTCCGCCCTCGATCTCTGACAAGACCGTGAGGAGGCCTTCCCGGATCGCCGTTGCATCGCTATCGGTGATGATGCCGCAGGCGGCCAGCATGGCGGCATGGGCGCGGGAGCCGGCGATGTCTTGCGCGTAGAGCCGCTGGTCGTAGGAGATCGAGGCGTTGATCGCGGTCATGATCGCATCGGGCCCGGAGGCGAAGCGCCCGCCCCACATGGTGTTGGCGGCAGGTTTTTCATTCTGGGTCATGGTGGCCCCCTTTGGCGAGGTAAGATGCGGATCGTTCGGGCTTTCCTTTATACGGGCTTTCTGGCCTGCGCAAACATGGTCTCGGGTCTGGCTGTCGCCGGGGCGGTGGACCCGGCGCTGCTGACGGGGCCGATGGAGAAGCTGATCCTGGTGGCGCCCAAGCCCTTGCCCGAAGCCGAGTTGATGGACATGGCGGACGGGGCGGCGAGCCTGGCGCCCTACAAGGGCAAGTGGCTGGTGGTGAACCTCTGGGCCACCTGGTGCGTGCCCTGCCGCGAGGAGATGCCGGCGCTGGGCAGGCTGGCGCGCGAGGTGCCGGATCTGGCGGTGGTGGCGGTGGCCTCGGGGCCGAACCCGGTGCCGGCGATCACCAGGTTTCTGAGCGGGGCGGGGGTGAGCGATCTGACCGTGCTGCGCGACCCGGGCCAGAAACTGGCGCATCAGATGGGGGTTTTCGGGCTGCCGGTGACGGTGATCGTCAATCCTGAGGGGCAGGAAGTCGCGCGGTTGATTGGCGGGGCGGATTGGGGCGCGCCGGAGGCTTTGGCGGTGTTTGAGGCTTTGCGGAAGTAGGCGGGCGGAAGTGCGCTTGCAGCGGGCCGGGCAGGCGGGGGGCTGCTGCCCCCCGCACCCCCCGCGGCGGGGGTCGCTCACGCGCCCCCGCCACCCCCTGTGGGATATTTTTGTCTGGATGAAATCGGCAGGGCCTTGAAGAGGGCGCGCGCCTCGGGAGGGGGCGTCTGCGGGAGCTTGGTGTAGGCGCTGGCGCCGGGGGCGCGGGTGACGAGGCGGAGTTCGCAGAGCGTGCGGCGCAGGAGGGCGGGGTCCCCGAAGCTGTGCATCTGGTTGAGGTGCTGGCTGATCTGACGCTCGGTCATCACGTCGGACGGCAGGCGCGACCAGAGCGCCCAGAGGCAGAGGTGCTGGATCGCGGTGCGGGCGGGCCAGGTGGTCATCAGGCCAGCGGCGTCGAAATGGCGGAGCGCGGATTGCACGCGGGTCAGGTCGGGCGGCGCCTCGGGCGGTTGGGAGAGGGCCTCGCCGGCCTTTTGACTGGCGCGCAGGTGCTGGAAGTTGCGAAAGCCCGAGGCGCGGGCCAGCATGTTGAGGAGGCGCAGATGGCCGGGCGGTTCGGCTTTCGCTTCGGTCGCGAGGTCGGCTTTCAATTCTGCGGCAAGGCTGCGGGCAAAGCGCGACAGGTCTGCGATGGGCAGGGGAATGGTGGTGCGGGTCATGGCATCCTCGGGGTCAGGCCCTTGGGTCGCGCGGGTCACCGGCTTGGCGGGCGGGCCAGAGGAGGGAAACCTTGGACCGGGAAAGCAGGTTTAGCTGTCCTGTCGGACCGGTGACGCCTGGGTGAACTGCGGACCCTGGCCCAAGGTTAGCCTTGGGCGGGGCGGCTGGCAAGGGCTGCGACGCGGGGCTGGACGTGGCAGGTCACGAGGTGGTCGTTGACGAGGCCGCAGGCCTGCATGAAGGCATAGACGATGGTGGGGCCGACAAAGGTGAAACCGGCTTTCTTCAGCATCTTGGACATGGCCTGCGATTCCGGCGTCTCGGCCGGGATGTCGCGGCCTGTGGCGGGGCGGTTCTGACGCGGGGCGCCATCGACGTAATCCCAGAGCAGGGTCGCAAAATCGCCCTTCTCCTGCAAGGCAAGGTAAGCGCGGGCGTTCTTCACCGTGGCCTCGATCTTGCCGCGGTGGCGGATGATGCCGGGGTTGGCGAGCGCCGCCAGCACCTGAGGTTCGCCCCAGCTTGCGAGGACTTCGGGGTGGAAGCCCGCAAAGGCCGCACGGAAATTGTCGCGCTTTTTCAGGATCGTGATCCAGCTGAGCCCGGCCTGAAAGCCGTCGAGGATCAGCTTTTCCCAGAGCGCCCGGGCGTCCCATTCGGGCACCCCCCATTCCTCGTCATGATAGGCGCAATAGAGCGGGTCGGTGCCGCACCAGGGACAGCGTTCGGTCATCATGGCTCCAAAAGCATTGCATTTGGCGCAAATGCCAAAGTTCACCCGGGCTTTACCCTTTGCGCGCAGATTTGTCACCGGTGGGGCGGCATCCCCGCCACGATTGGGGTTAGGGGTACAGAGATGCAGCCGGATTATGGCAAACCAAGGATCGAGGCGCGGGTCGGCCTCGCCAGCCCGCTGGGCGTGGCGATTTCGCAGGCCGATCAGGAGACGATGCTTCTGGTGCAGGAGGCGATCCGCGCGCGGCGGCTGGTGCTGGCCTACCAGCCGGTCGTGCTGGCGCGCGATCCGCGGCGGGTGGCCTTTCACGAGGGGCTGATCCGCGTGATGGAGCCCAATGGCAGGATCATTCCCGCCGGGGATTTCATCGGGGCGATTGAAGGGCAGGAACTGGGGCGCGAGATCGACTGCGCCGCGCTGGAGATGGGCTTGCGCGCGCTGGCCCAGCATCCCGACCTGCGGCTGTCGATCAACATGTCGGCCCGCTCGATCGGCTATCCGCATTGGATGCGGATCCTGAACACCGGGCTGGAGGCGCATGAAACCATTGGTGAACGTCTGATTCTGGAGATCACCGAAAACTCGGCCATGATGGTGCCCGAACTGGTCATCGCTTTCATGGACGAGATGCAGCGTTTTGGCGTGGCCTTTGCGATGGACGATTTCGGGGCAGGGCCGCTCGCGATCCGGCATTTCCGCGATTTCTCCTTTGATATCCTCAAGATCGACGGCCAGTTCATCCGCAAGATCCAGCGCAGCCCGGACAATCTGGCGCTGGTCAAGGCGCTTTTGGGCATCGGCAAGAACTTTGACATGTTCACCGTGGCCGAAAGCGTGGAAAGCCGGGAGGAGGCGGATTGCCTGCGCAAACTTGGGGTGGATTGCCTGCAGGGCTATCTTTTCGGCGCCCCCACCGTGCAGCCGCCCTGGGCGCCCCAGGCAGCGCAGGCGCAATCGGCCTGAGGGTCGCGCGGCCTGTGGGGCTTGGGTTTTTGGGCCCCGGCGCGACGTCGCGGCTGGGCTTCCGCCCGATGCCGTGCGCTCCTCCTGAAGGCGACAGAACTGGGGCTGCGGCAATTTGATCGGGCGTGACCACGCTTCGGAAGTTGCTTTTTCGGGCTTTCCCGTCTAGTCCAAACCCAAGAGCGGCGTGGATGTTCCGCGCCGTGAGGGGATCTGAAAGGGCGAGGAAATGACCAATGTCGTGATCGTTTCGGCGGCGCGGACCGCTGTGGGCAGCTTCAACGGCGCTTTTGCCGCGACGCCGGCGCATGACCTGGGCGCTGCGGTGATCGAGGCGGTTGTCGCCCGCGCCGGCATCGACAAGGCAGAGGTCGGCGAGACCATCCTGGGTCAGGTGCTGACCGCAGGGCAGGGCCAGAACCCGGCGCGTCAGGCCGCGATCAAGGCCGGTCTGGCCAAGGAAGCCAGCGCGTGGAGCCTCAACCAGGTTTGCGGCTCGGGTCTGCGCGCGGTTGCCCTGGGTGCGATGCATGTGCAGCTGGGCGATGCCGATGTCGTCGTGGCCGGCGGTCAGGAAAGCATGAGCCTGAGCCCCCATGTCGCCCATATGCGCGCCGGCACCAAGATGGGCGACATCGCCTTCGTCGACAGCATGATCAAGGACGGCCTCTGGGACGCGTTCAACGGCTATCACATGGGTCAGACGGCGGAAAACGTCGCCAACCAGTGGCAGATCAGCCGCGAGATGCAGGACCTTTTCGCACTGGCCAGCCAGAACAAGGCGGAGGCCGCGCAGAAGGCTGGCAAGTTCAAGGATGAGATCATCCCCTTCGTGATCAAGACCCGCAAGGGCGACGTCACGGTGGATCAGGACGAATACATCCGCCACGGCGCCACGCTGGAGTCGATGCAGAAGCTGCGCCCGGCCTTCACCAAGGACGGCTCGGTCACCGCAGCCAATGCCTCGGGTCTGAACGACGGGGCTGCGGCCGTGCTTCTGATGACGGAAGAAGAGGCGGCGCGTCGTGGGCTGAAGGTTCTGGCGCGGATCGCTTCTTATGCGACCGCAGGCCTTGACCCCTCGATCATGGGCGTCGGGCCGATCTATGCCAGCCGCAAGGCGCTGACCAAGGCGGGCTGGAAGGTCGCCGACCTCGATCTGGTCGAGGCGAACGAGGCCTTTGCGGCGCAGGCTTGTGCCGTCAACAAGGACATGGGCTGGGATCCGTCGATCGTGAACGTGAACGGCGGCGCCATCGCCATCGGCCACCCGATCGGCGCTTCGGGGGCGCGCATCCTCAACACCCTGATCCACGAAATGGGCCGCCGCGAGGCCAAGAAGGGCCTCGCCACGCTCTGCATCGGCGGCGGCATGGGCGTTGCCATGTGCATCGAACGCGCCTGATTGCTGCGCTTGCGTAATATTGCCGCATGAGCATGGTGCCGCGCAATAATCTTGCGCGGCACTCCTATTTTCGCTAACAGGTCTGTAAGGAAAGTCTAGGGAGGACGGAATGTCGAAAGTGGCTTTGGTGACGGGTGGCTCGCGCGGGATCGGCGCGGCGATCTCGATGGCGTTGAAGGCGGCCGGCTATACGGTTGCGGCGAACTACGCCGGAAATGATGAGGCCGCAGCTGCCTTTACCGCCGAAACCGGGATCAAGACCTACAAATGGTCGGTGGCCGATTATGACGCCTGCAGCGCCGGGATCGCCCAGGTCGAAGCGGACCTCGGCCCCATCGCGGTGCTGGTCAACAACGCCGGGATCACGCGGGACGCCATGTTCCACAAGATGACGCCGCAATCCTGGAAAGAGGTGATCGACACCAACCTGTCGGGCCTGTTCAACATGACGCATCCGGTCTGGAACGGCATGCGCGACCGCAAGTTCGGCCGGGTGATCAACATCTCGTCGATCAACGGGCAGAAGGGGCAGGCGGGGCAGGTCAACTACTCGGCCGCGAAGTCCGGCGATCTGGGCTTCACCAAGGCGCTGGCGCAGGAAGGTGCGCGGGCTGGCATCACGGTCAATGCGATCTGCCCCGGCTATATCGGCACCGACATGGTGAAGGCGATCGACGAGAAGGTGCTGAAAGAGCGCATCATCCCGCAGATCCCGGTCGGCCGTCTGGGCGAGCCGGAAGAGATCGCGCGGATCGTGGTTTTCCTCGCCTCGGACGACGCCGGCTTCATCACCGGTTCGACCATCTCGGCCAACGGCGGGCAGTTCTTCGTCTGACGCCATACGCCCGAGTCTTTCACGCCCGCAGCTTCGGTTGCGGGCGTTTTGCATGGCGAGACCCCTGCGGTTCCTCGTTGCGCGGCGCGGTTTTTGCGAGGATAACTTGCGAAACACCATAATAAACGGGCAGGGATCATGGCGGCAGCAGGCGATACACCCATCCTCGCGACGGCGGTGAACGAAGGGCTTGACCTTGACCCGGCCAAGCTGCGCATCGCGTGCCAGAAATCCGGCCGCTCTTCGATGGGCCTCGGGATCGAGATCATGCGGGCGGCGCGCAGCAAGGCGCGGATGCTGCCGCTGGAATATCTGGGCTACGGGCTGTGGCGGAAAGAGCTGACGCCCGAGGCGCGCGCGGCCTATATCTCGCTGTCCGGGGTGACCGGGGTGAACGAGCGGCTGACCAGCGGCGATGCCGACCGGCAGGCGCTGTTGACCGTGGACAAGCAGTTCACCGCCTTTGTGCTGCAGGGCATGGGTCTGCCGACGCCGGGGGCGCGGGCGATCTTCAGCCCGCAGGTGTCCTATGGCCCCGGTCTGCCGCGCCTGACCACGGTGGAGGCTTTGGCGGAATATCTGCTGGAGCCGGCGCATCTGCCCTTCTTCGGCAAACCGGTCAACGGCTCGCGCGCGTTGGGGGCGATTTCGGTCATGGCGCTGGGTCAGGCGCCGGGGAGCGTGGTTCTGGGCGATGGCCGCGAGGTCGATGCCGGCAGGCTGTCGCGCGAGATTGCCGCAGGCTTCCCGCGCGGCTGGATCATTCAGGAATTGCTGGAGAACACGCCCGAGATGGCGCGGCGCGCCGGGCCGGCGCTGGCCGCGCTTCGCTTTGTCACCCTGTGGCTGGAGGGTGGGCCGGCGCCCTTCTATGTGCTCTGGCGGATTCCGGCGGTGGGCGCGATGACCGATGGCGTGGTTTCGGGCACCAATATCCTGGCCGAGATCGACCCCGCGACGGGCGTGGTCCGCCGGGCGCAATATGGCGACCATCTGACCGGCCATGCGGTGACGAAATCGCTGGTCGATCCCGAGGCGGATCTGGTGGGCTTTGGCCTGCCCGATTGGGAGCGCGTGGTGGCAACCTGTGTCGAGGGGCACCGGGGGTTCCCGGGCCATGGGCTGCTGGGCTGGGATGTGGCGATCACGCCGCGCGGCCCGGTGGTGACCGAGATCAACACCAACCCGCTGCATACGCTGTATCAGCGGACGGTGGACGAGGGGTTCCTCTCGCCGCCGCGCAAGGCGAAGCTGGCGGAAGCCGAGGCGGCCCTGAAGGCGCGGCTGGCGCTGTTTGCAGGGGCAGGGGCGTGAGCCGCGGTACGGCGACGCTGATCGGCTTCGCCTCGGTCCTGATGTGGGCGCTTCTGGCGGTGCTGACCATCGGCACGGCGCCGGTGCCGCCCTTGCAGCTGAACGCGTTCTGCTTTGCCTTGGGCGGCGGGATTGGTCTGCTCTGGATGGGCTTCGGGCGCGGCTTTGGCGTGCTGGGTCAGGTCAGCTGGAAGGTCTATGCCTTTGGCACGCTAGGGTTGTTTGGCTATCATCTCCTATACTTCACCGCCTTCCGCCTGGCGCCCTATGCGCAGACCGGGCTGATCGCCTATCTCTGGCCCTTGTTCATCGTCCTCTTGTCCGGCCTTCTGCCCGGCGAGACGCTGCGCCCGCTGCATCTGATCGGGGCCGGGCTGGCCTTTGCCGGGGCGGCGGGGATCGTGCTGGGCGGCGGCATGGCGGCGGGGCCGGGGGCCGCGGCGGGGCTTGGGCTGGCGTTTCTGTGTGCGCTGACCTGGGCGGGCTATTCGGTGCTGTCGCGCCTGATGGGGCAGGTCCCGACCGAGGCGGTGACGGTGTTCTGCCTGCTGACCGCGGCACTGTCGGCGCTGTGCCATCTGGCCCTGGAGCCGACGGTCTGGCCTGCGGCCTCTTCGGGTTGGCTGTCAGTGCTGGCGCTGGGCCTTGGCCCGGTAGGGCTGGCCTTCTTCACCTGGGATGTCGGGATGAAACGCGGGGATATTCAAATGCTTGGCACGCTGTCTTATGCGGCACCGCTTTTGTCCACGCTGGTTCTGGTCGTCACGGGCCATGCGGAACTGAGTCCGACCCTTGGCCTTTCGGCGCTTGCGATTACCGGCGGGGCAGCCCTCGCTGCCCGCGCCGGCGGCAAGGGGGTTACTGCGTCAGCCGGCTGATTTCCTCCTTCAGCTTCAGCTTCTGCTTTTTCAATTCGGCGATTTCCAGATCGTTCACTGCGGGGCGGCGCTGCGCCGCTTCGACCGCGGTCGAGAGGTGTTCGTGTTTGCGCTTCAGCTCAGTCACATGTGAAGCAACGCTCATGGGGAACCTCCTATGTCTGTTTCTAAGAATCCCACTGCAACACGATTTTCCGAGTCTGTCACGAATTCTTCACATGGCGCGGCGGCGCTTTGCCAAGAATTCAGCTAAACTCTGCCGAAACTGCCGCGCCATTGCGCAGGATGTCGTTCGCCCTAGGCGTGTAACTTTCGCGGTCGCCGTCATGGGCGGGGCCTTGGTGGATGACGAGGGGCGCCAAGAGCCGGAAGGCCGCCCGCCCGCCCTTGCGCGCCCGCAGAATCACCCGCAGCGCGGCGCGGCCCTCGCGCGCGGCCAAGGGCAGGACCGCGGCCGAGCCCATGCGGGTGCCCAAGGCGCCCAGAACCTCGGGCAGGCCATCGGCGCCGAGGATCATGGTCAGCCAGCC
The DNA here is from genome assembly GCF_056403335.1 of Rhodobacter sp. P2_H5. Classification (NCBI taxonomy): domain Bacteria; kingdom Pseudomonadati; phylum Pseudomonadota; class Alphaproteobacteria; order Rhodobacterales; genus Rhodobacter; species Rhodobacter sp. P2_H5. The sequence goes on along the minus strand of NZ_JBFUFS010000004.1, from coordinate 28,037 downwards.
GCCCGGCTCCAGCCGCCGCGCCGCCGCCGTGACCCATTCGCCCAAGGGAAGTTCGGCCCTGAGTGCTGTGTCACGCCCGGCCACCGGCGAGGGCGAGCCGCCGCGCGGATACCAGGGCGGGTTGGCGATGACCTGATCGAAGCCGAGCCTTAACGCAGCGGGCATCGCGGTCAGATCGCCGGTCACCACCTCCAGCGCCACGCCGTTCTCGGCGGCGTTGCGGCGGGCGAGGGCGGCGTAATCCTCCTGCAGTTCCAGCCCCCAGTGCTGCAGGCCGGGCACCCGGGTGGCGAGGCAGAGCGAGGCCGCCCCGACGCCGCAGCCCAGATCCAGCACCCTTTGCCCCGCAACCGCCGGGCAGGCGGCGGCCAGCAGCACGGCATCGGTGGCCGCCCTGTAGCCCTTGCGCGGCTGCCAGAGGTGCAGGCGCCCGCACAGAAAGGCGTCATGGGTCAGCGCGAAGGCGGGGTCGCTGGTCATGCGGGCAGCGTGTCGGCGGGAAAATCGTTGTCGCGCAACACGCTGCGCGCCAGAAAGTGGTCGCGGTCCGCCACCATCAACCGGCGCGGCAGCAGAAAGCTCGACCCCTCCAGGATGCTCATGTGGACGTCCATTTCAAAGGCCGTTATACCCTCGCCCGCAAGCAGGGCTTGGGCAAAGGCGATCAGGGTCGGGTCATTGGTGCGTAAAAGCAAGCGCATGGGCCAGATCTAAGGTGTGCCGGGGCCCATGTCGAGAGATAGGGAAAGCGATGAACGCGATGAACAAGGGTGCCGATCTGAAGCCGCAGGATGCGCTGGCCGAGGCGCTGGCCGAGGATATGGCGGCGGTCAACCTTCTGATCCGCGACCGGATGGCTTCGCGCCACGCGCCCCGCATCCCCGAGGTCACAGCCCATCTGGTCGAGGCCGGCGGCAAGCGCCTGCGCCCGATGCTGACCCTCGCCGCCGCGCGGATCTGCGGCTACGAGGGCGACAACCATATCAAGCTGGCCGCCACGGTGGAGTTCATCCATACGGCCACGCTGCTGCATGACGATGTGGTGGATGAAAGCACCCAGCGCCGCGGGCGGCCGACGGCGAACCTCCTGTGGGACAACAAATCCTCGGTCCTGGTCGGCGATTACCTTTTCGCCCGCAGCTTCCAGCTGATGGTCGAAACCGGCACCTTCCGGGTGATGGACATCCTCGCCAATGCCTCGGCCACGATCGCCGAGGGCGAGGTCCTGCAGCTGACCGCAGCGCAGGATCTGAAAACCGACGAGAGCATCTATCTGCAGGTGGTGCGCGGCAAGACCGCCGCCCTCTTTGCCGCCGCGACCGAGGTCGGCGGGGTGATCGCCGGCGCGCCTGAGGCGCATGTGAAGGCGCTGTTCGACTATGGCGACGCGCTCGGCATCGCCTTCCAGATCGCCGATGACATGCTGGATTACGGCGGCTCCTCGGCGCAGATCGGCAAGAACACCGGCGACGATTTCCGGGAACGCAAGGTGACGCTGCCGGTGATCAAGGCCGTGGCCAAGGCCAGCCCCGAGGACCGCGCCTTCTGGACCCGGGTGATCGAGAAGGGCGACCAGCGCGACGGCGACCTAGACCATGCCCTCACCCTGCTCGCGCAAAGCGGCGCGCTGGACGCCGCCCGCGCCGAGGCGCTGGACTGGGCGGCCAAGGCCCGCGCGGCGCTGACAGCACTCCCCGACCATCCGCTGCGCGGGGTCCTCTCAGACCTCGCTGATTATGTGGTCAGCCGGATCAAGTAAAAAAACCGCGCCCCTTTGCCCTCTGTGCAAATACTCCACGGGGGTCCGGGGGTGTGAAACCCCCGGCGCTTGATGCCGCAGGCCAAAGGCCTCAATCAAAGGTCCCGGTGACCCGGCCAAACAGCATGAAAGCCCGCGCCGTGCGGGTGTCGGACAGGGTGCTGAGCTCGCCATCCGAGGCGCGCGGTTCGATCGCGGCCAGGGCCTTGTCGAAGCTGCGCAGGAAGTGGTGGGCGGCGTCGCGGAAGACGGTGTCCTCGCGCATCCGGGCGGCGGTCAGCGCCAGGCAGGAGCGGTCGCGCACGCCGCCGAGGCCTGCGATGGTGCGGCCGCGCTCGCCGGCGGCGAACTGGCGCCAGAGCTCGGGGCGGGCGCGGTCGGGGGCGAGGTCGTCCATATAGATGCCTTCCTGCGCCAGGAGGGTCAGCACATCCTGTGCCGCGCGGATCAGCTTGGCGGTGGTGCGGTCGGCCAGCGCCATCCGCAGGGCGCGGAAGCCTTCGGTATCGTCGGGGCTTTCGGGGAAATGCAGGGCGCGCAGGAAATCGGCCATGGTCAGGGGGGCCGCCTCCGCCTCCAGCGGCGTGCCGAGCGCCAGGCCGGGCTGGTCCTCGCCCGGGGCTGTGGGGCGGGGGGCAGCCATCACGCTGCGCCGGTCGGACGAGGCTTGGGTCAGCGTGCCGTTGCGGCGCGAGGCGAAGGCGCCGGCGCTGCCTTGCCGTTCGGCAGGCTCTTCGGCGCGCGGCGTGGTGCGGGCGGCGGCGATCTGCTGCTGGGTCGAGGCATAGGAGACGCGGATCTGGTCCGCCGCGGCCTGCAGGCGCGCAGCTTCGGCCCGCAGGCTGCGGATCGCGCGCAACGAACCCACCGCGAACCAGCAGAGGCCGAGCGGCAGGATCACCACCAGAAGGGTCATCAGGATGCCGATGAAACCGGCCCCACTCAGCCCCGACCAGACGTAGATCCCGACCGCCAGCAGCCAGAACAGGCTGAAGGCGCCGCCCGCCCAATCGAGCGCGTCAGGCCGCGCCTCGCCAAGGGGCAAGCGGTTCAGGTCCGGAATTTCTTGCGCAGGTTTCGGCATTCTTGCCCCGTCTCGTCCGCTCAGACGAAGCGGACGCTCACGATTTCATAGCTCTTCTGACCGCCCGGAGTCTTGACCTCAATCGAATCGCCCTCGTCCTTGCCGATCAGGGCACGGGCCAGAGGCGAGCGGATGTTGAGGAGGCCGCGTTCCAGGTCGGCTTCGACCTCGCCCACGATCTGGAAGGTCTTTTCCTCGCCCGAGTCGTCGTCGGAGACGACCACGGTCGCGCCGAACTTGACCGAGCCGGAGAATTTCGACGGGTCGATCACTTCGGCCCGGCTCAGGACAGCTTCGAGTTCCTTGACCCGGCCCTCGATGAAGCTCTGCTTCTCGCGGGCGGCATGGTACTCGGCGTTTTCCGACAGGTCGCCATGCTCGCGTGCTTCCGCGATGGCGCGGATCACGGCGGGGCGTTCCACCGATTTCAGTTGCTTCAGCTCGTCGTCCAGCAGGGTGAACCCTGCGCGCGTCATCGGAATCTTTTCCATCGGCCCACTCATTCAAAGAACAAGGTCACGGCCCTTTTCCCGGACCATGACCTTGCATAAGGTGTCTAGAAAGCCCGATCTCGCCCAGATTGCAAGGGGGCTGGCCGCGAATAAGCGGGGCATTGTCGCGCATGGGACAGAATCTTGCGGCGGTGCTGCAAGGTTTCAGCCTTTCGTTGCGCTGCAGCGTTGACGCGTTCAACGCCATCGGGCAAGGACACTTTGACGCTTTTGCAGGAGATGATCATGGCACAGGACATCGTGCGCGAAGAGATGGAATATGACGTGGTCATCGTGGGCGCGGGCCCCTCTGGCCTGTCGGCGGCGATCCGCCTGAAACAGCTTGACCCCGATCTGTCGGTGGTGGTGCTGGAGAAGGGCTCGGAAGTCGGCGCGCATATCCTGTCGGGCGCGGTGCTGGACCCTGCGGGGCTGGATGCGCTGCTGCCGGAGTGGCGCACGATGGGCGCGCCGATCAAGACCCAGGTGCATGAGGACAACTTCTTTATCCTCGGGCCGGCTGGCCACATGCGGATCCCGAACTGGCCGATGCCGCCCCTGATGAACAACCACGGCAATTACATCGTCTCGATGGCGAATGTCTGCCGCTGGATGGCGACGGTGGCCGAGGGTCTGGGCGTCGAGATCTTCCCGGGCATGTCCTGTTCGGAACTGGTCTATGGGCCTTCGGGCGAGGTGCGCGGCGTGGTGGCCGGTGAGTTCGGCAAGCAGGCCGATGGCACCCCCGGCCCGTCCTATGAACCCGGCATGGTTCTGGCGGGGAAATATGTCTTCCTGTCGGAAGGGGTGCGCGGGTCGCTCGCCAAGGAGGTCATCGCGAAATATGACCTGTCGAAAGGCAAATCGCCCCAGAAGTTCGGCCTTGGCATGAAGGAAATCTGGGAGATTGATCCGGCCAAGCACCACGAAGGCCGGGTGACCCATACGATGGGCTGGCCGCTAGGCAAGAACGCAGGCGGCGGCAGCTTCATCTATCACCTTGAAAACAATCAGGTCTATGTGGGCTTCGTCGTTCACCTCAACTACGAGAACCCCTATCTTTACCCCTATATGGAGTTCCAGCGCTTCAAGCATCACCCGATGGTGGCCGAGCTTCTGAAGGGCGGCAAGCGGGTGGCTTATGGCGCCCGTGCGATCTCGGAAGGTGGCTGGCAGTCGATCCCGAAGATGGTGGCGCCGGGCGTGGCTTTGCTGGGTTGCACCGCGGGTCTGGTGAACGTGCCGCGGATCAAGGGCAACCACAATGCGATGCTGTCGGGCAAGGCCGCGGCCGAGGCGTCGTTTGACGCGATCCGCGCCGGGCGCCGGGGTGATGAGCTGTCGGCTTACGAGACCGAGGTGCGCGGCGGGGCGATCGGGGCGGACCTGAAGAAGGTGCGCAACGTCAAGCCCTTGTGGTCGAACTATGGGCTTGTGGCCTCGCTGCTGGGCGGGGGCCTCGATATGTGGCTGAACACCTTTGGCCTGACCGCCTTTGGCACGCTGCGCCATCGCAAGACCGACGCGGCGGCCACCGGCAAGGCGGCCAAGTTCAAGCCGATCGACTATCCCAAGCCCGATGGCGTGCTGTCCTTCGACCGGCTGACCAATATTGCGTTTTCGGCCACCAACCATGACCCGGACCAGCCGGCGCATCTGAAGCTGAAGGACCCGACGATCCCGATCGCGGTGAACCTGCCGGAATATGCCGAACCGGCGCAGCGCTATTGCCCGGCCGGGGTTTACGAGGTGATCTCGGAAGCCGGCAAGGACCCGCGCTTCCAGATCAACTTCCAGAACTGCGTCCACTGCAAGACCTGCGACATCAAGGACCCGAGCCAGAACATCGTCTGGACCACGCCGCAGGGCGGTGGCGGGCCGAACTATCCCAATATGTGAGGCTGAGACGGCGCTTCACTGAAACGTGCGTCCCCGGCCCGGCGTGAATTGCGCCGGGCCGCATTGCCCTTCGGGCCGCAGCCCACTAGCTTGTTGTCCATTGCTGGAGGAGCCCCATATGCCGCGTCCGACCCTGAGCCTTGCCCTGATCCTTGCCATGGGGTTGGTGAGCGGCCCGATTTACGCGGGGACCACCGCGAAAGACACCCCCGCACCGGCGGCTGATTCGGCCAAGGAAAAGCCGCTCGATCTGCCCGATGGCGCCGGGGCCTATCTCGCTGCGCGTCAGGCGGTGGCGATGCATGATTTTACGGCGGCGGCGGAGTGGTTTGCCCTCGCCCTGCAGAACGACCCGCAGAACCCCGCCTTGCTGGAGGGGCAGGCCACCACGCTGATGGCCTTGGGCGATCTGGCCGGCGCGGCCAAGGCGGCGGCCGATCTGGCCGCGACCGGGGCCAAGAGCCAGACCGGCTCGATGATCCTGCTGACCGCCGCGGCGCAGAAGGACGATTTCGCCGCCGTTCTGCAGGATCAGGCCAAGGGCATGACCATCGGCCAGCTGATGGACGGTCTGGTCAAGGCCTGGTCCGAGGTCGGCACCGGCAAGATGTCGGATGCGCTGACCAGCTTCGAAAAGATCATCGCGACCCCGGGGATGGAGGCGTTCGGCCTCTACCACAAGGCCCTCGCCCTGGCGCAGACCGGCGATTACGAAGGGGCCGAGAAGCTTCTGGAGGACCCGCGGGCGCAGGCGGTCAATGGCCTGCGGCGCGGCATCCTGGCCCATGTCGAGATTCTGAGCGCCCTGGAGCGCGGCCCCGATGCGGTGGCCTTGCTGGACAAGATCTATGGGCCCGATCTGGATGACGGTCTGGCCGATCTGCGCATGAAGCTGGCGGCAGGCGCGCCCTTGCCCTTCGACGTGGCGCGCACCCCGCAGGAGGGGCTGGCCGAGGCCTTCTTCACCCTGGCCACCGCGCTGGCCGATCAGGCGGATGACACGTTCACCCTCCTCAACACCCGGGTGGCCACGGCCCTGCGGCCCGACCATGCCGATGCCAAGCTGATGACGGCGCGGATCCTGGAGAAGCTGAAGCAATACGATCTGGCGATGAAGGCCTATGCCGAAGTGCCCGAAACCGATGCCGCCTATCCGACGGCGGTGGTGGGCCAGGCCAGTGCCGCGCTTTCTGCCGGCAAGGTCGAGGATGCGGCGGCCTTGCTCAAGGCGCTGGCCGAGAAGCGCCCGAAGGACAGCGCCGTCCTGTCGGCCTATGGCGATGTGCTGCGCCGGCAAGATCACTGCGATCTGGCGATTCCGGTCTATGGTCAGGCGATTGCCCTGATCCAAAAGCCGGTGGCGGCGGATTGGCCCTTCTACTACCGGCGCGGCAGCTGCGAGTTCCAGCAGGGCAACTGGCCCGCCGCCGAGGCCGATTATAAGGCTGCTCTTGCGCTGGCGCCGAACGAGCCGCGCCTGCTCAACGAGCTGGGCTATGGCTATGTCGACCGGGGTGAGAACCTCGATGCGGCGCTGGCGATGATCCAGAAGGCGGTGGCGGCGGCGCCCGACCAGGGCTTCATCATCGACAGCCTGGCCTGGGCCTATTTCCGCCTTGGCCGCTATCAGGAGGCGGTCGAGCCGCAGGAGAAGGCCTCGCTTCTGATGCCGGTCGATCCGGTGGTGACCGACCATCTGGGCGACGTCTACTGGATGGCGGGCCGCAAGCGCGAGGCGGAGTATCAGTGGCACCGCGCGCTGTCGTTCCACCCCGAGGACAAGGACGCCGCCCGCATCCGCCACAAGCTGGAGGTGGGGCTGGATCAGGTCCTGCAGGAGGAAAAGGCTGCGGCGCCTGTGCCTGCTCCCGCACCTGCGGATGGCAATGGCGGCTGAGGCCACCTTCACGCAGCTGGCGCGGGCCAAGATCAACCTCGCGCTGCATGTGACCGGGCGGCGGGCGGATGGCTATCATCTGCTCGACAGTCTGGTGGCCTTTGCCGATTTCGGCGATCGGATCACGGTTGAGCCCGCGGAGGCTTTGAGCCTGCGGATCACCGGGCCCAAGGCGGCGGGACTGGGGGCCGGGCCGGACAATCTCGTTTTGCGGGCGGCTTCGGCCTTCGGATCGGGGCAGGGCGCGCGGATTACGCTGGAGAAGCATCTGCCGGTGGCCTCGGGGATAGGCGGCGGTTCGGCCGATGCGGCGGCGACCTTGCGGGCGCTTGCGGCGCTGTGGGACTGCCCCTTGCCCGGCGCGGCGGAGGTGCTGGCGCTTGGCGCCGATGTGCCGGTGTGTCTGCTTGGCCGCCCGGCGCGGATGGCGGGGATCGGTGAGGAGGTTGCGCCCCTGGCGCTGCCCGAGGTGCATGTGGTGCTGGCCAATCCTGGCATCGGCCTTGGCACGGCAGAGGTGTTTCGCGCCCTGACCCGGCGCGATCATCCGGCCCTGCCCACGCCTGCGGTCTGGCCGGATGCGGCGGCGCTCGCCACCTATCTGCGCCAGTGCCGCAATGATCTGGGGCCGCCGGCGCAGGGGCTGGCCCCGGTGATCGGCCGCGTGGTGGCGGCTTTGGCGGCGCAGACGGGCTGTCTTTTGGCGCGGATGTCAGGCTCTGGCGCCACCTGTTTCGGGCTTTTCGCCACCGCCGCGCAGGCCGAGGCTGCGGCGGCCCAGATTGCCAAGTCCGAGGCCGGATGGTGGGTGCGGGCGGGGGCGCTGGCCTCTTAAACCCCGCGCAGCATGGTGATTGCTGAGGAAAAGCCGAAGACCAGGCGCAAAAGCCCGATGCTTTGCCGCCGGGTCTCGACAAAGCCAAGGCGGCGGTAGAGCGCCTGGGCCCGCCAGTTGGTATCGACCACATCGAGGCGCACATTGGCATAGCCGCGGGCACGGGCCTCGGCGCTGATCGCCTGCATCAGCGCGGTGCCAAGGCCCATGCTGCGCAGATCGGGCTGCACGCAAAGCCCGTCGAGCAGGAAGTTCTCGTCGTCGATCTCGCGCGACAGAAGCCCCATCAGATGGCCGCGCCAGAAGCCGCCGAACTCGCCATAGACCGCGCGCATCTGGGCTGCATTGCCAGCGGCGAAGCTGCCCTCCGGCGACTTGAATCCGGCCAGCCCCAGAAGCCGCCCCTCCTGCGAGATGGCGTAAAGCGCGTGGTCGGGCCGCATCGCCTGCGCCAGATAGGCCAGCGCCCGGCTTTCCGGCCCCATGACCCGGCCAAGCTTGCCGCCGAAGGCCTGCCAGTAGAGCCGCCCCGCCTCTGGCATCAGGGCGGGCGGCAGGCCGAGGTGGATGCTGTAGCGGATGCGCGGCGCGCTGTCGGGTGGCGGGGCGCTCACGCCGACCCCGCGAGAGCGGCCTCGATCCGGGCGAGGTCTTCGGGGCTATTGGCGTTGAGGAAGGTGCCCTCGGGAAAGCGGGCGGTGGCGGCGCCATGGGCACGGGCGAAATCGCGGACGCGCGGCACAGCGCCGGAGGCCAGAAAGGCGGCCAGAGGCTCCAGAAGGGTGATGGGCCAGAGCCCGTAGGTCGGGTGCAGATCGGCACCGCTTTCTGCCAAGGCGGGCAGTCCGCCCTCGCCGGCAAGGCAGAGGCGCGGCACGAGGTCGGGCGGCAGGAAGGGGCCGTCGCAGGGGACCGAGACCAGCGCCGTGGCCCCAAGCGGGGCGGCCCAGCGCAGGCCGGCCAGCACACCGGCCAGCGGGCCGCGATGGGTGGGGGCAGAAGGTTCAGAGACGGGGGGCATCTCGTCGGCCAGAACCGGCAGGCCGAGGTCGGCAAAGCGGCGGGGGTCGCCATTGGCGGACAGGGCCAGCGTCTCGACTTGCGGGGCGAACCGTTCGGCGACCCAGCGGACCAGGGGCTTTCCGGCCAGCGGCATCAGCGCCTTGTCGGAGCCCATCCGACGCGCCTCACCCCCTGCCAGAATCACGCCAAAGATCCGCAAGTGCCCTTCCTTTCCTGCGGCACGCCCGGCGCTTAAGGCGGGGCGGCCAAGACCGGGTGCTCGCCCGGCTTCGTCCGGTCCGACGGCCCTTCGAGCGGGCGCCGGACCGTTCGGGGTCAGTTCGTCCCGATCAGTTCGTCCCGATCAATTGGTCCGGGGCGGCAGTCCCACGGGCGAATCCACGCCGCGCATGACATCGGCGTCGGGCGAGATTGTCCCCTCGACCACGCTGCGCTGCACGCCCGCCACCTTGGCAAATTCGTTGGCCAGCGCCTTGGGGAAGAAGGTGGTCTTCACATTCTCGAAGCCCGGTACGTCATGCAGCAGGGTCGAGATCGAGTTCGAGCAATAGGCCTTGGGGATCGAGCCCTTGGCCACGGCGGCGGCAATCACATGGTCGGCCTCGGCCTGGCTGACGAAAACGGTTTGTTCGATCACATAGAAGACGCCATTGGCCTGGAAGGCGCGGTAGGCCTCCAGCACCGGGGGGGTCATGCCGTAGTGCAGGTCGTTGCGCTCGGGGGCGAGGCCGTTGGTGACCTCCCAGGTGCCGGCGGGGTCATAAAGCACGCGCTGGCTGCCGTTGATCAGCAGGGCGCTGTGGGCGCCCGAACCGGTGCGCCCGTTGATCGAGGTGATCAGCGTGATCGAGGTCGGCGGGCCGGGCGAATAGGCGGCGCGGGCCACTTCTTCATCGCTGGCCCATTTGTGGTCGGCTCCGCAAGCGGCGAGAGAGGCCACCGCGACAAGAGGAAAGAGGCGGCGCAGCATGAGGTCACCCGTGAAAATATATCGATCAGATTGTGGTGGCACAGGCGCCGGAAGGCCCGGCGCACCGGGTCAGGCGTCGGCCAGTGCCATGATGATCAGGACGAGAATCGAGATCACCGCACCCCAGGACACCATGCGGATAAAGCCCGCAAAGGTCTTTTCCTGCGCGCGGATGTCCATTTTGCCCGGAACGTAGTCGCTCATCTTCCCAGTCCTCATCCTGTCAAACCGTTGAAGGTTCTCAAACCCTTGTCTTGCCCTTAGCCGATAAGTGCGGGCCTGTCACGGGGGCAAGTGGCCTTGCACCCGCTTGTGCGCGGGCCTGGTGCGGCGCTGCCTGTTCCGGCGTCGGGCAGCGGGCCTCAGCCGGTGGCGCTGTGCCAGAGCCAGGCGCCCGAGGGCGCCATGGCCCGCCGGGCGCGGCCCTGTTGCAGAAGGCAGTTCAGATGGGCCACCGTCTCGGCCAGGGCCAGGCCGAAGTCCTGCGGCCCGAGTGTCCGGCGAAAGAGGGTGCCGAAGCAATCGACGGCGGTGGTGGGGGTCGCCAGATGCGCGGCCAGCCGGTCCAGCGCATCGCTGTGCGAGGTCAGGATCTGCTCCAGCCGCAGGGGCAGGCCGGTGAAGGGCAGCTTGTGGCCGGGCAGGACCAGATCGCCGCCCCGCGCCAGATCGCGGAAGCCGCGGCACGAGGCCAGCCATTCGGTCAGGGGGTCGGCCTCTGGCTCGGTCGGATAGACGCCGATGTTGGGGGTGATCGTCGCCAGAAACTGGTCGCCGCCAAGGATCACCGCGTCATCGAGGCTCCAGAGTGTGGCGTGGTCGGGCGCATGGCCCTGGCCGAGCCGCACCAGCCAGCGCCGCCCGCCGGCCTGCAGGATCGAGCCTTCGCCGATCCGGGTGAAGCCGAGCGGCATGGGGGCCACCACGTCACAGAAGTTGAAGGGCCGTTCACGGGCGCGGCTGGCCATGGCTTCGGGGTCCACCCCGGCGCGGATCTGGAACTGCACCGCCTCGGGCACATGGGCGCGCTGTTCGTCCAGCGTCAGCATCCTTGCGTAAAGCCAGGCGGTGCGCGGGATGATCAGCTCGACCCCCTGGGTCTGGAACCAGCCGGCAAGACCGATGTGATCGGGGTGATGGTGCGTCACGATCAGCCTGGTGACCGGCTTGCCCGCGAGTGTGACCGCCATCAGCCCCTGCCAGATCGCCTTGGTGCGTTTGGAGGACAGGCCGGTATCGACCAGCGTCCAGCCGTCCGTCTCTTCCAGCGCGTAGACATTGACATGGTCCAGGGCCATCGGCAGCGGCAGGCGCATCCAGCGGATGCCGGGGGCGACCTCGATGGACTGGAACTCGCCGGGGGCGTCGGGGAAGGGGGTGGTGATAGGGTCGCTCACGCGAGAAGGGCCTCCGGGGTCAGGTCGTACAGGTCAGCGGACCCCTGCTGCGCTTCGGCGAGAAGGGCGGCGTGGCGCGGCAGGAGCCTGGTGAGCGCAAAGCGGGCGAGGGGCAGGCGGTTGGGGTCTTTCTGCGCCGCCAGAAGGTGGAAATGCGCGCCCAGAACCTGCGCGAAGGCGCGCTGATAGGCCACCGCCGCGCCGCCCCGGTCCAGCGGGTTCTGGGCGAGCAGGGTCTGGGTGCCGGCGCGCAGGGCGCTGACCGCCTGCAGCAAGGGTGCGCGGAGGTCGGCAGCGGCGCTTTCGGCGGCGGCAGCGATTTCGTCCAGGATCGTGAAGGCCATGGCGCCGTCATCCATCATCTTGCGCCCGACAAGATCCAGCGCCTGAATGCCATTGGTGCCTTCATAGATCGCGGTCACCCGGACATCGCGGGCGAATTGCGCCGCCCCGGTATCCTCGATGAAGCCCATGCCGCCATGGACCTGGATGCCGAGCTGCGCCACCAGATGGCCGGTGTCGGTTCCGTAGGCCTTGGCGAGCGGCGTGAGGAACGCCGCCCGCGCCTGCCAGGCGGCCTCGCCCGTCGCGCGCCCCATGTCGATGGCCACCGCGCAGGCCAGACCGATCGCGCGGGCGGCGAAGGTTTCGGCCTTCATCTCCAGCAGCATCCGGCGCACATCGGCGTGGCCGATGATCCCCGCCTCGCCCGAGGCTGTCTTGCCTTGCTTGCGTTCCTGCGCATAGGTCAGCGCCTGCTGAAAGGCCGCCTCGGCGCAGGAGACGCCTTGCATCCCCACACCCAGCCTTGCGTTGTTCATCATGGTGAACATGGCCGCCATCCCCTTGTGCGGCGCGCCCACCATCCAGCCCTTGGCCCCCTCAAAGGCCATGACGGCGGTGGGCGAGCCGTGGAGGCCGAGTTTATGTTCCAGCCGCACCACCTTCAGGCTGTTGGGCACGCCGGGGTTGCCCGCGGCATCGGGCAGGAATTTCGGCACGAGGAAGAGGGAGATGCCCCGCGTCCCCTCCGCCCCGTCGGGCAGGCGGGCGAGGACGAGGTGGCAGGTGTTGGCGCAGAAATCGGTATCGGCCCAGGAGATGAAGATCTTCTCGCCCGTCACCGCATAGGTGCCGTCGCCCAGCGGTTCGGCCCGGGCGCGGAGCGCGCCGACGTCCGATCCGGCCTGCGCCTCGGTCAGGTTCATCGTGCCGTTCCAGGCGCCGGAGATCAGGTTGGGGATGTAAAGCGCCTGCAGTTCCGGGCTGGCGTGATGTTCCAGCGCCTCGATCTGGCCCTGGGTGAGCAGGGGGTTCAGCTGCAGGGCCAGGCAGGCCGAGCCGGTCATTTCGTTGACGCAGGTGGCAAGGGTGATCGGCAGGCCCATGCCGCCATGGGCGGGCGGGGCGGAGATGCCGATCCAGCCGCCCTCGGCCAGGGCTGCGAAGCCCTGCGCGAACCCGGGCGAGGCGCGGACCACGCCATTCTCCAGCCGGGCCGGGTGCAGATCGCCCGCGCGGTTCAGGGGGGCGAGCACGGTTTCCGCAAGGCGCGCCGCCTCGGTCAGGATCGCCTCGACCGTCTCGGGCGTGGCATCGGCGAAGCGGTTGGTGGCTGCGACCCGGTCGAAGCCCATGACATCGAGGAGCAGGTGATAATCGGCGAGCGGGGCTTTGTAGGACATGGGCGCTTTCTCCGGTTCGGCTTCACAAGGCGGGCTGCGCGGGGTATGGCAGCACTGGTTTACGCTTACCCCCGCCCGGGTTACCAGCAAGAAAGACGCTGCGTCACGATGGAGACGACCGAGATCCTGACCCCCGATGCCACGGGTATCGCGCGCGCTGCCGCCTTGCTGGCGGCGGGGCGGCTGGTCGCCTTTCCGACCGAGACGGTCTATGGTCTGGGCGGCGATGCGCGCTCCGATCTGGCGGTGGCGCGGATCTACGAGGCCAAGGGAAGGCCGCGCTTCAACCCCCTGATCGCGCATGTCTCTGATATGGACATGGCGCGCAGTCTGGCGGTGTTTGACGCGCGAGCCGAGGCTTTGGCGGCGCGCTTCTGGCCCGGCCCCCTGACCCTGGTCCTGCCCCTGCGGGCCGATGCCGGCCTGTCGCCCTATGTCACCGCCGAACTGCCGACCGTGGCGATCCGCATGCCCGCCCATCCGGTGGCCCGTGCCCTGATCGCGGCTTTCGGCGGGCCGATTGCCGGGCCTTCGGCCAACCCGTCGGGCCGGATCTCGCCCACCCGTGCCGCCCATGTCATCGAGGGCCTCTCGGGCCGCATCGCCGCCGTGATCGACGGCGGCGCTTGCGCGGTGGGCGTGGAAAGCACGATCCTCGGGGTCTTTGACCAAGTCGAACTGCTGCGCGCCGGCGGCGTGCCGGCCGAGGCGGTCGAGGCTTTGACCGGGCCTCTGACCCTCGGCGGTCATGGCCCGAAGCCCAACGCGCCGGGCCAGCTGTCAAGCCATTATGCCCCCGAAGCTCCGGTGCGGCTGGAGGCGTCAGATCTGCGCCCCGGCGAGGTGCGGCTGGGCTTTGGTCCGGGGGAGGCGGACCTCAACCTTTCGGCCAAGGGCGATCTGGTCGAGGCGGCGGCGAACCTCTTCCATCTGATGCGCGAGGTGGACCGGATCGCGCAGGGCCGCATGATCGCCGTGGCGCCCATCCCCGAGGTCGGGCTGGGCCGCGCGATCAACGACCGCCTGCGCCGGGCGGCAGCCCCGCGATGAGGGCGCTGGCCGACCTTTCGCGTCGCCTTTGGGCCTGTTCCGCCGCCGACTTGGCTTTACCTTCACCTTGACCTGATACGGGAATGCGCGAATGGCCTACCTTCTGGGCGTCGATACCGGCGGCACCTATACCGATGCGGTGATCCTTGACGAGACCGCCGATGCGGTGATCGGCAAGGCCAAGTCGCTGACCACGCGGGCCGATCTGGCCACTGGCATCGGCAAGGCGGTGGATGCGGCCTTGGAGGCCGCAGGCGTGGCGCCTTCGCAGATCGCGATGGTGTCGCTGTCGACCACCTTGGCCACCAATGCGCTGGTCGAAGGGCAGGGCGGGCGGGTGGCTCTCATCTTCATCGGCTTTGACGCCGACGATCTGGAACGCGGTGGCCTGACCGAGGCATTGAAGGGCGACCCGGTGGTGCGTCTGGCCGGTGGCCATTCCCACGCCGGGGGCGAGGCGGCGCCTTTGGACATGACCGCGCTGGAAGAAGCCGTCACGGCGCTTTCTGGCGATGTGATGGGCTTTGCCGTGGCCGCCCGCTTTGCCACCCGCAACCCGGCGCATGAGATTGCGGCGCGCGACCTGATCCGCCGAGTTTCGGGCCGCCCGGTGACCTGCAGCCATGAGCTGTCGGCCAAGCTGAACGGGCCGAAGCGGGCTTTGACCGCGGTGCTGAATGCCCGGCTGATCGGGATGATCGACCGTCTGGTCGCGGCTTGCGAGCGGCATCTGGCCGCGGTGGGCATCGAAGCCCCCCTGATGGTGGTGCGCGGCGACGGGGCGCTGATCTCTGCCGCCATGGTGCGCGAACGCCCGATTGAAACGATCCTCTCCGGCCCCGCCGCCTCGATCGTCGGCGCGCGCTGGCTGACCGGGCAGCCGGATGCGCTGGTCAGCGACATTGGCGGGACGACGACCGACGTGGCCCTGTTGCGCGGCGGATTGCCCGAGATCGACCCGGAGGGCGCCCGTGTCGGCGGCCTTCGCACCATGGTCGAGGCGGTGGCGATGCGCACCACCGGGCTTGGCGGCGACAGCGAGGTGCATCTGGTGACCTCTGGCCTGACCGGCGGCCTGCGGCTCGGCCCGCGCCGCCTGATCCCGGTGGCATTGCTGGCGGTGGAACATGGGCCGATGGTCCATGCCGCGCTGGACCGCTGGTTGTCTTCGGACACGTCCGGGGAGTTCGACGGCCGCTTCGTCCTGCCGATGGCCGGCCAGACCGGCGGGCTTTCGACGCGCGAGGCGACGGTTCTGGCGCGGGTGACACAGGCCATGCCGATCTCGCAAGCCCTGACCTCGCGGCTGGAGGTCGCGGCGATGGAACGGCTGGTGGCGCGGGGGCTGGTGATGATTTCCGGCGTGACGCCTTCGGATGCGAGCCACGTTTTGGGCGGGCTGGCGTCATGGGATGCGACAGCCTCGGAGAAGGCTTTGAAACTGCTGGCCAAACGCCGCAACGGCGCGGGCGAGCGGATCGCGGCGGATGGCCTCGTCCTCGCCCGCGCCATTGTGGACCAATTGACGACGCAGACCGTGGAATGCCTGCTCGAAGCCGCCTTTGACGAGGATGGCGGCTTTGACGACCCCGCCGAAACCCTGGCAAGGCATCCCTTGACCCAGGCGGGCCTGAAACAGCATCGCGGTGTGGTCGAGGTCTCCCTGCGGCTCGGCGTGCCGGTCGTGGGCCTCGGCGCCTCGGCCCCGAGCTATTACGGCGCGGTGGGCGACAGGCTCAGCTGCCGGATGATCCTGCCCGAACACGCCGGGGTCGCCAATGCGATCGGGGCCGTGGTGGGGCAGGTGAGCCAGCGCGCGCAGGGCCTCGTCTCCAGCCCCGGCGAAGGCCGTTTCACCGCCCACCTGCCCGAGGGTCTGCAAAGCTTCACCGACCGGGATGCGGCCTTGGCGGCGCTGGAGGCCGCCTTGGTCGCCGAGGCCAGCGCCCGCGCCCGCAAGGCCGGGGCCGAGGATCTGCGGGTGACGACTTCGCGCGACATCCGCGAGGCGATGGTCGAGGGCAACCCGATGTTCATCGAGGCGACCGTGACCGCGACCGCCTCGGGCCGGCCCAGGGTGGCGCATTAGGGCGAAGGGGCGGCCGATACTGTGTCTGTGGCTGTCGATTTCGCCTTGACGCCAAATGCGGGGTCCAGTACCTCCCCGCTCGTTGGCTAGGTAGCTCAGTTGGTTAGAGCATGCGACTCATAATCGCAGGGTCGGGGGTTCGAGTCCCCCCCTCGCCACCACTTTCCCCTCCGAAATTGTCGTTTGGCAGGTGAAAGCCTTGCCGTATTAGGGCTTCGTGATCCCGGATTGTCCGATGTTCTCTGACATGATCGGCTGAGATACCCCGGTTTGGTTGTATCGCCGGAGGTACCGGGAAAAGCCTGAAAAAGGCGATCCCCCCAACATGCCACTGACCGATGCAGCGTTCTGAAACCTGAAACCCGAAGAGAAACCCTTCAAGGTTTCCGGTTTTGAGGGGCTGTTCTTGTGCATCAAACCGACAGGTTCGAAGCTCTGGCAGTTCAAGTACCGGATCGACGGGAAGGAAAAGCTCTTGTCCATCGGGATCGGTTTGGCGATGGCCCGGGCCAGGAAGGACGAGGCGCGTGCCTTGCTGGCGGCGGGCAAGGATCCCAGCGAAGCCAAGAAGGATCAGCAACGACAGGACCGCACCCGGCGTGGGAATACGTTCGAGGTCTTGGCGGGGGAATTCATGGCAAAGGCGGCAGCCGAGGGGCGCGCGGCCTCCACCCAGACCAAGACCGAGTGGCTTTTGGGCATGGCTATCGCGAGCTTCGGTGCGCGGCCGATCATCGAGATTTCCGCTCCGATGATCCTCGCTTGCCTGCGCAAGGTCGAAGCCAAGGGCAACCACGAGACCGCCAAACGTCTGCGTGCCAAAATCGGAGCAGTGTTCAAATATGCGGTGGCGGTGGGTTTGGCCGAAACTGACCCGACTTTTTCTCTGCAAGGCGCGCTGATCCGCCCGACGCCCAAGCCGCGTGCCGCCATCACGGATGCCGACAGGCTCGGTGGGCTGCTGCGCGCCATCGACGGCTTTCAAGGCCAGAAGGTCACCCAGCTGGCGCTGTCCCTGCTGGTCCTCCTCGTGCCGCGCCCGGGTGAGTTGCGCAAGGCGACATGGTCCGAGTTCGACCTTGTGGCCAAGATCTGGTCGATCCCGGCGGAGCGCATGAAAATGCGCCGCGCACATCAGGTGCCGCTGCCCGCCAAGGCCATCGAGATCCTGAATGAGTTGCAGGCGCTGACCGGGTCCGGGGAATACGTCCTGCCCAGCCTGCGAACCCCACTGCGGACAATGAGCGAGAATACCCTGAACGTGGCTTTGCGCATCATGGGCTTCGGCGGGGATGAGATGACCTCGCATGGCTTCCGCGCGACCTTCTCGACCTTGGCCAACGAAAGCGGCCTCTGGCATCCCGATGCTATCGAGCGTGCTCTTGCCCATGTCGATGAGAACGCGGTGCGCCGGGCTTATGCCCGCGGTGCCTATTGGGAGGAGCGCGTGCGGATGGCGGACTGGTGGGCCGGGTATCTGGACGACTTGCGCAAGGGCAAGGACTGAGGGCATGGGTCGCAAACCTGTCGGCCGTTGAAACGGAGTTTGCGCATGTCGGAGCCAGAAAAAGACCAGATGATCGACGGGATCATCCGTTTCGCGCTTGAGGATCTGATGTCCTGGTCCGAGCCGCTGCCCCTCAAGAACATCGGGCCGGCCTATCCTGAGGTCTTCAAGCGGTACACCGCGGCATTGCAGGACTTTCAAGCTGACCTGCGCGCCTATCTGGCGATGCTGCCGGTCGAAGAACTGCAACAGGACTTTCCACCCACCACAACGGCAGCCCGCAACCTTCTGTTTGATGGCGATGGCCGGGCCGGTCACCTGGCTCAACGCTTGGCGCGTCTCAAGAAAGACCGACCGATGGATTACGTCGGCGGCTGGGCCATCAAAGGGCGCGAGGTCGATCAGCCGCATTGGCGCGGCATGGCGCGCTATACGCTGGCTGAGGCTGCCATGCTTTCCCTGGGACGCGATCCCCGGAAGACCACCTTCGCGGCAGTGATGAAGCACTACGGGCGCTCAGATCCCGGCGACCAGGTCCTGTATTTCCTGGAGGACCGCTACAATGCCATCGCTGATGGGCTTGGCCTCGACCGGAACGACGAAGACGCCATGATTGATGCCGATGCTTTCTACGCCTGGATCGACACCTTCTCGGTCAGCGTCGATGAGCGCTTTCGCCGCATGATCCATGAGCGGCGCAAAAGGCTGGCCGAGGCGGCACCCAAGCCGCCCGTTCCGTCGGACCCCCGAGTGCTCCCTGAAAAGCCACTGCACGGTGCCTCGGCACGCGCGCATGCCAAGATCGTTCTGGCCATGGCGATGCGGAAATACGGGCTGAAGGGGGCCGAAGACATCGGCAAGGCGGTCAAGGCGATCCAGTCCGACGGCGACCTTCTGGGTTTGGCCTTCGATCAGAAGGCAGTCCGGGCCCTGTTGAAAGATGGTCTGGTGGCCTTGGCAGAGGCCGGAAAGACTGATCCCTGACTGTCGGAACCTTGTCGGGATTCCGTCAAGTTCAGGAGTTTCATGCAAAATCAATGACTTAAAATAGAGGTTTTGCCGCCCCAATCCGATTTTCTCATCTGCCAGACCTGATCGCACGTCCACACATCGGAGTGCATCATGTCGGACACTATCGCCTTTCCGAAGACCGGCCTCGTCCGGTTGAAATCCATCCTGGCCCCGCAAGGCCCGATCCCCGTCTCGCCCTCGACCTGGTGGCAGGGCGTCAAGGACGGGCGTTTCCCCCAGCCGACCAAGCTCGGCCCGCGCACCACGGTCTGGAAGGCCGAAGAGATCCGGGCGCTGTTCGAGGCCGGCTCGGATGCCTAGGCCAAAGGATCACCAGACAGTTTTGCAAGGCCCGCGGGGAACGATCACAAGTCGTTCCCCGTCGGATTCCGCGACCGCCGCAGAACAGGGGGGAATGGCCGCGAGCGTGGGAAAACTCACGACGAAACGCGCGGAAGCTTTCGAAGAAAACCCTGTATTTGAACGGGCAGAGAAAACCGGCGCAAAAGCCCCTCTTATAGTATGCGCAAAAAACATCTCTGCGCAGGCCAGTCCAACCCTTGTGGAAGGCAGCAGGGCAGGGGAGTCATCCACCGTCATCGCCACCGCCAAGCCGAAGGCGCGGCAGCACCCCCCTCACCCCAGAGAGCGCCGCCGGATCGAGAAGAACCGCCGTCTTAACTTTGAAGCCGGCACGCGCTTCGCCTACGAAATGGGCTGGCCCCTCAACATCGCCATCACCATCAACTGGACCGCGCTGATTCAGGCGGGGGAGCACAACGAGGGCAATTGCCTGTTCCGCTCCGAGAAGTCGCGCGAAGCCTATCTGCGTGCAGAACTCACCCGCAGCCGTCCCCAGGGTAAGCCCTTCGTGGCCATCTGGGGCCGCGACATTGGCAGCAGGATGGGCCTTCACACGCATCTGGCCCTGCATTGGTCGCTGCGCTCCAGAGCGAACTTGTTAACCCTTCTGGCGCTGATGCAAAGAGTGACCGGCAGTGCCGCCGTCGAAACCCCGCAAGATCGCCGAAAAGGCAACCTGACCTTCGCCTCCTCCTGCCGGGGTTGGCTGGTTGAAACCATCTACGGCAAAGACCTGCTGACTGGGGCTCTGACGTGGGTGGATTACATCGCAAGGCAATCGGAAAACCATGCCGATTGGCCAGACCTCGCAGGCAAAGTCTTCGGCTTGTCCGAAGCCATCGGCCCCAAAGCACGCGCCAGATTTCATCGCTGCGGATAGAGTCAGGCCATGCCGAACCGCCGGACCGATCCCCCCACTATCCCCCTATCATCCCCCCATGGTTTTCCGCACCCATGGTCTTGCAAGGGGGCTGTCGCTCGAGGGTGGTTATGGACGAGCGCCTTTGCATATGCCGCGGTTCAGGTCATGAGGAATCATTATCATCTAACTTGGGGCTCGCAGCCCTTCACCTTGACGCCTTTCATGCGCATAGCTGGGCCTGAGGCAGGTTTTTCGGCATTTTGGGGAGCATTGCCTTCACGCCGCCCTCTGTATCACCGTTGCGGATTTTCGAGACGTCATCGCTGAAGCTCACTCCATTCCGCGTGAAAGCGTCGGTCATCTGCTCGGGTCAGTACAGTCCTTCTTAAGGCCTTCCGTCAGTCGGTCTGAAGACCTGTCCGACCTTGCCCAGACCCTTGGAGGACGGCGTCATGGCCTCTGGCATGGAAGCCCCATCACCCCGGTTAATTTTTCAGCTGCAGAGTTTGGGTTTGGCTGGACGGAGTTGCCTTCCAATGCCGGACTGCGTACTTGGGCATCGCTCACCCGCACCGCCGTTGAGGTGCCATCCATGCGCCCGAAACGGGCTCCGTCGCTCATATCCCTGTTATGGTCTTGGTCGGAAGGCGGGTTGCGGATTGTGGCGTTCGGGTCTTTGGGCTCACCGGTCAATGTACGACTGGATGCAATCTTGTGGATCGCCTTGATGTTCTGGCCACCGTGGTGATCCAATTACGTTGGAGCGATGGAGCGCTTTCGTTTAAAGGCCCGCGCCACGACCTCGCGCGGCTCACCGCGGTTAAAGACGGTGGCTCAATCGGCCTGCTAGGCTACATCGACATTGCTCAGATCCGCCGCATCCGTAATGCGACGAGCCAGGTTGAATTCCGGGTGGAGCAAGTGCCAAAATCCCTCCGGCGTGGCCGCCTTCCAATGCCGGCCTGACGCTTGGGCTTACCCCGGGCGCTCACCGAAGCCGTTGCCTCTGACCTTGCGTCACGCGATTGCTTGGCCCCGCCCCCAACAGTCTGTGAAAGGCTATGACTGAATGTCCCGTTCGCTTTTCGCGGATCTTCGCGCTCATAGAGTGATATTTGCCGCTGTTGAAGCCGAGCCCGGGATCTCGTTTGGGCTGCTCGGATTTGGGGTCACCCTTTTGAATCCAGGACGGATGAATTTGGTTTCGGGTGTCCGCCTTGACCTGTGCCACCATTCTCCGGGACTAGCATTCTGGCCTGACTGCCCCGGCTCTCCTCATCCGCAACGTAGCAAAGGCGGTTTGCCAATTTCAGGGCCACGAGGGACTATGCGCCAAGGTCTGGTCGCGCCCATTTTCGGGGATGGGCTGCATTGTCATCCCTCCAGTAGCCGACGAAGGCTGTCCTGCTCCCGGTAGCCGTCCGCGCCCGGATGGCCCTCGGGCAGCATCACCATCGGCTCCAGCGCCACGACCATGCACGGCACCAGCTCGGCGCCGAGGTCCTCGTGGCCGTCGAGATGGCTCAGCACCCGGCACGATCGGCGCGTCAGAAGGCCGAAGCCGCGATACATCTAGTTCAAGACCGCTCCGATCTCGGCACAGGCGGCGCCGGGGCAGATCAGGGCCAGGCCCCGGGCATGGACGGCGGCGTTCTTCCGCCAGATGGACGAGGCGCGCCTCGTCCATCTGGCCGCAAGCCATTGTCCGCCGCAGCCTCGCCACCTGGCCGAAGAGCGAAGGCGCGCAGGTCAGGGAAAGGATCTCGCCCGCCCGATCCGCTTGGCCGTCGAGGGGCTGTGCGCGCCGTCGGTGTGGATGCCGGAGCGAAACCAGGCGACGCCCGCCAGCTCGATCAGGGGGAAGGCCTCGGCGAGGGCCTGGTCCATCGCCACGGACGCAGTGCGTGCGACCTCGTATTCCGTCACGCTTGGGCGGATGCAGGCCATGGCCGCCCGGGCGCCGATGTCGCAGATCGCGGCCCCCTTGCGGATCAAGGCGATCTCTTCGGCCGATTTCATCCGTCGCATCGCGCGGGCCGCCGCGCCGATATCCACCATCTCGACGCCTGGCAGGGCGGCATCCAGCAAGCGGCGGAAGTCCAGCGAGACCACGTCGAACTCCAGGGCCAAGCGCCGGACCCCCGCCGACAACTGCTTGACCGCGCGCCAGTGATTATCCTGCCGCCAGTCGGTATAGGTCAGGTTTCCGCCACAGCTCTGCCGCCAGCCCCGACCCTCGTCAATCGCGGCCGAAATCGTCGTCGAGTCCGTCCGGGTCAGGACCAGGCCGCGGTTCCGGCCGGGGGCTGGGCGAAGCCAGCCCGAAAGATGACCGATGGCCTGATCCGAAAGGAAGAGCACCGCATCAACCTCGTGGCCTGCCATCCAGGCCCGGACGAGGTCTGCGCGGCGGCGCATCTCGGCCTGTGAAAAGGGCGACAGGCTCTTGTCGCCATTGTGCCATTCCATGACATGAACCATGTCGTTCGTCATGTGCATGTTCCCGCAAATCCTCTCGGCCAAGACTAAGCCGACCGGAGGGGCGGTTTGAAATTTGTAGTGGAAATTTCTGGATTTGGGCCGCGATCAGGCCTTGGGCGGGCGGGGCAGCTTCCAGCCGAAGCGCACGCTGGCGATGCGCAGCCCCGAGGCCAGAAGCACCGATCCCCCCGCCGCCAGGGTCTCGGACACCCCGAGCCAGAGGCCGAGGCAATAACCCGCCGCCCCGGCGAAGGCCGCCAGGGCGTAGACCTCTTCGCGTAGGACGCGCGGCACCTCTGCGACCATCATGTCGCGCAGCATGCCGCCACCAATGGCCGTCATGACGCCCAGAAGCATCGCTCCCGGGGCATCGAGGCCGAAGATCAGCGCCTTGCGGCATCCGGCGACCGTGAAGACTCCAAGGCCCGCAGCGTCCAGAAGCATGACGGGGCGGTTCAGCCGCTCGATCAGGGGTTTGAAGAACCAGACGCAGAGCCCGGCGAGGCTGGCCACGGCCATGGGCCAGAGGCTGACCAAGACCTCGGGCGGCACCGCACCCAGGGCCATGTCGCGCAGCATGCCGCCCGCGACGCCCGTCGCCACGGCCAGGACCAGCACGCCGAAGATGTCCAGCCTGCGCCGGACCGCCACCATGGCGCCGCTGAGCCCGAAGACGAAGGTACCGAGGATGTTCAGAACCTGGAAGAGCATGGCTGTCGACATCCCGCCTCCGATCGGTGATTTCCTGTGACCTTCGTCGATCCGGCAAGGGAAGGAAAGGTGGAACCAAGCGCAGAAGGCCGCCCAAGACCCCTTGCGCATCGGAAGCGGCGTCGTCCTCAGGGGTCGGCATTCCGCTGCCACCAGACCTTTCCATGCCTGCGTCGCATTGATGAAGGAGGGGCTGCCGAAGTGCCCTGGACCCGCCGGATCTTTCTGGAGGTTCCGTTTGGTCCGCACTCGAATCCAACTCGACAGGTATGTGTTGCTGCTGGAGATCCAAGACGGCCGAGTCCATGTCCCTGGGATGGAAACTCGATCACGCGCAAGATCGGGTTGGGGACGCCCTCCGCCCTTCGGACAACCCCGTTTGCTTCTAGCAGTTGACCAGCTTCGCGTAACGTCCGCAACCGGCCCATAGCCGACCTTCGTACATCCCGCAGCGAACTTCTGGTCTGACCCCTTCTAAGACGTCTGACCGCCGAGTCGGACGGCAGCTTGCGCAAGGTCGGCGTGCTCGTCGTGCACGTGCGTCAAAAACGTGTCGGAACTGGCCCAGTTTTGTCTGGGGGTTCTGTCTCGGCTAAACCATTGACGTTGTGTGAAAGCCGGAGGGCGCACGAAAACCACCGTTTTAGGCAAATTGCTTCACGAACGCTGTACCGTGTTGACGCGTTCCTTACTAGCCGCCTATCATAGGCTCGGTCTGACAATACCTTGTATCAGGGAGGAATTTCAGAGATTGTCATTTGCAGGGTGAATAGGACTTGGGGTGATCTACCTGAAATGCGTGTGCACAGTTGCTAGACCATCTGTTTGGAGCACAACACTCGGCTTTAGTCGAATGGCTGGTCGAGGCTTGGTGGCAGACCGGTTCTCCTCTGGCTGTCATCCAAGGGTTTCCCGGTTTGGGAAAGACCGAAATTGCCATGCATGCCATGAGAGCATTGAGCGACAAATCTGGTGTTGCATCGATCGTTTACTTCGACTGTCCAGAAGCAGCAACCTCACTTGTCGATGACCTGCTCCTTATCATTGCAGAACATCTGGAGAGTTCCGGCGATACCCAAGTTGCAGATGCAATTAACGAAGGAAGAGATCCTGCAGAGATTTTCAGAAGGCTATTAACACGCCCACGGCTAATCGTGATCGACGAAGCGCAGCGTCTTATTAGCCCCTCCGGCGGACTGCTTCGCAATAAAACGATAGCAGGCATACTAGAGAATATATCCCGAGCTACATCTGTTCCGGGCAAACTTCTTCTATTGTCTAGCCAAGAGTTCACCCCATCGCGATGGACCGAGCACAGCGAGATAGTCACGCTCAATCCGTTTCAACCAAGCGATGCACAGGCCTATCTCGTTGCCCTGCTGCGGGAACATGACAGATTAGAGGCGATCCCGCCGGATCGGATTGCTGATGTGGCGTCTTGGCTTGGTGGAAACGCTCGTGCGATCCGGCTGTTGGTGTCCGCCCTCGGCAGAGAAGGCTTGGATTTCTTGATCGGCCTCGCTCCGCATACTTGGGAGGCCCGAGATCGAGAGGTTTCGCCAAGACTTCTGCGCGATTTCGAAACGAGTGTTCTGGAGCGAGCTGTCGAACAACTAGACGAGAAAACCGGACTTCTGATGAAGCGGATCGCCGTGCTGCGCAAGCCCTTTCGCCGCCAAGTGCTAGAAGCCCTTGCCATAGGTGGCGTTGATTTGGAGACGTCTCGAGACGAGTTGCTGGCCCGCTACATCATCGAGTTCCGTTCCGGGCACTACCATACTCACCCGATTATTCGAGACACATTGCTGACGAAGGTGTCGGCAACACAGCGCCGCAAAGCCCATCTCATTGCCGGACGGTTCTTCGCGACAGCGTTTCGCGCGAAGGAAATGGTTGGCCGCCCGGAAGCCCTCGGCGAGCGGTTTGTCGAAGCAAGATACCACTTCACCCTTGGAGAGTCCGAAGAGGATCTCCGAGAGATCGCCAGCCTTTTCGAGACGCACCTGAAAAACCAATACAACTTTGTCAGCCCGATCCCCTCGGACCCGCAAGAGCGTGATGAGCGAATTACCCTGTTGTCGGCCCTGTTGAAGGATCGCGGTGCAGTTGGGTTGGAATTCCATCTTGCCCGGTGCCTACTGGCCCGAGGTCATCCAAATGATACGCGTCTGGCAATACCGCATCTGCGCCGTTCAACCGGCCCCCGCTCACCTGCTCAAGCATGGGTTCTAAGAATTCAGGCGGAGTACCAGATCAATGGAATCCCTGATGCGATCAAGGCCGCCCGCGAGGGCATCAAGACGGTGCCGCCGACACAGAACCTTTTCTCGCTCTACCAGGCGGCCGGCGAACTYCTCGCCCGGGACGGCAAATCTGAAGAGGCSGTGACGCTGCTGCGCGAGGGCATCAAGAMGGTGCCGCCGACACAGARCCTTTYCTCGCTCTACCAGGCGGCCGGCGAACTCCTYGCCCGGGACGGCAAATCTGAAGAGGCSGTGACGCTGCTGCGCGAGGGCATCAAGACGCCGAACATCGGCAGCCTTTCCTCGCTCTACCAGGCRGCCGGCGAACTCCTYGCCCGGGACGGCAAATCTGAAGAGGCCGTGACGCTGCTGCGCGAGGGCATCAAGAMGGTGCCGCCGACACAGAACCTTTTCTCGCTCTACCAGGCGGCCGGCGAACTCCTCGCCCGGGACGGCAAATCTGAAGAGGCGGTGACGCTGCTGCGCGAGGGTTCGGGTAGAATTGGAAACGTGTCAAACGGTTACAAGTTGGTCGAGAGCGCAATCCTTTTGACCATCGGACTTGATCGGGTGGAGCTCATCCACGACTGGCCGATAACTGGGATGCAAAAACCTCTGCTTGATACTTTGACACAATTTGCAGCCGGAAACTATCAGGGCGCCATTAAACTGGCCATGATTGGGGTCGAGGCATATCCAAGATACTTCGCGTTATATATGCAGGCGGCGATAGCGGCGCTCGCCGCTCGGGACGTGAAATGCGCGCGCGCAGTCTTCGCGAGATGGCCCGGCGAATTCAATTTGGCCAAAGGCGAAAGCTGCGTTTGGCTTTTCTCGCTGACCGAGTTCCTGGCTGGAGATATGGAAAAAGCCAGGCACTATCTGAACGTCTATTTAGGATGTGAGAACGAATCCGAGCCGGTTACGATCGACGATCTCCTGCAATGTTGGAAGGAGTCCTGCCGAGAACTAGGCTCCTCCCTATCCTATCATTTCCCACGGATACCGACGAGCATCAGTGGAATGGACAATGTGCTGGTCCGGAACGAGTTAATGGGCGCGGATGGCAAGACCGCAACGAGCGCTCATGCGCCCCACGAAGAAAACAAGGCACAGCCCGATGGTGCCGTAAAGCCGGTCTCCGTGCTTGCGGTGGCCACGGAGTGGTCTTCGGGACGTGGCGGGCTGAGCACATTCAACCGCCAACTCTGCATTGCTGTTTCAAAAGCAGGCCTCCGGGTCGCCTGTCTGGTGCTTGAGGCCTCGGAGGCCGAGAAGATCGAGGCGGTGAAGCAAAATGTCACGTTGATCGAGGCAAACCGCGATCCGGGGTTCTCCGATGAACAAAGACTTATGCGAAAGCCGCCAGATTTCGAAGGCTTCTACCCGGATTTTCTGATCGGTCACGGCAGGATCACTGGTCCGGCGGCGGCAGCGTTAGCAGCGGATCACTATCCAACCGCGCGCCGGCTTCATTTCGTTCACATGGCACCAGACGAAATCGAGGCATACAAGCTAGACCGGCAGGACGAGTCGAGTGTCCGAGCACAGGAGCGCACCGAGATCGAGGAAGCTCTTGGTCGCAAAGCCCATCGAGTTATCGCCGTCGGGCCACGGCTTCATGGCAGATATTCGACATATTTTGCAGGATATTCCGAAGTTCCGCCGCCGCTACGTTTTGACCCAGGTTTCGATGCAATCAACATGGAGCCGCGAGTTGCTCCGATTGGCGATCCTTGGCAAATTCTTCTCATAGGGCGAGCAGAAGATGTGACTCTCAAGGGGTTGGACATTGCGGCGATGGCCGTGGCGAAGGCAGCCAAAGAGCGTGCGCCCGGTCTCGCCCGCCTTGAACTTGTCATCCGCGGAGCCCAACCGGGAAGCGCGGACGACCTTAGGGATGCGCTACTGGGTAAAGAAGGAGCAGCCGAACTCAAGCTTGTTGTTCGAACCTTTACGACATCTGATGAACGCTTGCGGGTGGATTTGCGGCGAGCCAGTCTAGTCTTAATGCCATCCATGACCGAGGGGTTTGGCTTGGTTGGGTTAGAAGCCATTGTCGCTGGAACACCTGTTCTGATCAGTGGAGAAAGCGGACTGGGCCAATTACTGAATGAAGTGTTGCCTCCAGAACAAGCTGCTCGCATGGTCGTTCCAATGTCCGGCGAGAGGCAGAATCTATTGGATCGTTGGGCAGAACACATCAATCGAGTGCTTTCCGATCGCGAAGCGTCTTTCCAACGTGCGGCTCAAGTTCGGGAATTACTTGCATCCCAGAAGACCTGGCGAGAGTCGGTTAGAAAGCTTCTATCCGATCTAAGTATTACATAGTAAAGCGAGGCAGGTTGCCTATGAGCGGGCAAATATTATCTTGCCTTCTCTTGAGAGAAGGCTCAGGGCTATCAAACTAAAGAAATAACATAATGTACATTATACGTCAGCAGTACTGACTTAAATTTAGACCCCTTCTTGGCAAGTTTCCTCACTTTGACCTGAGCCCGTGAACCTCCTCCAGATTTTGGTAGAGTCCGTCCACGCAAGGAGACGGACAATGAAGCAATCGCGGTTTACGGAAGCGCAGATCATTGGGATTTTGAAGGAGCAGGAGAGCGGATCGCCGACGGTGGAGGTCTGCCGCAAGCACGGCATCAGCTCGGCGACGTTCTACAAATACAAGGCC